>JAJQBO010000002.1 GCA_021203245.1 Planctomycetaceae bacterium
CTCCAAAATCTGGACAATGAACCGCCTCGGGTATGGAAAAGAATGGCAGACTGTGAACATCACCTCCAGAAAAGATATGAAGGTCGACAACCGCAACCGTGTCCTCGATATTATCAGGAGTTACGGCGCGGTCGATATCGCCCGGCTGGCAGAGGTTTCGGGGCTGAGCAAGTTGACTGTCACCAAGATCGTCGCCCATTGGCGCGACAGGGGCGTGGTCATCCCTAAAGGAAAAGGCATCGCCTCGGGCGAGGCGGCAGGCAAAAAACCCACCCTCTACGCCATCAATTCCGAATACCGGCTGGTCTTTGTCTCGCAGCTTTATGAGACATCGCTTCTGTCCGCCGTCGCCAATCTGGACGCGAACATCGTCATGTCCGACCGGGTCGACTTTCCAAAAGACACGCCGCTCGAAACGATCCTCGATTATTCCCGAAAATCCTTCGACGAGATGTCTGCCAGGCTGAAGCTGACCGACAGCCGTTTCGCCTCGGTGGTTCTGGGGACCTCGGGCATCACCGACGCGAATGCGGGCGTCATCGTCTACTCGCCGCATTTCCCGTCGTGGGGATACAACGTGCCGGTGGCCGGGATGCTCAGGCGCATCTTTCCGCGCGGCTTTACCCTGCATGTCGACAACTGGGTCAGGTACCAGGCCTATGCGGAGGCGAAGATCGGGCAGGCGCGGCAGGTGCGGCGTTTTCTCGAAATCGGCACCGAACCGGACGGGGTGACCTCGGGCCTGGTGTGGGACGGCAACCTGGTGAGCGGCAAATGCGGCCTGGCGGGTGAAATCGGCCATATGCCGGTAGACATGGATTCGGACGTCGTCTGCGCCTGCGGCGGCAGGGGCTGCCTCGAACCGGCCATCTCGCTCCTGCGCATGCAGGCGCGGGCGCGGGAACTCGCGCCCGACCGGCCCGATTCCGTCCTGGTGCGGGACCGCGACCCCAACGCCATCTCCTACCAAGACGTCTTCCCGGCGGCGGATCAGGGGGACGCGTTCGCGCGGGAACTCCTCGACCGGCCGGCGAAGTTCTTCGCCGCGGCTATCACCAACGTCATGCAGGTATGCGATCCGGAGCTTATCATCATCCAGGGCGAATACGCCAGGGCGGGGACCTATTTCCTCGACCTCATCAAGGACCGGGTGCGCAAAGTCACCCTGCCGGGAATGGACAAGAACATCCGCATCCAGTACTCGACCCTCAGCGACATGCAGGGGTTGATCGGCGCGGCCCATTTCGCGGCAGACCAGTTCTACGCCACGCTGGAATAGGCGTCACCGCCCCCCTTCCATCTCCTCCACCTCCCGCAGCCAGGCGTCGGGCGCCGCATCCGAGGGCATGCGCCAGTCGGCCCGGGGCGACAGGGTCACCGAGCCGATCTTCGGGCCGTCCGGCAGGCAGCTCCGCTTGAACTGCTGGGCGAAGAAGCGCCGGATAAAAACCTTCAGCCAGCAACGAACAACCTCCGGCTCGAACTTGTCCCCGAACGCCTCGCAGGCAAGCGCAAACATCTGCCGCGGCGTCCTGCCCCGGCGGATGACATGGTAGAGGAAGAAGTCGTGCAGTTCGTACGGACCGACCAGGTCTTCCGTCTTCTGTGCGATATCGTCGCCGTCGGGCGGCAGGAGTTCGGGGCTGACCGGCGTGTCGAGGATGTCCACAAGAACGGCACGAAGCGCCTCGTCGCCGCAGGTGTCGGCGACGTGGCGGACGAGATGGCGTACCAGCGTTTTCGGCACGCCCGCGTTCACCGCATACATGCTCATGTGATCGCCGTTGTAGGTCGCCCAGCCGAGAGCCAGTTCCGACAGATCGCCGGTGCCGACCACGAGGCCGCCGATACCGTTCGCCAGATCCATCAGGTGCAGGGTGCGGATGCGGGCCTGGGCGTTTTCGTACACCACGTCGCGGTTGGCCGGGTCGTGGCCGATTGCGCGGAAATGCGCCTCGACCTGGTCGTGGATGTCGATGGTGCGGCAGTCGACCCCGAGCGCTTCACACAAGCGTATCGCGTTCCCCTTGGTGCGGCCGGTCGTGCCGAAGCACGGCATGGTCACGGCGAGGATGCTTCCCGCCTCCTGGCCGACCAGCGCACAGGCGCGGCGGGTCACCAGCAGGGCCAGGCAACTGTCCAGCCCGCCGGAAATCCCCAGAACGGCGCGGCCGCCGGTGTGGTGCAGCCGGGTCGCCAGGCCGGTCGCCTGGATGGAGAGGATGTCTTCGCAGCGCTGGCTCCGCTCCTGCGGGTTCGACGGGACAAACGGGGCGGGATCGACGCGCCGCCGCAGTTCCGCCGGCCGGGGCGGTTTGGCAAAGGGGATGACGGTGTAGTCGGAACGGTGGTTCATGGCGAACGTGTTCAGGCGACGGCGGTCGTGGGCGAGGCCGTGGAGATCGATTTCCGCCACCGCCATCCGGCTGTCGAAGGGCGGCGATTCGGCGAGGAGCGCGCCGTTTTCGCCGACAAGGTGATGGCCGGCAAACACCATGTCTGTACTGCTTTCGCCCTGCCCCGCGTCGGCATAGACGTAGCCGCAGAGCAGGCGCGCCGACTGCCCGGTCACCAGTTCCCGTCGGTACCCGGCCTTGCCGACGGTCTCGTCGCTGGCCGAGAGGTTGAGGATGATTGTCGCCCCGTTCATGGCATGGCCGACGCTGGGCGGGTTCGGCACCCACAGGTCTTCGCAGATCTCCACCGCCAAGCAAAAGTCCGGCATGCCGTCGCACTGGAACAGGAGCCGCGTGCCGAACGGTGCGTCGCCGCCCGGCAGGGCCACGGTCGACGTCGCCGCCGGAGCGGGAGTAAAGTGGCGCGGCTCGTAGAATTCGCCATAGCCCGGCAGGTGCGTTTTCGGCACAACGCCCAGCACCCGCCCGTCCTGGACGACGACGGCGGTGTTGTACAATTTGCCATCCACCGATAAGGGCATTCCCACCACAACCACGATGGCGTGGCGTTCGCTCGCTTTTCGAATCGATTCCAGCCCGTCCATTGCGCCCCGGAGCAGCGGCCGCTGGTGGAACAGGTCGCCGCAGGTATAGCCGGTCAGGCACAGTTCCGGCAGGCAGAGAAGTTGCACGCCTTCCGCCTCGGCCTCGCGCATTACCGTGACGATTGCCTCGGAGTTGCCGTGCGGATCGGCGACGCGAATGGCGGGCGATGCGGCGGCGACTCGGATGAATCCGTTGAACATGGAACGTCCTTCCAATCAAGTACAGCACGGCATTTTCGATTTTCGCTACAACAGTAGCAAAACGTTTCGGTTGCGTCCATCCCCAACCGCGTGCCTTTGGCGCCGCCCCCGCTTTGCCATGGCCTGCCATAAAACAAGCCGCCGGTCAAAAGTCCGGCGGCCCGTAAGGTACACTGTCTGCGTCGTCCTACCCCTGCCTTCCAAGATACATGCCCAACGCCACCAGCGCGGCAATCCCCGCGATGCAGGCGACAATGACCATGTTGACCGTCCGTTCCGACACGGTCAGGTTGGCGTAGAGGTTGTGGTGGAGCGCCTTCGCGTTCAGCGCCTTCTCGCGGCGGGCGAGTTCTTCTTCCCGCGCCTCGAGGGCGGCCAGGCGTTCCTGCAGTTCATCCGTTTCAGCCATGGCCTACTTCTTCTTGATGTACTTACGGACGTCGATCGCCACCGCCATGATGATGATCAGGCCCTTGATGATATACTGGAGATAGGCGTTGATGCCCAGGTAATAGAGGCTGTAGTTGATGGTCTGGAGAATCACCACGCCGAGGATGACGCCCGGAATCGTGCCGACGCCGCCCGTGAAGGACACGCCGCCGATGACGCAGCCGGAGATGGCATCGAGGTCGTAGTTGAGCCCGGTGTTTGTCGTCACGCTCTGCACCCGGCCGGCCTCGAGGAACGCGGCGATGCCGTAGAGGACGCCGGCAATGAGGTAGACGCCGAAGATGTTCCGGGTGACGTTGACGCCCGACACCGCCGCCGCTTCGGGATTGCCACCGATGGCGAACATGTTCTTGCCCAGCACCGTCTTGTTCCAGATGACCCACATCACCACGGCGCAAATCGCCAGGTAGATGACCAGGTACGGCAGCTTGGTAAAGCCGAGGTCGAAGTAGCCGTTCACGAACGAGATATACCGGGCGTCCAGGTTGGCGAGGGGTTGCGCGCCGCCGGCCTGGCTGTCGATGTACAAACACAGCGCGCCGTAGGCGATAAGCTGGGTGCCAAGGGAAATAATGAACGGGTGCATCTTCAGGACGGCGAAGCCGAACGCGTTGATGGTGGTGAAGAACATGCCGACCAGGATGCTGAGGATGAGCGGCACGATCATCGGGATGGGTTCGGTGATGCTCGGGTACATGCGCGCGCCGTAGGTGACGCTCTGCAGCAGCGATGCCGACACCGCCGCCGACGCGCCGAGAATGCGCCCGGCCGAGAGGTCGGTGCCGGTGTAGACAATCATGCCGGCGACACCGAGGGCGAGGATGCCCCTGGTCGAGGCCTGGGACATGATGTTGGAGAAGTTGCCCCAGGAGAGGAAGGTGTCGTCGACGACGACCACCAGGACGATCAGCAACCCGAGAATGATGTACAGCGAATAGCTGAGAAGCCATTCCTTCCAGTCAAACGTCTTTGTTTCGTTCATAGCTCTCGCTCCTCATGCATATTCAGCGGCGAGCCGCATGATTTTTTCCTGGCTGGCGTCCTGCACGTCCAGGATGCCGGCGAGCCTCCCGCCCGACATGACCATGATGCGGTCGCAGATGCCGAGCAGTTCGGGCATTTCCGACGAGACAACCATGATGCCCTTGCCTTCGGACGCCAGGTTGATAATCAACTGGTAGATTTCCGCCTTCGCGCCGACGTCGATGCCGCGCGTCGGCTCGTCCATCAAGAGGACGTCCGGGTTGGTCAGGAGCCAGCGGCCGATGATGACCTTCTGCTGGTTGCCGCCGGAGAGGTCGCGGATGAATGTTTTGTACGACGGCGTCTTGATGCGCATCGAGGTGATGGACGACTGGGCGTCGGCGTTCATCTTGCGTCCCGACAGCAGGCCGGCGTCCTTGTACTTCTTGCAGTTGGTGCTGTTGATGTTCGAAATGACGGTGTTGAAGGTGATGTCCAGCCCGGCGAAGATGCCGTTGGCGCGGCGCTCTTCCGTGATCATGGCGAAGCCGTTTTTGATCGCCTCCTCGGCGCTCCGGTTGAGGATGGGCCGGCCTTCCTTGTAGATTTCCCCGGAGGCGCGGTGGGCGATGCCGAAGATGGTTTCGAGGAGTTCCGTCCGCCTGCTCCCCACCAGCCCGGCGACGCCGAGAATTTCGCCCCGGCGCAGGGTAAAGGAGACGTCGCGGCAGGTCGGCATATAGCGGCCAGTGAGGTTTTTGACAACCATCAATTCACCGCCCGGAGTGTTGGTTTTCGGAGGGAAGCGCTGGGTCAGGTCGCGGCCGACCATCAGCTTGATGATTTCGTCGATGGTGAGGTCCGCCGCCGGTTTGGTGGCTATCCACTGGCCGTCCCGCATGATGGTGACGTCGTCGGAGATGGCGAGGATCTCCTCCATCTTGTGGGAGATGTAGACGATGCCGACGCCGGTGTCGCGGAGCTTGTTGATGATGCGGAACAGGTGTTCGACCTCCTGGTTCGTCAACGAACTCGTCGGTTCGTCCAAAACCAGTACCTTGGCGTGGTACGAGACCGCCTTGGCGATTTCCACCATCTGCCGCTGCGAGACAGACAGTTTGCCGATAATCGCCTTGGGGTCGACCTTGATGTCGAGGTCTTCGAAAATGGCGCGGGTGCGCTTGAGCATTTCCCGCCCGCTCACCAGGCCGTGGCGGACCGGGAAGCGGCCGAGCCACAGGTTTTCCATGACGTTCCGCTTCAGGACCTGGTTCAGTTCCTGGTGCACCATGGAGACGCCGCCCTCCATGGCTTCCTTCGGGCCGGTGAAGTTGACCGGCTTGCCTTCTATCAGGACCTGGCCGGCGTCGGGCTTGTAGATGCCGAACAGGCATTTCATCAGGGTCGACTTGCCGGCGCCGTTCTCCCCCATCAGCGCGTGGACCGTTTCCGGACGCACCTGCAATCGCGCCTGGTCCAGCGCCTTGACGCCGGGGAACGACTTGTCGACGCCGAGCATTTCGAGAAGAAATCCGTTGTTTTCGTTTTCCATAAGGCCCCCGTTTGCGGACGCCCCCGAAACCGCGCCGCGCGGCGGCGTCGGCCCGGGGAGTCCTTTCAAGATTGCCAGGGAATGCCGGCGGGCCGGGAGGTGGTCCCGGCCCGTCAGGCGTTACTTGCCTTCGTAGGGAGAATAGGGAATGCGTACCGCGATGCCGCTTTCGTCGTACTCGTACTGGGTGCCGTCCAGGGGGGCCTTGCCGTCGACCATGTTGAGGATGATGGTGGCAAGGGCCTGGCCCATGGCTTCGCCGTCCTGCTTGACGGTGGCGCTCATGATGCCGCGGTTGATGGCGTCCACCGCCTGTTCCGTGGCGTCCACGCCGACGACGGGGACGAACTTGCTGCCGCCCTCGAGGTTGTAGCCGACGTTCGACAGGGCCGCGACCGCGCCCATGGCCATGGAATCGTTGTTGGCGATGACGAGTTCAATCTTGCCTTCGTTGGCGGCGAGGGCGGATTCCATCGCGCCCTGGGCGAGGGCGGTGTCCCAGTTGCAGACGAAGGTCTGGCCGATCTGCTCCATCTGGATGCCGTTTTCGATAGCCTGTTTGACGCTCCATTCGGTGCGGGCGATGGCTTCCGGGTTGTCGGGTTCGCCCTGGAACATGACGTACTGGAATTTGCCGTCCTTGTTCAGGTCGTACTCGGGGTAGTTGTTCCACAGGTTGCGGATGATGTCCCCTTGCATCTTGCCGGCGTCGGCGGCGTTGGTGCCGACGAAAATGGACTTGTCGTAGGTCTTGAGGACATTAAGATCGGGTTCGCGGTTGAAGAAGACGACGGGGATGCCCGCGTTCTTGATCTTCAGCAACACGCCGGAAGCGGCCTGGGCGTCGACCATGTTGACGAGGAGGCCGTCGACTTGGCGGGCAATCATGACGTCGAGCTGATCGTTCTGCGCGGCCTGGTCGCCCTTGCCGTCCTGCATGGTGACGTTGGCCCTGCCTTCCAGGGCATTGGAGAGGGCGTTGCGGACAGTGGAAATATATGTATCGTCATAGCGGTAAATCAGGACGCCGATGCGGGGCTGGCCGGCTTCGGCCCGTGACCCGACCGAGACTGCCGCAACTGTCAGAGCAAGCGCCACCATCACCCTCTTGAGAATATGCATGTTCATAGAGCTGCCTCCTTTGAACTACGGCGAGAGAAATAAAAATCGACTTTTTCCAGTCGACACCATGACCATATAGCATCGTCCGAATCACAATCCGCGCAAGCCTTTTTTTCGCTAAATTATTTAGTTTTGCGTTAAAACGAACTCTCACGCACCGCAAGCGCGTGAAACCAGTTCCAGATTTGCACCGCCAGCGACTCCGGCCGGGTGCGTAACCAGATGTTCCCGGTCTGACCATATCGCGCCGCCGGCTCGTCCAGCAGCACTTCCACCCGCGCGTAGGGTTGCGGCAAGACGTAGCCACCCTGCCCGTCCTGGACCGCAGTCAGGGCGCGGGCGAGGTGGGGGCTGTCCAGGATTTCGGCCCTGGATCGGTCGATAAGGGTGACGGCGCCATGGCGCGGGCCAGACCCGTCGTCGGCGAAAAAGACTGCGCCCTCCCCCGCCTCGAGCCGGTAGGCGATGTCCGCCGGCGCATAGCCGACGACCCGTCGGGCCGGACCGTCCGTCACCCAGCCGAGTAGCCCCCCCCCGGGCAGGACCATGCCGGGGGTGACATCGCTTTTCCAGGCGGCAATCGTTCCGGCTATGGGGGCGCGGGCGGAGAGAGCGTCATAGGTTCCCCGGAGCGACGCGAGTTCGGCCTGGCGGCGGCGCGTCTCGGCCGCGCGCGGGGCGCTGTCGGCGCGGCTCGCCTGGCCGTACCATGCCCGCGCTTCGGCCAGCTCGGCTTCGCGCACGCGCCACTCGGCCCGGCGGCGGTCGTAGTCGAGCCATTCCGACCCGAGTTCGGCCAGGGCCTGGCCCGCCTCGACCCGGTCGCCCCGGGCGGCGGCGGTCCACAGCAGCGTCCCGCCCGTGCGCAGCCGCACCGCCTCCTCGTGATCGGCGGCCGTCACGGCGGGAAACGAGACGCGCCGCGGCCAGGCGCCAAAGAACCATATGCCAAGGCCCAAAGCAATCAGAGCCAGAAAACCCATGCCGGGAGTCATCCGCATTGTCCCACGCGCCCTCCATAATGCCCGCAGGCCGCCCATCATAGGCCTGCCGAAAAACAACCATGCCATCAGCGCCGCCGCAGGCAGCCCCAGCGCCCGGGGGAGAAAATGATAGGCCATGACGATAAGCCCGGCCCCAGACTCAGGCGATAGGCGAACGCGTAGACGGCGTACACCAGCACCGCGCCGCGCCTCCCCACCCGCACCGGCCGGGCGGAAAGACCGAAAAGATGCCGCCCCACCGCATTCCACAACAGGGCCGCGCCCCGGGCACGCAGGTTTTCGATGCGCAGCAGGCACGAGAGGATAAAGTATCCGTCAAAGCGCGGTCCCGGGTTGATGTTGGTCAGGAGGGTGGAAAGGAACGCGACAGAGGACAGCCGCGCCAGGGTCGACGCCGCCGCCCCCGGCGGCGACAAGGCCCACAGGAACAGAGCCACCGCCGCCAGGGCGAGTTCCGACCGCAACCCCGCCGTCGCCACCCTGAGCCGCCCCGACCACGGCAGCCGCCAGGCGTCGGTGACGTCGGTGAACGGGAGCGGCATCAGGAAAAACAAGGCCACCCCCATGACCGGCACCCGCGCGCCCGACAGGGTCGCCTGGTAGGCGTGGCCGAGTTCGTGCGCCGCCTTGACCGCGATCACCGCGAAGAGGAAGGCGGGCAGACTCCGTGCATCGAGCCCGCCGAGGCTGTCCAGCCAGTAGTCCTCCCAGCGATTCAGGGCTAGGTAGAGTCCGGCCAGGCCGATCAGCACCAGCGCCGCCCGGACCACGGGATTGAAAATCGTCCTGACGACGCCGGCGGTTTGTGTGAGAAAGCGTTCAGGCCGAAACAGCGGCACCTGCACGAACATGAGGCCGGAGAGGGCGGCGAACAGGCTCCGCTTCGGCGGCTCGCGGTACCGTTCCGGCCAGAAAGCCGGTCCCCTGAGCCAGCCCCTTTGGCCGAGATCGGCCATATAGGCGACGACCTCGGCGCGGGTGGGCGCGATGGGGTTTATCGCCGTGAAGCCCTGCACCACCTCGCCGATGGTCGCCGGCCGTTGCAGCAGCCGCAGCAGATCGGACTCGGGCCAATCGACCCGGTCGTAGGTATCGGGCACCGGATCGTGGACCAGGAGCGACGGGCCGCGCTCGCCCGGTTCGGCCTCGACCAGGCGCAGGTCGGGCCGAAGCGACCAGGTCCCGCCCGCCGTCACAGTCCCACCCACCGCCGCAGCCACGCCATGGGCCGGCGAAACAGCCAATAGCCAAGCGATGCGTCCTCGCCATACAGGCTGGCGCTGCCGCGCAGACCAAGAGGGGGCGGCGGCTGATCGCCCAGCCACTCCGCCTCGGCCTGGAAGGCGTAGATGCCGTCCGGGGTGGGCTGGGCAAAGGACGAGACATAGGTCAGGCGCGCCTCGCGGGCGGTGCCGCCGAGCGCGTGCAGATGGACCCGCACCGGCCGGTCCGGGTCGATATCGATGCGGTCGTCCTGCGGCAGCCAGATCGTCAGGCGGGAGGCGTTGGGGTCGACGAGGGAGAGGATGGCCTGGCCGGTGGCGACGGGCCGGCCGCGCCAGGCCCGGGCGTCGTCCAACTGCACCAGGCCGGCCCGCGCCGCCGTGACGGTCCGCCGCGCATAGCGGGCCTCGAGCGCTTCCAGGCGGGCCGTCTCAGCCTCGAGCCGCGCTTCCAGGAGGGCGATGTCGCCCCGGTAGCGGGGCTCTGAGAACCCGCGCGCCCGCGCGGCGGAGAGTTCCGCTTCCACCACCTCGACCTGACGGCGGGTCACGTTCAGGTCCTCTTCCATCATGCGGGAATCGTAGCGCGCCAGCGCCTCCCCCGCCTCGACCCGCTGGCCGGGCCGGACGACGACCTCGTCGATGACGCCGTCCATGGGGGCGGCGACGAGGTACGGCGTGCGGGCCGTGACTTCGCACGGCGCGACGACCCGCAGGGGCAGCCGGACGAGGAGCAGGAGCGCCACAATGACAGCTGCGACGGCGAGGGGCGCCAGCCCGCGCCGGATGCGCCGGAGCGGCTGTTTTTTCGTCCCCGGCCAGACCATATTGTAGGCTTCGACAAGGTCAATGAGCGCCGCCGCCTCGCTGTGGGAAAATTCGTCCTCGCCCCAGCGCTCAAACAGGAAGGCCGCGTTCCGTTCCGGCAAGGGCAGCCACAGGGCGGACAACCCCGCCGTTTCGTCCCACTTGTCGTCCCACATGGTCGGCGGATTGAAGGCGTCGCGGTTCAGCAGCCCGCCGGTGGTCTGCGACCGCATCGCCTCCACCAGCGCGGTCCAGGAGGCGACAAAGGGCGACCGTTCGCCCAGGGGGTCGGGGCCGCTGATCGCCTGCGGCGCGGGGTGCGGGCCGAGACGCCACAGGGTGGCCCTGTCGTAGCGGACGACGGCGACGGAACGGTTCAGGACGGTAAAGGCGAATTCGTTGGGGCTGCGGGCATTGCCTGCCAGGAGCACCAGATCGAGCGCCTCGACAGGCGGAGGAGGCATGCCGCTCATTGCCCGCCTCCAAGGGGCCATTCGACCTCGGCGGTCATGCCGGCGCGGAGGAGATCGCCCGCGTTGTCGACGTCGGCCCAGACGTCGAAGGACCGGCTGGCCGGGTCGAACACCACGCCGACGCGGCTGACCACCCCGGGGAACGACTGCCCGAGGGCCGGCACGTGGACGCGCACCGCCTCCCCTTCACCGATCGCGGCAAAGCGCTCCTCCGGCAGGAAAAAGCGGGCCTTGAGGACGGCGTCGTCGACCAGCAGCAACAGCGGACTGCCCCGGTTGGCCCATTCGTGTTCGTCGACCCGCGCCTCGACAACCTTGCCGTCGAACGGCGCAGCGACGCGGCAGGAGGCGAGGTCGCGCTCGGCCGAGGCGTATTCCAGTTCGGCGCGGGCGAGTTCGGAATCGGCGCGGGCCAGTTCGGCCGGGGTGGACTGGTTCTTTTCGAAAAGGTTGCGGACGCCGTCGCGGGTCAGGCGGGCCGCGGCCACCCGCGCCTCGGCGGCGGCGAGGGACGCCCGAGGGACGGTTTCGTCGAACACAAACAGGATGTCGCCACGGCGGCAGGACTGGCCCGGCTTGACCGGCATGGCCATGACCCGCATCGACACCTCGGCGGCGATAAGCGCTTCCTGGCGCGGTTCGAACACGCCGCGCCAGCGGCGGGGGGCGTCCGGCTCGGCGGCGGTGATCTGTGAGAGAAAAAAGGCAAGGAATAAAAGCGTTACACAGCATCTACGCATGGGGACGGTCTCCGGGGTAGCCGGGCGGGATGGTTATTCGTTGGCGATGAATGCGCTGTCGGGAGCAAGGAATTCCTCGGCCGGGACGATGCGCGATCCGGGAGGCAAGCCTTTCCATTCGTCCACAGCGGGCGCGCGGACAGTCACGACAGGCGCTTCTGGCCGGGACGCGTACGCGGTGCCGGCAGTCGACCCGCTCCAGGCAAAGCAGCCGTTGTCGTCAAAGTCCAGCCCCACCGCCGCCGCCAGCCGGGCCTCGGCCACCTTGGATTCGGCGATGGCCCGCACCGCCATCGCCCACTCCTCCAGCAGCTTGACCCGCTCCTGCAGCACTTCGCCCGGACGGGTCTGGCCGTCCCGCTCACCCTCGGCCAGCGCTTCCACGAGCCGCCTGCGGGCGGCGGCGCGGTTTTCCAACACCTGCGCCCCGTCGAACGACAACATCCAGTCGGAATAGGCGATGCCGACCTGCGCCATGACCCCGGCGGCGAGGGCCAGCCCCTTCATCCTGGCGCTTTCGCCCTGGAGTTTGGCCATGCGCCGCTCGGAAATGCGGGCGGGGATGTTCAGGAGGTTCCAACTGACGCGCGCGCCGACCGTCATCCAGTCGTTCCATTGGAGGAAGAGATCGGGGTCGTGGTAGTAGTTCAGCGACAGGCTGGCGTTCGGGGCCATCTGGACCAGGGCCAGGCGGGCGTCGTGCAGGGCTATCCGCTCCTGCGCGTCCTGCTGGTAGAGTTCGGGACGGCGACGGAGCGCCTCTTCCTGCAGGGCCGACGGATCGCCGTCGGGCGGGCGTTCGTCAAGACCAGCCGGGAAGGCGTCGAGGGTGATGTCGCGGGCGCTGCCGCTCCCGAGGGTGCGGGCGAGCTCCAGCAGGGCTTGGGCGGCGGCGCGGCGGTATTGCTCGAGATCGGCGAGGCCGTTATGGGTGACGAGTTCGCGGCGCGCGCCTTCGGCTCCGGAGAGGATGCGCATGTCGACCGAGTCGCGGATGAGTTCGGCCTGCTCCTCCAGTTCCTTCCTGAGACCCTCGGCTTCACGGGCGATTTCCATCGCCGCCGAGGCGCGCCAGTAGGCGGAGAGGACGTCGAGAGTCACCTTTTGCCGGACGCGGCGCACCTGTTCCTCGGCCGAGAAAAGCCGTTCGCCCTGCTGCTTCGCCTTCAGATAGCCGACGCCGAAATCGAGCAGGCTCCACATCGCCCCCACCTCGGCCTGACGGGCGACGCGGTCGGCGGAGTAGGACGAGACGAGGGATTGCTGGCCGCTGTCGACGCCCTGGGACCAGCGGGCGGCAGGATGGTTGGAATTGTTGGCGGAATAGCGCATGGTCAGGGACGGCAACAGCCGCCGGTGAGCCGCCGCGATCGCCTCGTTCTGGTAGGCGAGGTCGATTTCGGCCACCCGCGACTCCAGGCTGTTTTGGAGCGCGTACTCGACCGCCGCGGCCGGGGTGAGGGGCGACGGAACCGGCGGCAGCGCGTCGTTCAGGGACAGGGCCTCCATAACCCGTTCGTCGCGGTCGGCATAGGGTTCGGTCGGGGCGAAACAGCCGGCGAGGACGAGAAGACACGACGCCGCCCCCGCCACGACCGCCACAACGACGATCGGGACACGCCGTCTGCCAGCCCGCGTGTGTTCCCGCTTATCCATACTCGTCCAGCTATCGAATCCCACTCCTCGGAGACACCGCCAGGCGCAAAGCCGGTGGTATCTCCGATAAAAGTCGAAGCATCGTTGTAAAAGCAATCCGATAAAAACACAAGCAAAAAGCGGACAACGTCCGGGCGCGACCGGCAGCGTCTTGACCACACGGCGTCGCCTCCCGCCCACAGGGAAACGCGCGGCCTCTTGATTTTTCCCCGGTGCGGCTAGAGTCATGGTGTGGGGTGGGGCGTCAAGACGATTGCATTAATACCGCTGTTGCCCGAGTATCCGAAAAAGAAGGGGATGCCATGATCGACAAACGCGTTTGGGGAACCTTGCCGGACGGCCGCGAGGCCAGCCTGTTCCACCTCAAGGGGGACGGCGTCGCCGCCTCCATATCCGATTACGGCGGCATCATCCAGTCGCTGCGGACGCGGGACCGGTCCGGCGCGATGGGGGAAATCGGCCTCGGCTTTGAAACACTCGCAGGCTACCTCGCCAAACCGAACTACTTCGGCGCAGTGATCGGCCGGGTCGCCAACCGCATCCGGGACGGGCGCTTTGTCCTGGACGGCAAGACCTACAGCCTCTACACCGACGCCGACGGCATCCACCTCCACGGCGGGGAGGTCGGCTTTAACCAGAAGCTCTGGCGCGCCTCGGTCGAAGGCGACCGCCTCCGCCTCGACTACCGCTCCCCCGACGGCGAGGAGAACTACCCGGGCACCCTCGACGTCACCGTGTGGTACGAAGTGCGCGGCGACGCGCTCCGCATCGACTACGAAGCGGTCACCGACCAGCCGACGCTGGTTAACCTGACGAACCACGAGTTTTTCAATCTCAACGGCGGCCGTGCGGACGTGCTTAGGCACGAAGCGCGCATCCAGGCGGACTTCTACACACCGGTGGACGCGACGCTGCTGCCGACGGGCGAAGTGCTGCCGGTCGTCAACACGCCGATGGATTTTACCGCCGCCAAACCCATCGGCCGGGACCTCGAACATATACCGGAAGGCTATGATCACAATTACGTCCTGACGCGGCAGAAGGAACCGGGGCTGGACGAATGGGTGGTCACCGTCTACGACCCGGACTCGGGCCGCACCCTCGATATGGTGACGACGGAACCGTGCGTGCAGTTGTATATCGGCAATTTCCTGGACGGGAGCGATGTGGGAATCAGTGGCACGGTGTACAAAAAGCGCTACGGCTTCTGCCTCGAGGCGCAGAAACACCCCGACGCCGTCAACCAGAACAATTTCGCCTGCACGATACTGCGGCCGGGGGAGACATATAAGCAGACGACGATCTATCGGTTTGGTGTGCGCTGATGCGATAATGGTTATTTAAGTGATAAAAGAGGGCACCGATTGAGTTCGGTGCCTCTCAAGTTTGGCCTTTTTCACATGGCTTGCGTCAGCCATTTTCACCAATACATCCCAACCTCCCCCAACCGTCACCCCGGCGGGAAAAACGTCTGCTGCACCGTAAACGGGAGTTTGTGCCGGGGCAAGGCGGGCTGGACGTGGACGGCTGGGCATTCAGAATCGCGGTGCAGCACAGGGTCATTCGCCCTGCCCCGGCACAACCACACGCGTGCGCGCTGGTCGACGCTTCACCGCCGGGGTGACGTTCTCGGGAAAATGACGTGCGAGTGCAATTGCCCCTAGCGCCCGCGCAGACGGCGGAGGCCGCTGGCGGCGGCGCGTTCGCATTCGGCTTCGCGCTGCTTGCCCATGCGTTCGAGGAGGGCGGCGCGCATGAGACGCGGGAAGGGATCGCCCGGTTCAAGACGCAGGGCGATGTCGTACTCGGCCAGGGCGGCGTCGTACTCGGCGCGGTTTTCGTAGAATTCGGCCAGACGCAGGTGCGGCTCCATCTCGTTCGGCGACTGGGCGACGATTTCGGCATAGCAGTCGCGGGCGGCGTCGTGGCAGCGGGCTTCGGCCAGGAGATCGCCCTTCAGGAGCATCAGGTTCGGCTGGTCGGGATGGCGGCCGAGCTCGCGGTCGAGCAGCCGCAGCGCCGTGATCGGGTCGCCGGCGTCGCCGATGGAACGAATCCACCTGCCGACGAGATCCGGTTCGTCCGGGCTCAACCGCACCGCGACGGCGAAGTCGGCGGTCGCGCCGGGGAGGTCGCCCTGGCGGGAGCGCAGATCGCCCCGGGCGATAATCGCCTCGACCAGATCGCCGTCGAGGGCGATGGCCTGGCTGAGATCGCGCATGGCGTCGTCGTAGCGGCCGAGCTCCATGTTGAACACGCCCCGGCTGGCGTGGATATCAGGGTTGGCCGGTTCGTACTCGAGGGCGCGGGTGCAGTCCTCCACCGCTTCCTCGCGCCGTCCCGCCAGGGCCAGCGCTTCGGCCCGGCCGAGATGCACTTCGGCATTGCCGTGGCCGAACTCGATGATGATGCTGTAGGCGTCGATGGCTTCCCTGACCCGGCCGCAGCGCCAGGCGCTCTCGCCCAGGCCGTGCAGGGCGCGGATATTGGTGTTGTCGACCCCGACGCACCAGGCATAATCGAGAAACGCCTCGTCCATTCTGCCGGTGCGAAGGTGCAGGCCGGCCCGCTCGAGCCGGGCGCGGAAGTGATCGGGATTGATCCTGAGGGCGCGGTTGAGTTCGCTGAGGGCGCGGTCGGTCCTGCCCTTTTCAACCATGGCCATGGCCTTGATGACCCGCGCGTCGACGCAGTTCGGGCTGATGGCGAGGAGCCGGTCCGCGAGGGCGACCGCCTTGACGTCTTCGCCCCGGTCCATCCGCAGGCTGGCAAGGGCGGTGAGGGCTTCGATGTTGTCGGGCGCGAGCCGGACGGCGCGGCGGTAGCTGGCGAGCGCCTCGTCCTCGCGGCCGGCGGCGAGGAGCACGTCGCCGCGAATAAGATGGACGCGGTGCCAGTCGGCGTCGATGAGTTCGGCCCGGTCGATGTATTTCATGGCGCTGTCGAAGTCGCGGCCGGCGGCGAGGGTCTGGGCCATGATGACGCAGGGTTCGGGGTTATCGGGGGCGGAGCAGACCGCGACCGACAAGTCGGCCTCGGCCTCGGCCAGACGCCCCTGGCGGCGCAGGCATTCGGCCCGGCACATGCGGGCCTCGGCTCCGTCCGGCCCGGCTGAAACGGCGAGATCCAGCTCCGCCAGCGCGTGTTGGGCCAATCCTTCGGCCTGGTAGTACTCGGCGCGCTTCAAGTGGGCGCAGGAACGTTCGTGCGATGACATATCCATAAGTATTCCGACAAACCGGGCCGTGGCCGCGGTGCATTTCCGACAACCTGAAAATTTCGATTCATTCTGGCGAGAACGAAGGAGAGGTTACCCCATTCCCGCCTGCGGTCAAGGTGCAAAAAAACTTCCGGTGGGGGTGGACAGCCCCTGCCGGAAACGCGATTGAGCCTTATACGACAAGGGTTGACGGCACCACGCGACACGCTTATCCTACCTGTCTCGGCGGCGCGTCCGTCCCGCCCGCGGCAGGGCGATTTCCCGTCCGGGATTTCTGTTGCGAAATGAATTTCTGCGGCCACAATGTCAGGTATCCAGACGTTTCTTCTCTTTCGACCACGCCTCCGGCCGCGCCGCCGGACTGTACCAGGAGGACCGTATCCATGTTCATGGGGATTGACTGCGGAACGCAGGGGACCAAGGTATTGCTTTTTGACGCCCAGACCGGCCGGGTGGCCGGCATCGGCCACGCTCCCCACGACATCATCGCCACCGACGCCGGCCGGCGCGAACAACACCCGTCCTGGTGGGTCGCCGCCATGATCGCCGCCGCCCGCGCCGCCATGACCCAGGCCGGGTGCGCGCCCGGCGACGTCAAGGCCATCGGCATATCCGGCCAGCACCACGGCCTCGTCATGCTGGACGAAAACGGCGCGGTCTTGCGCGAAGCCAAGCTCTGGAACGACATGGAGACGGCCGAGGCGAACCGCGACATCATCCGCGAGGCAGGCGGCGACGACGCCGTCGCCAAGCGCCTCGGCACCGCCCTGCCCGTCGGCTATACCGCCTCCAAAGTGCGCTGGATGCTCCAGCACGAACCCGAAGTCTGGGCCAGGACGCGGCATATCATGTGCCCGCACGACTACTTGAACTACTGGCTCACCGGCCGCATGGTGATGGAGCCGGGCGACGCGTCCGGCACCGGCTTCTTCGACGTCGCCGGCCTGAAGTGGGACGTCGACATGGCGAACCGTATCGACCCGACCGGCGTGTTGGCCGGGGCGCTCCCGGAGATCATCCGCTCCGACGACTGCGTCGGCCCGCTGACGCGCGAAGCGGCGGCGCAGATGGGCCTGACGACAAACACCCTGGTCGCCGGCGGCAGCGGCGACAACGTCATGGGCGCGTTCGGGACCGGCAACGTCTCGCCCGGCGGCGCGACGCTGGGCCTGGGCACGTCCGGCGTCCTCAATATCCACACCGACAAACCGGCCACCGATCTCGACCCGGTGCTCCAGGTCTTCGCCGGCGCGAGCGGCGGCTGGCTCCTCACCTCCTGCATCGTCAACGCCACCTCCGCGACCACCTCGGTGCAGCATCTCTTGGAAATGGAACTGGCCCCCTTCGCCGCCGCCATGGGGGAAGCGCCGGCCGGGTCCGAGGGCCTGCGCCTGTTCCCCTACTTTAACGGCGAACGCACGCCGCCCCTTCCCGAGGCGCGGGGAACGCTCAGGGGCATGACCACCACCAACCTGACCCGCCCCAACCTTATCCGCGCCGCCGCCGAGGCGGTGGTGTTCGGCCTGAAATGGGGCCTGGACCGGCAGATGCCGTTTTTGACCGAACGGCCGGCGATGCTCCGCCTCACCGGCGGCGGCACCGGCAACCCGGTATGGCGGCAGATAATCGCCGACGTCTTCGACGCGCCCACCGTGGGGCTGGTGCATGATGAAGGCGGCGCTTTCGGCGGGGCGTTACTGGCCATACTGATGCTGGAGCGCCAGGGCGGCGGGAGCAGGACGGCGGCGGAACTGTGCGACCAATTCGTCCTCTTCGACGACCGCAAACGGACCGAGCCGACGCGCGAGGGCGTGGCGTTTTACCGCGAGTTCTACGAGCGGTATGATCAGGAACGGAAGTTGTTGTACGGGATATAGGCAGCATGGAGAGGGTATGTACTACCGTTCCTCTTTTGATCTGCCCGCTGGGCCCCCGCGTTCGCGGGGGTGACGAGTGTTTGTACGTGAACGACACCCAAAGTCGCCTTTCGGCAATTTCGGTGAGGAAAAACGTCTGGCGGTAATACCTCTTCCCGGAGGGTGCCGGGTACTGCCTGGTTGCCACGCCGCGCGCCTGAAACGCGGTCGTGGCGAGGTGGAAGCCGCTTCCTCACGCCGTTTCTCCGCCCTGAAAACTGGGAGCGCTTGAACGGGTTTACACCCACATTTTCTGTCGCTCGATTCACGCGGCGATACGGGTGGTGAAGCTGCTTCCGGGTGGCTCCCTCCGGGATTCGGCATTACCGCCCGACTCCCGTCGGAACCTACCGCTGTACCGCTCTTTTCTCCCCGGACCGAATGTTTCCGACGGTTTAACCATCCGTTCCGCACGAGAGAAAAGTGGTTCGGCCGAACCTGTACTACACAACCGATGCTATCGCCGTTCACGCACGGTGAGGGAAAATCTTTGGTTTTTTTTTGATGGATGACGGGAAAGAACAATTCAATTCACAATTCATAATTCATAATGCACAATTATTACCACTGAAACAATTCACAATGGTGATCCAATCGCTGGGGCTTGGACAGAGACCCCTCACCCCAGCCCTCCCCTCCGGGGGTGAGGGGGCAGGGTTATGGTAATTGGCTCGTGTAGTGTTCCTAGTCGGCGAAATACCGCGAATACTTTTCGTAAATCGCTTCCTTGTCGAGTTGGTAGCGGGACAGATGCATGTGCATGGAGACGGCGGCGCGGTCCGGATCGCGGGCCTTGATGGCGTCGAAGATGGCGGCGTGATCCTCGACGATGCGGAGGTGCTTGACCGCCATCAACGACATCTCGCGGACGCGGTCGAAATGGGCCGCAAGGGTGCGGATCAGTTCGAACGACAACGGCTTTTTGGCGATGGCGAACAGCATGCGGTGGAAATCGTTGTCGGCGACCATCAGCTTGTCCGTGTTGTTCCGCTCGAGATACAAGCGCTGCAGCGAGATGTTCTCGTCCAGCCGGGCGATGTCGTCCTCCGCCGCGATGCCGCATACCTCGCGGACAACCGCCGTCTCGACGACGCGGCGGGTAAAACTGGCCTCCTCGACCTTGTCGTAGTCGATTTTCGAAACCATGCTGCCGTGCTGGGGGTAAATCTCCACAATGCCGCTTTTCGACAATTCGATAAGGGCCTCGCGAATGGGCGTGCGCGACAGGCCCATCTCGGTGGCGAGTTCGTTCTCGCTCACCATGGTGCCCGGCTGGAGACGCAACTTGACGATGTTGTGGCGAATCACCCGCACGGCATAGTCGCGGGCCGTTTCCTTCGGCTGCTTTTCCAACAGATCCATACGCCCACCCTCTCGTTCAAATGAAAGTCACAACCCGCCGAAGTGGGTGACGTCGATGTTCAACTGCCGCACCCGGTAGGATACGACCCGGGGCGTCGTGCGCAAGAGCGCCGCCGCGCGGGTAAGATTGCCGTTTGTCTCGCGCAACGCCTGCGTCAGCACCCCGCGCTCGAACTCCTCCACCATGGTCTTGTAGTCGAGGTCGATCGGCGCGGCCGTCTCGGCCGCCGCCCCGCCGTAACGAAGCGCGGCAGGCAGGTGTTCCGGCATGATGACGGGACCGGGCGCGAGGATGACGGCGTGCTCGACGCAGTTCTCTAGCTCGCGCACGTTGCCCGGCCAGGCGTGTTTCAGCAACATGTCCAACACCTCGGGCGAGAAGGAGTGGATGTCCTTCCCGGCCGACTCGGCGTATTTTTTGAGAAAATGGTCGGCGAGGAGCGGCAGATCGCCCGGCCGCTGCCGCAGCGGCAACAGGGTGATGGGGAAGACGTTGATGCGGTAGTAGAGGTCGCCGCGGAACGTCCCCTGCCGCACCATGGCGTAGAGGTCGCGGTGGGTGGCGGCGACGACGCGGACGTCCACCTGCAGCGTCTTCGAGCCGCCGACCCGTTCAAATTCTCGTTCCTGCAGAACGCGGAGCAATTTAACCTGCATAAGCGGCGAAATATCCCCTATTTCATCGAGAAAAATGGTGCCGCCGTCCGCCTGTTCGAACCGCCCCTTCCGCGCCGCGACCGCGCCGGTGAACGCGCCCTTTTCGTGGCCGAACAGTTCGCTTTCGATAAGCGTCTCGGGCAAGGCCGCGCAGTTGACCCGCACAAACGGGCCGTCGGCGCGGGAGCCGTTGTAATGCAACGCCTGGGCGACCAGTTCCTTGCCGGTGCCGGTCTCGCCGTGGATGAGGACGGTGGAGGAACTGTCGGCGACCTGGGCTATCTGGTCGAAGACGATCTGCATCTCGCGCGACTTGCCGATCAAGTTTCGTGGGCCGCGGTGTGAGCGGAGTTCGATGCGGAGGCGCTCATTTTCGCTCTGGAGCTTTTCCTCCTTGTCTTTCATGAGGAGGCGGGTCTTCGACGCCTGGGCCAGCATGGCGGCGACGACGCCGAGGAAACGGGCGTCCTCTTCCAGCGCTTCGGCCGGGCGGCATTCGCCGTCGACGGAGAGGGTGCCGAGGATCTCGCGGCCGAGAATGACCGGCACGCAGATAAACGACGCGTCGCCGGAACGGATGCCGGTCTTGTTGAGGAAGGCCGGTTCGGCGGCAATGCTGGGAATAATGGCGGCGGTGCCGGTGGCGGCGACCCGGCCGACGACGCCTTCGCCCATGGTATAATGACCGCGCCGAACCTGTTCGTCCGACAGACCGTGACCGAAGTCGATGGAGACGACGCCGGTTTCGGAATTCACGAGCGCGAGGGTGGCGTAGCGCATGCCGAGGGTGTCCCCGAGTATCTGCAGGACGCGCGGCACCGCGTCGTTGAAGTCGGTCGTCTCGGCGGCGACGGCGGCAATGCGGTTGAGGGCGTCGAGTTCGAGTTCGCGTACGGATGAATTGACTGTGCTCATACGCGCCTTCCAGGTTCGGATATCGTGTGTACAGCCATGTGTCGTCGTCAAGCCTCGGTGAAGAAACCCGGCCCGTGCCTGACCGCCACTTTCCGGGCGGACCGGGACCGGTTCGTCTCATCCCCGATATGATACCCGAATTGACATGAGAGGTCAAACCGCTATGATGGGTCTTGGCCTCGTCGCGGAAGGTTCGGCCGTTACGCTGTTTGCAGCGACCGAAGCAAGACCGCCCACTTAGGAGAAAAAATGGACGAAATCCTCGAAATTCTGGAGAAAAATGGCCGGCAAACACCGGCCGAAATCGCTGCCATGCTTGGTCGGGACGAGGCCGACGTGCGCGCCGCCATCAAAAAGCTGGAAGATGATCATGTCATCGCCGCGTATACCGCCCTCGTCAACTGGGAGAAAACGGATCTCGACCGGGTCACCGCCCTGATTGAAGTCAAGGTGACGCCGCAGCGGGATCGCGGTTTCGACAAGGTGGCGGAACGGATTTACAGCTTCCCCGAAGTCAAGGCCTGTTACCTGATGTCGGGCGGCTTCGACCTCACCGTGGTCATCGAGGACAAGACCATGAAGGAAGTCGCGCTGTTCGTGGCGGAAAAGCTGGCGGTGATTCCGGACGTGAATTCGACAGCCACCCATTTCATTCTCAAAAAATACAAAGACAAAGGCTTCGTCTTCGGGGGGCAAATCGAGGACGACCGGGAGCACGTGCTGTTATGACCCTTGACATCAAATCCATGCTTCAGCCCAGGGTGCGCGACCTGCCGCCCTCGGGCATACGGAAATTTTTCGACCTCGTCAACGAAATGAAGGACGCCATCTCCCTCTCCGTCGGCGAACCGGATTTCGTCACGCCCTGGCGCGTGCGCGAAGCCGGCATCTATTCCCTAGAACAGGGCCACACCCACTATTCCCCGAACGCCGGCTTCATCCGCCTGCGGCAGGCGATTGCCGAGTATCTCCAGCGCTCGATCGGCGTGCCGTACGACCCGCGCTCGGAAATCATCGTCACCGTCGGCGGGTCGGAGGCGATCGACCTCGCCCTGCGGGCGCTGGTCGGCCCCGGCGACGAGGTCATCGTGCCTGAACCGAGCTTTGTCGCCTACAAGCCCTGCGCCGTCCTCACCGGCGCGACCGCGGTGCCGCTGCCGCTGGAGGAAAAGGACGAGTTTAAACTGACGCCGGAAAAGCTGCTGTCCGTCCTGACGCCGAAAACCAAGGCGCTCGTCTTCCCGTTTCCGAACAACCCGACCGGGGCGATTATGACGCGGGAGGAAATCGCGCCGCTCGTCGACATCCTGAAGGAGCGGAACATCATCGTCCTGTCGGACGAGATCTACGCCGAACTGACCTACGGATCGAAGCACGTCTCCATCGCGTCCTTCCCCGGCATGCGCGACCGGACCGTCCTCATCAACGGTTTTTCCAAGGCCTTCGCCATGACCGGCTGGCGGCTTGGCTACGCGGCCGCCCACCCCGACCTCATCGGCGCGATGTACAAGATTCACCAGTACGGCATCATGTGCTCGCCGACCACGGCGCAGTACGCCGGCATCGAGGCGCTGGAAAGCTGCGGCGACGAGGTCGAGGAAATGGCGCGGGAATACAACCGCCGCCGCCGGGTCATGCTCAAGGGCTTCCGCGACGCCGGGCTGGACTGCTTCGAGGCGAAGGGGGCGTTTTACCTGTTCCCGTCCGTCAAAAAGACGGGGATGACCTCGGCCGAATTCTGCGAAAAGCTGCTGCTGGAGGAAAAGGTGGCGGTGGTTCCGGGCGAGGCGTTCGGCGACAGCGGGCACGGGTTTATCCGCGCGTGTTATGCGTATTCGGTGGAGAATATTACGGTCGCCATGGAGCGGGTGAAGGCGTTTGTGGCGCGGCATCGGGCCGATAAACAATAATGAATAATGAATAATTAACGATTAACAATTGTGGGCCTCTCTTGCGGGAGGCCCTTTGTTTTGGCTTGTGTAATTGGTCCATTATCCCCCGCTCGCCACATAAGATGGCGTCATCCCCGCGAACGCGGGGATCCAGAGGGCAGGCCGAAGGAGGAACGAGGTGATTTCACCGTTACCGGCAGGGAGGCGGATATGTACCACCGTTCCTTTTCTGTCCCGTCCGCTGGGCCCCCGCGTTCGCGGGGGTGACGTTGGTTTTTGGGAGGAGCGGGGCTGGATGTAACGACCGCGCCCTACCCCACCGGCCCAATCACCATAAAATACTCCGGATTCTTCCCTTTCCCGCCAAGAAACGGCGTCCGGGCCGGGCCACGGACGGGTTGACTGAAGCCTTCGGCGAGAGCGAGGACGTCGTGCTCGATGCGGGAGAGGGCGGCGTCGAGGACGCGGCCCTTGCCGCGTTGCATCTCGCCGTCGAGGGCTTCGTATTGGGGTTTGACCAGGCTGAGAACATAGCCGCCCGGCTTGACCAGCGACAGCGCCTTCGGCAGGACCTTGGCCTGTTTGGTCCAGCCGACGTCGCAGGTGACCAGGTCGACCTGCTCCGGGAGTTCGACGTGGAGGGCGTTGGTGCGCTCGTGCAGGCAGACGCGGGGGTCGTTTCTGAGGGTCCAGGCAAAAGTGCCGTAACAGGTGTCGACCGCGTGGACCCGCTCCGCCCCGGCCTGCAGCAGGGCGTCGACGAAACCGCCGACGTGCGAGCCGAGATCGCAGCACACCCAGCCCTCGGGCTTCAGGCCGGACCACTCCAGCGCCCAGGCCATTTTTTCGCCGCCCCTGCCGACATAGCTCATGCCATCGCCCTCACCCGTTCCACCGCCGGCGCGGCCGCTTCGTAGCCGCGGCGATAGAGCTCGTCAATGCAACTGAAATCGCCCCAAAAGACGTCGGACACGTCTATCCGCAACACGTCGTCCGCGCCGGCCACCTCCGCGTCGTTGAGGACCTCGCTTTGCACAGCCATGATGCGGCGGACCACGTCGAAGCCGGAATAACTCTCCTGCGGCCTCGCTAGCGGCGCGCAGATGTCCACCGCCAGCACCTTTTCGGCCCCGAGGTTCCGGCACATCGTCACCGGAACCGGGGCAATCGGCGCGGCGTCGGCGTATTGGCTCCCGTTCCATACATACGGCGCGAAGACGAGACCGATGGTAACGCCCGCCTTCAGGGCCGGGGCGAGCGGGCCGGCGGCGTGTTCCTCCAGCCGACCGTCCGTGAGGTTGATGGCGTTGGCGGCGAACGGCAGGGCCAAATCCTCAAAACGGACGTTTTCCTTGCCGAAGAGATCGTCGATGGCGTGGACGACCGGGTTCATGCGCCTCAGGCCGAGGCGAAACGAGATCGTTCCGGCGATGGACGCGGTTGCGGCCTTGCGGCAGAATATGCCAAAGAATCCGGGGCGCTTGTGCAGGCCGTCCCCCTTGTCCTGGCGGACCAGGCCGCCGAACAGGCTGGACTTGCGGAAATAGTCGAGGATGCCCGGGATGGCGTCGCCGCCGGGCCGGCGGGCATACAGCGCGCCCACCACCGCGCCCATGCTGGACCCGCTGACAAACCCGGGGCGCAGCCCCTCCTCCTCAAACCGGGCGAGGACGCCCAGGTGGACGAACGCGCGGCTGCCGCCGCCTCCCAATGCGATGCCGAATCGATTTTCCATACGCTCCTTTACGGGACACGAGAAGACGCGGCTCTTTGGCAATTGCCAAACCCCACTATAGGGGCCGGAGAGGCGGGCGTCAATGGAGGGGTTTTGTGGAATGTTTTCCCTTGCATAGATATATAACAGCCTGTATTATTGCGAGCTTTGCGGCGCGCCCTCTCCCGACGGCGCGCTCGCGTCGTATTGATGATTTGCCGACATAGAGGAAAAAACATGGCTGAATCCACCGAAGGCGGCGCCGCCGCCCCAACTCTCTCCCAGGGTCAAACCACCTCCGTCGCCGAAGGCGCGCAGACCTCCCAGGAAGTCGTGGTCGAGGGCGCTCCCGAACGCGCGCCCCCCATTTTAGACAAAAGGCGCCTCTGGGCCGTCCCCCCGGGGGGGCTATGGGTCCGAGTCGGGAACAAGAAGTGACGCGCCGCCAAAGCCCAAGAAAAGAAGGACAAGGAGCGCCGCGAAAACCTGCAAAAGGGCGACACCATCGTCACCATCGGCCGCATCCACGGCGAAGTCATCGCCTTTACCGACACCACCGTCACCATCCGTCCCGACCCCAAGGCGGATTATACCCTCATGCTCGACCGCCAGGCCATCTTCCGCGTCCTGCCGCGCCCGGGCGAAGAGGAAGAGAAACCGGCAACCAAGAAATAACCCGCCGTCTCCGAGGGGAGACGGTTGTTTCGCCTTTTACCGTTTGTAGACAATTAGAATGCCAGGGTGCGGGGGCGGTTTCCGTCCGCGCGCTCTCCAGCGGGAGTTCTCAGGCATGTTCAACTATTTCTACGCGCAAATCGCAGTCGTTGCCGCCATGGTCATCGGCTGCGCCGTCCTCATGCTGAAAAGCAAGGTGACCCTCTCAAAACTGCTGGTGGCAATCGCCATCGGCCTGGTATGCATCCTTGAATTGATGACCACCCCGCTGCAGAAACGCATCACTTCGCTGGAGAAGCGCGTCGCCAACGCGGAACGCTATACTCCGCACGACCCGGGCCTCCCGGGCCTGCGGACCTCCCTCGAGGACGCCCGGCGGCTCTACCGCGACGTCTCGTCCGACCCGCGCCGCTGGCCCGAACGCCTGCCGTTCAACCTCGGCCTCGACCTCCGCGGCGGCACCGAAATCCGCCTCGCCCTCCGCCTCGACCCGGCCCGCATCTCCCGCATCCAAGGGGAAATGGACAGGCTCCGCGCCCTCTCCGACTCCGAGGCCGCCGCCGGCAACGCCGAATCGGCCCGCGAAATCGAGCAGCAGATCCGCGACCTCCAGACCCGCCTCGAGCAGGAACGCGAACAAATCGACTACGACCTCGCCAACGCCGTCGACGTCGTCCGCCGCCGCCTCAACAACTCCGGCCTGGCCGAAATCCCCGTCACCCGCGAAGGCAAGGACAAGATTCTCGTCCAGCTCCCCGGCATGGACCAGTCGCAGGCCCAGGACGCCCTCGAAGTCATCCAGAAGCAGGGCGCCTTGGAATTCCGCATCGTCATCTCCGAAGACGACGAAAACTGGGGCCGCCTCGTCACCCGCATCCGCCAGATGGGCCTGACCGAGGAAAAACTGAACATTCACGAAGACACGCTCGAATCGGTCCCGCCGGAACTCGTCGGCGAAGACGGCACCTGCGTCACCGACGGCCGCATGCTCTTCGACTGGCTGAAGGAACCGGACGAAATCGGCGCCACCGGCGGCGTGACCAACCGGCCCTTCCAGCTCGTCATGAAATGCGTGGAAATGCGCGGCGACTCCATCGCCAGCGCCCGCGCCGAACCCGACCCGGCCCGCGCCTCGTGGCGCATCTCGCTGTCCTTCGACACGGCCGGCGCGCAGGAGTTTGAACGCGTCACCGCCCGGAATATCGGGAAACGCCTCGGCATCGTCCTGGACGGCCAGCTCCAGTCCGCGCCGGTCATCCAGTCCCGCATCGCCGGCGGCAACGCCGAAATCAGCGGCAACTTCGACCAGCGCTCGGCCCAGCAACTGGACATCGTCCTCAAGTCCGGCTCCCTGAAGGTGCGCATCGAAAAGGAATACGACAACACCGTCGGCGCGACCCTCGGTGAAGACTCCATCCGCTCCGGCATCCGCGCCATGCTTATCGGCGGCGCGGCCGTCATCATCTTCATGGCCATCTACTACATGCTGGCCGGCCTGGTCACGGACGTCATTCTGGTCCTGAACGTCCTCATCATCATGGCCATCCTCGCCGCCTTCAACGCCACCATGACCCTGTCCGGCTTTGCCGGCCTGGTCCTCACTATCGGCATGGCGGTGGACGCGAACGTGCTTATCTTCGAACGCATCCGCGAAGAACGGGAGCGCGGCAACCCGCTCGGCCGGGCCGTCTCCATCGGCTATGAACGCGCCTTCACCACCATCGTCGACTCGAACCTCACGACCATCCTGACCGCCCTCATCCTGCACCACTTCGGGACGGAACAGGTCAAGGGCTTCGCCCTCACCCTCATCATCGGCCTGGTCGCGAGCATGTTCTGCTCCATCATCGTCACCCACTGGGTCATCGACGCCCTTATCGAATACAAGGGCATCACCGAACTGAAAATGCGCCGCATGTTCCAGAGCACCAAGTTCGACTTCGTCGGCGTCCGCCGCCCGGTCCTCATCGTCTCCTTCCTCATCGTCGCCGCCCTCATGGCCGTGACCATCTGGCGTGGCGAGCGGAACCTCGGGCAGGACTTCACCGGCGGCGTCCTGGCGAATATCGTCCCGTCCCAGCCTCTGACCATGGCCGAGGCGCGAGACCTCGCCGACACCGGCCTCCGCGACTACCCGGACGCCCGCGACACCATGCAGTCCTACGGCGCGGCCGACGCCGACGGCCGCTATGCCGAATTCGTCGTCCGCACCAAGATGGTGGAACTGGACGCCGACGCGCTCGAGGAAGCCCGCCGCGCCGGCACGCCGAAGTTCACGGCAGAGGACTTCCGCACCGCCCTGCGGTCCGCCTTCAACCTGGTGCCGGAAGGCTTCTCGGTCCTCCGCCGCGACGACGCCATCCAACTACAGGACGCCAGCGCCTATCACGTGCGCCTGTCACTGCAGGCCCCGAAGACGCCGGCCGAACTGTCGCAGCTCCTGGTCGACCAGCCGCTGGTGATGCCGGTCTTCGTCGGTCCCGCCGGGTCGGAACCGCCGGTCGTCGACGGGTCCATCACCGAAGCCATCGCCTCGGCCGACACGCCGGTGCGCGAGTTCGACATCGTGATGTCCGTCCCGAACGTCGACGCCTCCGGCGCGCCCCGCGACGACATGGCCATGTCCGGCGTCATCCGCGAAGCCCTGCAGGAGCTCAGGCGGGCGCGAGTCATCGATTTCACTGATCCCTTCCCGCGCTTTACCTCGGTCGGCCGCACCGTCGCCCAGACCCTGGAGTCGAACGCGCTCCTGGCCATCGTCTTCTCGGCCATCGGCATCTTCATTTACATCTGGCTGCGGTTCCAGTTCCGCGTCGGCTTCGGCTTCGGCACGCTGCTCTCGCTCGTCCACGACACCCTGTTCGTCATCGGCGCCCTCGCCGTCGCCGACCAGTTGGGGCTCCTGAATGGCCAGATCGACCTGACCGTCATGGCGGCCATCCTGACCGTCATGGGCTATTCGCTGAACGACACCATCGTCGTGCTGGACCGTATCCGCGAACACATCGGCGACTCCGAGCACCCCTCGGACGAGACCATCAACGCCGCCATCAACGAGACATTGTCCCGTACCGTCATCACCAGCCTGACGACGCTGCTGGTGATTATCGCCCTCCTCATCTGGGGCGGCGACGTCATGCGCGGCTTCTCCTTTACCCTGCTGGTCGGCGTGGTGGTGGGCACGTTCTCGTCCATCTTTATCGCCAGCCCGGTCCTGGTCGAGTTCGGCCACTGGAAGCGGAACAAGGAGCGTCTGAAGATGGAAAAACGCACCTCCGGCAGCCTGCGCCGCCAGAGCGGCGCGGCGAAGTAACGCTCACACAAGCACAATCAGCCAAGGCCGTCCCTTTCGGGGCGGCCTTTTTTTCGAACGGATCGGGTTCGGTTGCTCTTGACTTCCTTTCTTTTGCCACGACAAAACTTCAGCGAAAGACCCCTCACCCCACCCCACTCCCCCACCGCGGGCGAGGCACCAGGGTTACTGGTTGGAAAAGTAGTTTTTTTCCGCGCAGGGTTGCGTTTTT
>JAJQBO010000160.1 GCA_021203245.1 Planctomycetaceae bacterium
TCCCCGACCTGCCGGGCTGGCGCGTCGACGGTCCGGCCGGGGAGACGATGCGCCATGCGGCGCGTATCCTCGCGCCCGGCGGCGTCGTCGTGCTGCGCATCGAGGACAGAAAAGTCCGGCCGCCGGAATGGCCGGGCCTGAACCTGGTGGACGAACGACGCTACGGCCGCAGCCGCGTGTGCCGCTACGGCAACGGACCCGGAGATGACGAGTGAGCGCTATCGGCCAGAGCACGAGGATTTTGCATCGCCAGCAGGACGTCTCGCTGGCGGTGAACGCCTTTGTCGCCGCCGACGCCGCCGCCCAGGCCGGGAACGAGAACGCCCTGCGCGAACGGGCGCAGCACCTGCGCACCATCCAGGCGCGCTACTGGCGGCTGTTCTATTCCGTCCTATCGGGCGCGCTGGCGCGGCGGCGCACTTCGCTCGAATTCGCCGAAGACGAACGCCTGTTCACGGACATCGGGCTGATCGATCCGCGCATGCTGTCCGGGAACTTCCGCACCCAACTGCAGACCATGAACGAACTGACGAGCGAGGTCAAGGCCAAGACCCTCTCCGGCTGCTACTTCCTCAGTGAATGGCTCGCGAACCGCCAGCACCAGATGCAGCTCGAGTTCGACATCACCGAAGCGCCCGAATCGGAGGACGACAAGTACGCGCAGCAGCTCGGCGAAGCGAGGCGGCGGGTGTTGTCCCGGCTGGCGCCGTTCTTTACCGGCCTGCCCGGCGTGCCGCTGGAGGTGTCGGAAGCGATGCGCACCGGCGACCTCGACCGGGTCATCATCGCCGGCGGCATCGCCGCCCTGCGCGATCCGCGGCGCAAGACGTTTCTCCGCCGTCACCACCTCTGGGCGCTGCGTGAACAAATCCTCGCCAAGGCCCGCGCCCGCGCCAACAACCAGGGGGCGTTGCGACTGTTCGAAATGCTCAACGAAGTCTACACCCGCGAATGGCGCGCCCGCTACGAAGCCTATATCGCCGGCGAAGAGGAGCAGGCCGCGCCGCAGAAGCAGTCGGGCACGCGCGAGGTCGACCAGTCCGTCTCCGTCACCGACCCGAACGTCGACGCCATCATGCGGGAAGCGCGGCAAATACGCATGCGCATGACCCTGATGAGCGCCGTCGACGGCAAGACGGAACCTGATACCGTCTTCTACGGCGATCCGCCGCGCCTGACCAAGGCCTCCATCGCCGCCTTCCTGCCGCTGGCGCAAGCCTTCGACCGGGCGCTCGCGGTGCTGCCGCCGATCATCATCGTCCCCGGTTCGGGGCGCGGATTCTTCACCTGGCTGACTGGCACCATCCTGCTCGCGCACCGGCCGATGGTCGGCGTCGACGATTCGGTCGCCACCGCCCTGGCGTGGCTGCGCATGCTTGACGACAAGTTCAACCAGGGGGGGACGCTGCGGGCGGCGTTCGAAAAACGCTTCCCCGGCGCGGTGTTCCAGAACGACTTCCCCGCCGATTACCGCGCCTGGCTGACCCGTTTGACCAAGGGCGAAGTGAACGCCATGCAACCGGCGCGGCGGGCGTTTTTCCGCGAGATGATCGGCCCCGATCTCTCCGGTCCGATGCTGCCGCCGAATCTCCGGGGCGTCGGTCCGCAAACCATGGTGGCGATCTGCCGCCGCCTCGAAAAGCAGATTTCCTCCGGCGAAGCCGATTACAAGTTGCACCGGCGGCTCGCCTCGATTTACTGGCAGCAGGGAGAAATCGAGGCGGCCGGCCTGCAGTTCAACGCCGCCATGCAGCTTGCGCCCGAGGACGGCGAGACCCTGTTCAGCGCCGGCATGTTCATGCGCAGCCGGGGCGACCTGGAGGCGGCGAACGAGTGCTTCCGCTTCGGGGTCGAACGGTCGGCCGAGACCATGTGGGGCATCTACTGCAAGGACGCGCTTGACAACGCCCTGTGAAGCGGTTCAATGGGGCACAACGCGCGAGAGCGCGGACGGGAGACGAATGGACTACCTTCTGGCGGCGGAAACGGCCGAAGCGGCGACGCGCGAGACCGGCGGCTACTGGCAACTGGCGCTCATCCTGGCCGCCATCGGCTTCCTCGGCCTGTTTGCGCGCTGGCGCAAGGCGCGCACGGCTCCGCCCGTCACCGCCCGGGAGATGCGCGCCCGCGACGACGACCCCAACCGCTACCGCGACGCGGCCGACCGGGCCATTGTCGAACTGCTGGAGACGAGCCGCAGCCTGAACGCCGAGGTCGACGGCAAGATTCGCGTCCTCAACCGCCTCGTCAAGGACGCGGAAGACATGATCGTTAGGCTGGAAAAGCGGCTTGCCGAGGCGCGCGAGACGGAACGGTCCGGCATTCCCTCGACCTCGACGACGGTCGCGTGCGGCGATCCGCCCGCCGGCAGCGAGATGGACACGGTCGTCCTGCCGCCCGCACCGAAGTTCCTGTCCGACCTGCACGAGTGCATCTATCGGCTGCGCCAGAGCGGCAGAAGCGTGGCGGAGATTGCCAAGACCACCAACCTCTCGACCACCGAGGTCGAGTTCATCGTCCACACCTTTCCGGAAGAGAACTGAAAAGAAAGCCGAGCATGGTTCAGGAACGGAGAGATACAGGCGAGGTGACGCGGGCGCGCGACGACGGCCCGCCCGGCTACGCCATCGTCTCGAGGGCGGGGCTGGGCAGGCGCTCGCAGTGGTACCATGCGCACCAGGTGCGCCTGGGCCGGAGCGTCGCCATCAAGTTCCTGCGCCCGTTCCTGGCCGAAAGCCCGGCCTTCCGCGAGTCGTTCCTCGCCGCCGGTCGCCAGGCGGCGGCAATCATCCACCCGGCGGCCTTGCCCATTTTCAACGTCTTTCCGAAACAACCCTGCATCGTCATGCAATGATGCCCGGGCCGGTCGCTCCGCGACATCGGGCCGACCCTGACGCCGCACCGCCTGGCGGCGACGGGCGAGGTGGTGTTGGACTGCCTGGCCGCGCTGCACGCGACCTCCCGCTGCCACGGCAACCTCACCACCGGCAACATCTTCCTTGACGACGCCGGCGCCGTCTGGGTGAACGACTTTTTCCAGCTGCCGCGCATGACCGACGACGAACGCCTGTTCATGGCCGAACAGCGCTTTCTGGCGCCCGAGTTCGTGACGCGCGGCATCGCCGACTGGCGCACCGACGTCTACAGCCTCGGCTGCGTCCTGGCCGAAAGCCTCGACCGGGACAGCATCAACCGCGACGTGGCCGCGCTTCTCGATTCCATGCGCGCCCTCGACCCGGAGCAGCGCGGCGAAAGCCCGCAGGCGGTACGGACCGCCCTGCAGCGGCTGCGGCATCTCGAGGAAGCCCGCGTCGGGACGAAGCGCCCGTCGCTCAGGCGCAAACGCATGTACCGGCGCGTGCCGGCCGAGTTCGAGGTCGCGCTTCGTCGCCGTTCGGCGACGCCGGACGAGACGGCGGCCATTCTCCTGAAGGTGCGCGACATCGGCGAAAGCGGCGTCTTTGTCGAGACAGACGACGAGCTGATCGTCATCGGTTCCATCCTGGAACTCGACTTCACCCTGAAGGGAGTGGAAGGCAATGTCCACGCCTTCGGCATTGTGCGCTGGAAATCGTCGCCGCCCATGCCGCGCGGCGTCGGCGTGCAGTTCATGGAAGTGGACCAGGCCGGCCTGGCGCGGCTGCGGAAATTCCTCGAGTCGAAGTAACGGTCGTGCGGTGAGAAAAACGTACCACCCACCGCCACACGTCACGCCGGGGTGACGTATGGGGGAGATTTGCTTGTCAACGGCAGAGAATCGCGCGAGAAACCGCTGGCAGCACGACAACAAAATCGCCCTCTTCCGAAGAAGAGGGCGAGAAAATTTCACCGCAACCAGTAGAATAGCCGGATTTAATCTCTCAACCGATATACACCCCGTTCCACCTGTTCGAAATGATTTGTCTGCGAGGCAAGAACGACGGAGACGCGCTTACGCATGGCGGCGACGTCGCGGACCTTGATGCCGGCGTCCGGCAGGCCGTCGACGATGTCACGCGCCCGCATGGGCTCGCCGGACTTGGCCATGACGTCCCGCACCGCGCCGGAAAGGTTGACCCGGGTGCCGCGCTTCTTCTTGCCCGGTGCGGCCGGTTTGCGGCCGCGGCGGGACTTGGCGGCGGGGGCGGCGCCGGCGACCACGGCGATTTCGGCGTCCAGCGCCTCGAGTTGGGCCGCGAGCTTTTCCCGCTTCTTGCGCAGGGACATCAGCCGCTTGTCCCCGGTTTTCTTGATGCGGATCAGCTCCTGGATGTCGTCCTCACTCAGTTGCGCGGCGATGTTCTTCAGATTTTTTCTCATCCTGTCTCCATAGTTCCCGAAGGCCAATAGGTGATTCTGCCGTTCCCCCACGGTTTCTATAAAACATAAATATGGATGAATTTGCAATAGATTTTTCTATTTTTTCCCGGGCGGGGCTTTGGCGCGTTCTATGGCGCGTCCGCCTGCTGGGCAAGAAGGGCGCGGGCGACGCGGGCCTCGAGATAGGTCACCGCCTCGTTCGAAGATTCGACGACAGGCCGGAGAAGCTGCCCGCCGGACTGCTGGAACAGGCCGGCGATCATCTCCAGGCGGTCTGGTTCCATGAACTGCGACGGCTGGAAGCGCTCGCCCATGGCGATGATCTTCTCGAGATGGTTGACGATGGTCTCGGGCCGCACGCCCCGTTCCCGCGCGGCGTCGTCGATGCCGAGACCGCGCTGCAGGCATTCGAGCGTCGCGGCTTCGGTGCCGCTGAGGACGACATCGTCGCCGCGAGGGACCGGCGGCAGCGGGGCCGGCAGCGGCGCGGAGACGGAGCGGCCGGCTGCGGCGGCGGGCGCTCGGGCCGGAGCAGCAGCCTTCTTCACGGCCGGCCCGCCCTGCGGTTCGGGCGCACCGACATATCGGCGGATGATGGCCAGAAAGGTCTCGCCGTAGGCGCTGAGCTTGTGCTGACCGACGCCGCTCACGGCCAGCATGGCGTTCCCGTCCAGGGGCTTCAGGGACGCCATCTCCTTCAGCGAGCGATCGCTGAAGACCATGTAGGGCGGGATGTTTTTCGACGAGGCGATGGCGCTCCGTTCCTGGCGAAGGAGGGAGAACAGGTCGCGGTCGTAGGCGATATCGCCAGCGTCCCGGTCGCGGCCGCGCCGGGCCGGGCGCGAGGGGCGGTCCGCCATCTTGAGGATTTCAAACGGTTCTTCGCCCCGGAGCACCTTCCAGCCGCGCTCGCCCACGCGCGGCGTCGGGTAGCGGGAATCATCGACCACGGCCAGACCCTTGGCGACCAGCGCCTCGACCACCCGCTTCCAGTAATTCTTGTCCCTGTCCTTGCCGACGCCGTAGGTCGGCAGGGCGTCGTGCCCGTTGGCGCGAATCTTTTCCGTGTCCGCTCCGACGAGAATATCGGCGACATAGGCCGCGCCGAAACGTTCGCCGGTGCGGACCATGGCGGAGAGCGCCTTTTGGGCCGCGACGGTGGCGTCCTCGCGTTCGACTTCCCCCAGGCACACGTCGCAGCCGCCGCAGTTGTCGTCCGGGTATTCCTCGCCGAAATAACGCAGAATTGCGGCGCGGCGGCATTGATCCGACCGGGCGAAGGCGGCCATCTGGCGAAGCTGCTCCGACGCCGCCTCGCGCGCGGTCGGGTCTTCTATCGCCTGGGTGAAATGGATAAGTTGCGCCATGTCGCCGCCGCTGTGCAGGAGCAGGCATTGGGCCGGCTCGCCGTCGCGGCCGGCGCGGCCCGTTTCCTGGTAGTAGCCTTCAAGGTTCTTCGGCAAATCGCCGTGGATAACGTAGCGCACGTTCGGCTTGTCGATGCCCATCCCGAAGGCGATGGTGGCGACGACCACCTGGCAGCGGTCGTGACGGAACGCCTCCTGCGAGGTCTTACGCTCCAGATCCGTCAGCCCGGCATGGTAGGCCATGGCGTTGACGCCGAGGCGACGCAGGGCGGCGGCGGTGGCTTCAACGGATTTCCGGGTGGTGCGGTAGACGATGCCGGCCTCGTCCGGACGCTCGCGGATAAAGTCGGCGATCTGCTTGTCGACCTGTTCCTTCAGCCTGACCCGGTAGAACAGGTTCGGCCGGTTGAACGACGCCCGCGTCAGGTGCGGATTACGCAGACCCAGGCGGCGGAGAATATCGTCGGCGACCCGGGGCGTGGCGGTGGCGGTGAAGGCGGCGACGGGTATCCCTGGGAAGTCCCGCGTCATGGCGGCGAGGGAGAGGTAGTCGGGCCGGAAATCGTGGCCCCATTCGGAAATGCAGTGGGCTTCGTCAACGGCGAAAAAACTCAGGTCGAGGGTTTTCAGATAGTCGGTAAAGCCGGGCGCGTTGAAGCGCTCGGGCGAAATGCAGAGAAGGCGGACATCGCCCGAGCGCACCGCCGAATAGATTTCCCGTTTCTCCTTTTCGCCCAAACTGCTGTTGAGGCTGGCCGCGCCGATGCCGTTCGCGTTGGCGGCGTCGACCTGGTCTTTCATGAGGGAGATGAGCGGGCTGACGATCACCGCCACGCCCTTTTTCAGACAGGCGGGCAATTGGTAGCAGAGCGACTTGCCGCCGCCGGTGGGCATGACCGCGAAGACGTCTTGCCCGGCCATCAGGGCCGAGACGATCTCCTCCTGATGGGGACGGAATTGCGAAAAGCCGAAGATATCGGAAAGCGCCTGGTGCAGTGTGGATGATGTCATGCCGGAGCGCCCGCCTCGGCCAGCGCGACCGCGAACTCGGCCTGGAGCGACACCGTGCCGTTGGCGTGAATGTCGCCTTTCATAAAAAAGGCGTTGGCCATGCGTTCCTTCAGGCGTGCGCGAATCGTCACCGTGTCGCCCGGCAGCACCATGGACTTGAACTTGGCGCTGGTGATGCGGGTCACGACCGGCACGCCCGCCAAGCCGGCGTCCCGCGCCGCCTGGCCAAGCATCACGGCGGCGGCCTGGAACAGCATTTCGCACAACAGCACGCCGGGGGTGATGGGGCTGCCCGGATAATGGCCGGAATAGATGCGCGACCACAGGTCGTCGTCGGGGCGCAGGGTATAGGTCGCCTCGACCGACTCGGCGCTGATGGCGGTCACGTCGTCCAGGAGCAGGAACGGGGCGCGGTGGGGGATGAGGCGTTCGATTTCTTCCCGGTTCATGCGCGCTCCTACAGGCCGCCCGTGATGTCGAGGGTCGCGCCGGTGATGTAGGCGGATTCCTTCGACGCCAGGAAGAGGACGGCGTCGGCGACTTCCTGCGCCTTGCCGAAGCGGCGCAAGGGCACCATCTGCTTGTAGCGTTTGGCCTGGTCATCAGGCAGGTCGCGGATAAAGTCGGTGTCGATAAAGCCGGGCGAGACGCAGTTGACGGTGATGTTCCTGCGGGCGACTTCCTTCGAGAGGCTTTTCGACAACGCCACCATGCCCGCCTTGGAGGCGGCGTAGTTGGCCTGGCCCTCGAAGCCGAGCTGGCCGCTGGGGCTGGTCATATTGACGATGCGGCCGTAGCGGCGGCCGCTCATGGCCTGGACCGCGTATTTGCACATGGTGAAGACGCCGCCCAGGTTGACGTCCATGACCCGGCGCCAGTCCTCTTCCGGCATCATGGCGAGGACGTTGTCGCGGCGGATGCCGGCGTTGTTGACGACGATCTGCGGGACGATTTCGTCCTTTTCCAGCCCGCGCCAGAAGTCGCGGACCGCGTCGGCGTCCGAGACGTCCAATTTTTGTATGGTCAGGCCGCCGACGGTGGCGAAGTCTTCGCGCATCGCTTCGGCTGCGGCTTCGTCGCCGCCGTAGAGGCAGATGACGTCTGCCCCGGCGTTCAGAAACGCCTCGGCCACGGCGCGGCCTATTCCCCTGGTGCCGCCGGTCACGACGGCGGTTTGATCGTAAAAGTCGAATGTCACGATATGCCCCTCGGTTCAAGTAGCGTTGTTTTCGATACGCCAATTTTAGCCGTAATGCCGGGCGTGGGCAACCTCAAAGCGCAGACGGAAGCCGCTCGGGCTTCCGTCTGGGATGGGGTGGCTTTTATTCCGACGACACCGAACACCATTCGCGATGACCTTATTTCCGGTCAAAGAAAATGTTCTTCCCCGACGCGCTCAGCGGGAAACCGAGCGCCTGGGTGACTCCGGGCGCGAACCACCCCATCCGCAGTGCGGCGTAGCCGATACTGAACATCAGCCGGTTGTCGACGTGCTTGCGGCCAAGCAGGCTGGCGGCGACGCCGGAACCGATGCCGAGGTCGATGCTCGCAAATGCGCAGGGCGTGGCGTTGGGCTTTTCGGCGCAGGTGTCGTAGCCGCAGTAGCCGCAGTTCAGGCCAAAGGGTTCGACAGTGACGCCGATAAGAATGACCGCCTGAGCGTCCTGCACATTCTTGGCGTCGCGGGCGAACGACGGCCGCCCACCGCCCGACTTCTCGTTCAGTTCGACCAGCTTCGCGGCGATCGCGTCCTTTTCCGCGCCGTCGGCGACGAAGATTGAAAGCTTGTCCAACCCGCGCGTCTTCGGCGCGGTGCGGATAGCCACCATCACCTCTTGGGCGATGTCCAATATGGCGCTGTCGCGGATTTCCTCTTCCTTCTTCAGCATGACGTTCTCCTTGCGTGGGTACTTCGGATTATTGCGCGAGTGAATCCAAAAAGGCGTCGACCTTGGCGGCAACAAGCGCGCCGCTGTTGGCCGAGCCGAGCCAGCCTGACATAAGAATGCCCTGCGAACCGCAGTGGAACGCGCCCTTCACCACCTCGGGCAGCCGTTCGGCAGCGAGAAAGCCGGGGAATTTGGTGCCGAAGCTGGCGCCGCGCGGGTGGCCGGTGAAGCGTTCCAGCGTCTTCGGGGTCGCCGCTTCGATATGGTCGAGTTTGGTGTTGATCCCGGGGATGTAGCGGTTCAGATCCTGCAGGACCGCGTCCACCAGCACGCCTTTTTGCCGCGCGTATTCCTCATCCGACAAGCCGTCCCAATCATCGTATTCGGAACACATGGAGGCGACGATCTCGGTCCCGTCGTAGTCGGGCCGGACATGGTTCGGATAATAGAATGAATAAGAGATGCTCCGGGGCGGGAAGGCGCGGAACGCCGCCGCGTCGTATTTCGGTTCGGCGGACGAAAAGAGGATGTCGGCAATCTGCGGAATCGTCTCGCCCGGCCGGACGCCCATATAGACCTGGGTGACCGACACGGACAGCGGCACGTCGCGCACCTCGGCGGCGAAGGGCGGATACACGTCCGGCATATTCATGAGTTCGAGCACCGTCTTTTTCAAGTTGGCGTTCGAAACGACCGCGCGCGCCGCCACATTCAGCCCCGAGGCGGATATCCCCGCCGCGCGGCCGTCCTCGACCTCGATAGCGTCGACCTCGGTGCGCAGGCAGATGTCGACCCCGGACTCCAGGAGCAGGCGCTGCATTTCGGCAAGGAGATAATCGGTGCCGCCCCGGAAGGTGTGGGTGCCTTTTTGCGCAAAGTTGGAAAAGATGATGGCGTAGACGGTGGCGGGGTCGTCCAGGTTGGTGCCGGTGGCGTAGGTGACTGTCTCCAGGAGCACCCGCATGACGTCGAGCCGGCCGGGGAAGAATTTTTCGAAAAACTCGCGGGTCGTGACTTGCGCCCCGGCGGCGTAGAATTCCATGTTGCGGCAGGCGGCGAAGAACGCCTCGCTCTGCTCGTCGGCGATGCCGAAGCGCTCCCGCAGGATGCGCTTGAAGTCACCGGTCTCGAAGGTGGTGGTGAAGGCGAACTCGGGGTTGTTGTAGACGATGCGCGGCAACGGCATGACCCGCGCCGCCAGGTCCTTGCTCCAGTATTTACGCAGCGTCTTCGCCATTCCCACCGGGAAGGCGTGCAGCGCGACGTCGAAGATGTGGCCCTTCTGCTTGAACCAGGTGGCATAGCCGCCGAGGCGCGAATACTTTTCGACCAGCAGCACCGACCGGCCCGCGTCGGCGAGACGTTTGGCGGCGGTCATACCGCCCAGACCGCCGCCTAACACCACGACATCATACTCCTGGCCGGCCTCGGCCATGCTCCTGAGCAGCACCTCAGGAAGCCTTGGCCGTCTTGGACTCGCCGCCGGACGTGGAGGACGATCCCTCCGACTTGGACGCAGCCGGCTTGTCGGACGAGGTCGAGGCGCTCGGCTTCGATTCCGCCGGCTTCGGCTGATCCTTGCGCTTGTAATCCGTCTCGTAGAAGCCGCTCCCTTTAAAGATAATGCCCGCGCCCGATCCGATCAGGCGGATCAGCTTGTTCTTCGCGCACTGGGGGCATTTCTTCAATGGCTTCGCGGACATGGACTGGAATTCTTCGAAAGCGTGTCCGCACGCTTCGCATTCGTATTCATACGTAGGCATAGCAAATCCCACCCTTTCACAGCGGCTCCCACAATAAAGCGAGCGGTAGCGAGCGCATCCTAAAATGTAATCCTCACCATCATTGTGAATTGTGAATTGTGAATTGTTAAGTTATTGGTTAATGCGGTTACGCATCCGGCGCGCGGCTCACCACCACCCGCGCGGGCCGGAGAATGAAATCGTCCAGTTTGTAGCCGTTGTCGAAAACTTCCACCACCGTGTTCGGCGGCACTTCGTCCGTCGGGACGGTGGTCATGGCCTCGTGCAGGGCAGGGTCGAAATTCTTGCCCATGGCGTCGATTTTCCTGACGCCCGCCTTGGCGAGGACGCGCCAGAAGTTTTCCTCCATGATGCGGACGCCGGTCACGAGCGACTCGAAGGAATGGTTCTTGACGCTTTCCGCCAGCACCCGGTCCATGTCGTCCAGTGGGGCGAAGAATTCCTTCAGGAAGCTGGCGAGGCTCTCCCGCTTCAACTGCTGTTTTTCCCGTTCGACCCGCTTGCGGTAGTTGTCGAAATCGGCCCGCTCGCGCCGGGCGAGGTCGAGGTAGGCGTCCCGCTCGGCCATGACCTGCTCGAGCGTCGGATTGCCCTTGCCCGACGCCGCTTCGGCCGGGGCGTCGCCGGCGGTGTCGTTCGCCGCTTCCTGTTGGGGCGCGGCGTCGTTCTGCGGCAGCCCGTGGGCGGCGCGCAGGCGCTGTTCATCCGACTGGGTGTTGACGTCATCTATCATGGCATCTGCTCCGACATGCATGACCGTATCGGGTTCGCTGGCTTCCGCGCCCTTGTGGGGAACCGGCCGGTGTCCGTGCAGGGGCATGAAGGGGCGGGTGCCTTTTCGCTGCCTTCTGCTCTGTTTGTCGCTCATCATCTATCCTCTCAAACTTACCCTCAAGTCTGTTCATTAATGGTTAGGAATCGGAGAAATAATCCTTCCACCGATCCATAAAGCCCTTCCGCTGCGGCGACACATACGTCTCTTCCAGGGTCGCCATCTCGCGGAACAGCTCCTCCTGCCTGGGCGTCAGCTTTTTCGGCGTCTCGACAATGACCTGGACGATCTGGTCGCCCTCGGACTTGTCCCTGAGGCCCTTGAAGCCGAGGCCGCGCAGGCGGAACACCTGGCCGCTCTGCGTCCCGGCGGGAATCTTGACCCGCGCCTTGTTCTTCAGGGTCGGCACTTCCAGCTCGGTGCCGAGCGCCGCCTGGGAGAAGGTGATGGGAATCTGACAGACGACGTCGTCCCCCTGCCTCGTGAAGAAGTCATGCTCCGACACGAAGATGTAGCAGTAGAGATCGCCCCGGGGACCGCCGGAATCGGACGGCTCGCCTCCGTCCGGAATACGCAGCCGGGTGCCGTCCTCAATGCCGGCCGGGATGTTGACCTTGATCCGGACGACCTTCGACTCGCGGCCGCTCCCTTTGCACTGGGTGCAGGGCTTGTCGATAAACACGCCCTTGCCGTGGCAGGTCGGGCAGGTCTGCGCCACCGAGAAGAACCCCTGGTTGCGGTAGACCTGGCCCCTGCCGCCGCACGAGGTACAGGTGCGGGGCTTGGTGCCGGGGGCCGACCCCGAGCCGTGGCAGGACGAGCAGATTTCGTTGCGGCGCAGTTCAATCGTCTTGGTCGTGCCGGTTGCCGATTCCTCGAAAGTGATGTTGACCCGGCATTTCAAACTCGCCCCGGCGCGCACGCCCTGGCCGAAGCCGGCGCCGCCGCCGAACACGCCTTCAAAGATGGAGCCGCCGCCCGCGCCGCCGCCGAAGATGTCGGCGAAGTGGCTGAAGATGTCCTCGAACGAGGAGAAGTTCGGCGCGCCCTCGCCGCCCATGCCGGACAGGCCTTCGTGGCCGTGCATGTCGTAGCGTTTCCGCTTGGCCTCGTCGTGCAGCACCTCGTAGGCTTCGGCAGCCTCCTTGAACTTTTCCTCGGCAGCCTTGTCGCCGGGGTTGCGGTCGGGGTGATACTTCATGGCCAGCTTGCGGTAGGCTTTTTTTATGTCCTCCTGGGTGGCGCTACGCTCTACCCCAAGGACTTGGTAATAATCGCGTTTCTTTGCCATATGAGCACCTTTATTGAAATTAAACCAGGCAATGGCCGGCCAAAAAATCCGTTACCGGGCGGCGATTGACTGGATCAATTCGCGGGTCATTCCTACAAAGCTGTCGCTCTGCCGCGCCTTTCCCCTGACCACGTAAGCAGTTAAACCACAACTGGTAGCGACGCCGCTTGGAGCGGCGTGCCGTCCAGTTCTTCATTTCATAACACATTTCCCCGGCCCCGGCAATCCGGGACCGGGGAATGGCATTTCCAAACCGCATTATGCATCTATGGACCGGGTTACCTATACCTCTCAGGAAACCGCGCCGAACTCGACGTTGCCCTTCTTGCCGTCCTTGACTTCGGTGACCATCGTCTCGATGGAGAGGAGCAGGGTGGCGATGGAGGCGGCGTTCTGCAGCGCGAGACGGGTGACCTTGGCCGGGTCGATGACGCCTGCCTTGACCATGTCGCCGTATTCGCCGGTCAGGGCGTTGAAGCCGAAGTTTTCCGACTTCGCCTCTTCCACTTCGGCGGCCACGACAGAACCGTCCAGGCCGGAGTTTTCGCCCAGGGTCATGAGCGGGGCGCGGACCGCCTTGGCGATGATGTCGACGCCGATTTTCTCGTCGCCCTTGGCCTTGGAGCGGACCGCCTCGATGGCGGGCAGGCAGCGAATCAGCGCGACGCCGCCGCCGGGCACCACGCCTTCTTCGGCCGCGGCGCGGCTGGCGTGCATGGCGTCCTCGACGCGGGCCTTCTTTTCCTTCATTTCCGCCTCGGTCGCCGCACCGACAGACACGACGGCGACGCCGCCCGACAGCTTGGCGAGGCGCTCCTGGAGCTTTTCGCGGTCGTAGTCGGAGGTGGTCGTTTCGATGCGGTTCTTCAGGTGGTCGACGCGGGCCTTGATGGCGTCCTTCTTGCCGGCGCCTTCGACAATGGTGGTGTTGTCCTTGTCGACGACGACCGACTTGGCGCGGCCGAGCTGCTCGAGGGTGACGCTTTCCAGCTTGATGCCGAGGTCCTCGGTGATGGCGGTGCCGCCGGTGAGGATGGCGATGTCTTCAAGCATTGCCTTCCTGCGGTCGCCGAAGCCGGGGGCCTTGACGGCGCAGACGTTCAGCGTTCCGCGGAGGCGGTTGATGACGAGGGCTGCCAGGCACTCGGTTTCCACTTCCTCGGAGATGATGAGGAGCGGCTTGCCGGTGGAGGCGGCCTGTTCGAGAATCGGCAGGAACTCGCGCAGGTTGGAAATCTTCTTCTCGTAGATGAGAATGTAGGGGTCGCGCAGTTCGCAGGTCATGTTGGTGGTGTTGGTGACAAAGTACGGGCTCTGGTAGCCCTTGTCGAAGCGCATGCCTTCGACTAGGTCGACGGTGGTGTCGGTGGTCTTGCCTTCTTCGACCTGGACGACGCCGTCCGCGCCGACCTTGTCCATGGCCTTGGCGATGATGTCGCCGATAGCCTTGTCGTTGTTCGCGGAGATGGCGGCGACGTTGGCGATGTCCTCGACCTTCTTGCACGGCTTGGACATCTTGGCCAGGTTTTCGACAACGGCGGCAACCGCCATATCGACGCCGCGCTTGACGGCGACCGCTTCCGCGCCGGACGAGACAGCCTTGAGGCCGGCGGTGAAGACGGCTTCCGCGAGGATGGACGCGGTGGTGGTGCCGTCGCCGGAGACGTCGCCCGTCTTGTTGGCGACTTCCTTGATGAGCTGCGCGCCCATGTTTTCAAACGGGTCTTCCAGCTTGATTTCCTTGGCGACGGTAACGCCGTCCTTGGTCAGGCCGGGGTTGCCGAAACCCTTTTCAAAAATAACATTGTGGCCTGTCGGTCCGAGCGTGGACTTGACGGCCTTGACGAGCTTGTTGACGCCGGCGAGAATCTTTTGCCTGGCGTCCTGCCCGTACATGAGTTGTTTAGCAGGCATCTATGGACTCCTCATTCATTTGTTATAGAGAAAATCGAATTCACAATTAATAATTCATAATTCACAATTATGGTACAATTATCCAATTCACAATGATTTCTTTGCCTTCGATGTTCTCACGATTGCCATAAGTAGTTTCGATACCTCTCGGCAGTCGTCGTAGATATCATTGAACTGCTTCTCACTCAGATACCCGCCTTCGAAGAGCAATTCAAGCCAGTATTCGGACTCAGAACTTTCTTTCAGAGCAATGCTCATTTTATGAATAAAGTCGTTCTTACTCTGAGCACAAACCGCTTCTCGTACATTTGCGCCAATACTTGTACCACTGCGCAAAAGCTGTTTGGAAAGAACTCGCTCCTTTTTCCGTTCAACCAAATACCGATTAAGCTTGACGATGCGTATGGCGAAAAATTTCGACTTATCCAATACGGCGTTGTCAGTCTTCATTATTTCATTCAATCATTGCCTAATAATTATGCATTGTGAATTGTGAATTGTGAATTCTCGCCTAGAGCTTCGCCAGGATATCATTCTCGCGCATGATCAACAGTTCGACGCCGTCAACCTTGACTTCGGTGCCGGAGTATTTTCCGAAAATTACGGTGTCGCCAACAGCAACGTCCGGGGTCGCGCGCGTTCCGGAATCCAGGAGCTTGCCGGGGCCGACGGCGATGATTTCGCCGCGCTGGGGCTTTTCCTTGGCCGCGTCGGGCAGGATGATGCCGCCGGCGGTCTTTTCTTCGGCGTCGAGACGCTTCACGACGATACGATCGTCAAGGGGCTGCAACTTGTTGCCACAGCCACAACCGCACCCACAGCTCTTCTCGTTCTTCTTGGACATCTGAATCTCCTCAATAGAATTTTTAATTATTCATTGTTAATTTTTACTTGCGGTTTAGTACTCGTCGTCGTGATTGTGCCCACACGCCCCGCCGCACCCGCAGCCGCCGCCGCAGTCGCACTCGTCCTTCTCGGGCGCTTCGGCGATCATGCACTCGGTGGTGAGGATGAGGCCGGCGACCGAAGACGCGTGGAGGAGGGCGGTGACGACCACCTTGGCGGGGTCGATGACGCCCATGTCGACCATGTCGCCGTACTGGCCGGTCAGGGCGTTGTAGCCTTCGTTGGCCTTGCCGGACTGGACCTTGCGGACCACGACCGCGCCGTCGACGCCGGCGTTGGCGGCGATTTGCCGCATCGGGGCGGTGGCGGCCTTCTTGACGATGTCGACGCCGATCTGCTGGTCGCCGTCAAGCTTCATGTCCTTGAGGACCTTGGCGCTGGCGCGGACGAGGGCGACGCCGCCGCCGGGCACGGTGCCGGATTCGATAGCCGCGCGGGTGGCGTGGAGAGCGTCCTCGAAGCGGGCCTTCACTTCCTTCATTTCCGACTCGGTGGACGCGCCGACGTTGACCTGGGCGATGCCGCCCGCCAGCTTGGCCAGGCGTTCCTGCAGCTTTTCGCGGTCGTAGTCGGAGGTGGTGGCGGCGATTTCGTTGCGGATCTGCTTGACGCGGGCCGAGAGGTCGGCGGCCGAACCGGCGCCCTTGACGATGGTGGTGTTGTCGGCGTCGACGGTGACCTTCTGGGCGCGGCCGAGATCCTTCAGGGTGACCTTGTCCAGGGTGATGGCGAGGTCTTCCATGATGGCCTTGCCGCCGGTCATGATGGCGATGTCTTCGAGCATGGCTTTGCGGCGGTCGCCGAAGCCGGGCGCCTTGACGGCGCAGACGTTGATGATGCCGCGCATCTTGTTGACGACCAGGGTGGCGAGGGCTTCGCCGTCCACGTCCTCGGCGATGATGAGGAGGGGCACGCCGGCTTTGGAGACTTCTTCCAGCAGCGGGACGAGGTCCTGGGCGTTGGAAATCTTTTTCTCGTAGATGAGGATGGCGCACTTCTCGAACACCACTTCCATCGACTCGGGCGAGGTGACGAAGTGGGGCGAGAGGTAGCCGCGGTCGAACTGCATGCCTTCGACGACGTCGATGGAGGTCTCGATGGATTTCCCTTCTTCGACGGTGATGACGCCGTCGGAGCCGACTTTTTCGAAGGCGTCGGCGAGGAGCTTGCCGATGCGGGTGTCGTTGTTGGCGGAGATGGCGGCGACGGCGGCGATGTCCGACTTCTTGCCCTTGACCGGGTTCGCCATCTTTTCGATTTCTTCAGTGACGGCGCGGACGGCCTTGTCTATGCCCAGTTTGATGGCCATGGGGTTCGCGCCGGCGGTGACGTTTTTCATGCCTTCGATGACGATGGCTTCGGCGAGGACGGTGGCGGTGGTGGTACCGTCGCCCGCCTTGTCGGAGGTCTTGGAGGCGGCTTCCTTGACCATCTGCGCGCCCATGTTTTCGTACTTGTCCAGCAGTTCGACCTCTTCGGCGACAGAGACGCCGTCCTTGGTCACGGTGGGGGAGCCCCAGGATTTGTCCAGAATGGCGTTGCGGCCGCGCGGGCCGAGGGTGACCTTGACGGCTTGTGCCAACTTTTTCACGCCGTCCCGCATTTTGACGCGGGCTTCACCGGCGAATACCAGCTTCTTGGCTGCCATGCGTTTCCTCCTAACAAATTGGTAAAAGAGAACCTAAACGAAAATTTATACAGTCGATGTCCCCACGGTTTATGGCCGTCACGACGCAAACAAAAGAGTATGGAGTCCGGGGACGGGCTCCATAGGCGTCATACGGCTCTCGGGATCGTGATTTAGCAAATTATCTGCCAACAAAGCAAGGGATTGCGAAGGCGATGCGCGAATCCGTCCCCCTCTAACGTATTAAACCATATAGCAAATAGTTACGATAAGCAACGACAAATAACTTTTTTTTGTCGCCTGGGCGGCTTTCCCCTTCGCACCCGGGTGGAATGGCATGCCGCCTTGTCATTTTGACCCAAGCTCGGCCGGGTTTTTCCCTTGATTTTATCGCGCCAAACGAGTCTCCTTACAGGAGCGTACGTATCACCGCAAACGTGCTCCCTCACCCCCGGAGGGGAGGGCTGGGGTGAGGGGTAATGGCCAAGGGTTTTCGCCGGCGTGGGCCGTCACCGTAAAAAAAGCATCCAGAACACGAAGGGTCTCGAAATGAAGAGCACAAAAACCGTGGCAGCCAGAACCCTGTTCCTTGCCGCCCTCGTCGCCGCGCCGGCGCTCCTCGCCGGATGCCTCGGGTCCTTCGCTTCCAACCAGGCGCGCCGCCAGGCCGCCCGCTCCGCCGATCATTATGTGCGCGAGTATGTGGAGCCGGAGTATACCGAGTATTACGGCAACGACCCGGCGGCGCAGCAGGCCTTCCGCCAGGGCCGCAACGACCTCGCCGACACCATCGTCTCGACCGGCAACGAGGCCCAACTGCGCCAGGGCCAGGTCGGCGTGAACGACCGCGGCTACCTGACCAAGGAAAACCGCTGACCATGCGCGGCCAGGCCATTGTCTACCAGACGCTGGACCGGCTGGGCATTCTGTACGAATGCATCGAGCACGAGCCCGCCTATACCGCCGAGGATATGGCGGCCCTGCCGTTTCCGGACGACGTCCGGATAGCCAAAAACCTGTTCTTGCGGGATGCCAAGGGCAAGCGGCACTTCCTCGTCGTCATGGCCCTGGACCGCCCCGCCGACCTGCGCCGCCTCGGCGAACTCCTGGGCGGCGGCAGGCTGTCGTTCGCCTCGGCCGACCGCCTGAACCGCTATCTGCGGGTGGAGCGCGGCGCGGTGTCGCCGTTTTCCATCCTGAACGGCGACCAGGCCGAGGTGGAGGTCGTCGTCGACGCAACCCTTGCCGGGGCGCAGCGGATTGGCATCCATCCCAACGACAACACCGTCACCGTCTGCCTCCGCTACGACGACATCCTCCGCGTGATAGCGGATCACGGCAACCCGATACGTATTCTTGAGAATTTGTAGAATCCAGAAAAAGTCCGGACCGGCACCCCCACTCGTCACCCCGGCGGTGAAGCATCGACCAGCGGGCACGCGTGTGGTTGTGCCGGGGCAAGGGCGAATGACCCTCTGCTCCAATGCGATCCTTGATGCCCTGCCGTCCAGGTAGAACCCGCCGGTGAAAAGACTGCGGTGCGCAACGGGAAAATGCGAGCCCGGCTCGCCGACAGCCTCCCGCGTCAGCGAATCTTTTTATCCAAGGTCGTCCGGGAAATGCCAAGCCGCTTGGCCGTGTTCGCCTTGTTGAACCCCTCCTGCTCGAGGATCTTTTTCACCACCAGCGCTTCGATATCCTCGAGCGACCCGGCCTCGAGGATGTCTTCCTCCACCCCGCCCGGATCGCCGTAGTTGTCGACCAGCAGTTTGCCGGAGATGACGTAGCGCTCCATCACGTTTTGCAGTTCGCGCACGTTGCCGGGCCAGGCGTGGCGGCGCATCAGCGCTTTTTCGTCGTCGGTCATCTCCGGCGCGACGGTGCCGTATTTGTTCGAAAACTCCCGCAAAAACAGCATGGCCAGCGCCGGCACGTCCTCCATCCGTTCGCGCAGGGGCGGCAGGTTGAGATTGAGGACGTTGAGGCGGTAGAAAAGATCCTGCCGGAACGTGCCCGACTGGACGCAGTGCCACAGCTTCTTGTTGGTGGCGGCGAGGATGCGAACATCGACCGGGACGATCTTGTCGTCGCCGAGGCGCATCACCTCCTTTTCCTGGATGACCCGGAGGATGCGCGCCTGCACCGGCAGGGCCATTTCGCTGATTTCATCGAGGAAAATGCTGCCGCCGTGGGCCATTTCGAACAAGCCCTTCTTGCCTTCCTTGCGCGCACCGGTGAACGATCCCTCGACATAGCCGAACAGTTCGCTCTCCAGCAGGTTGTCCGGCAGGGCGGCGCAGTTGACGGCGACGAAGGGGTTGTCGCGGCGCGGGCTGCCGTTGTGCAGTGCCTGGGCCATCACCTCCTTGCCGGTGCCGGATTCGCCGAAGATGAGCAGGGTCGAATCCACCTCCGCGTACTTGCGGGCCTGGTCGATGACGTCGCCCATTTTCGGGCTGGCGTAGACGATGTCGTCGAAGCGCTTCTTGGCCGACAACCGTTTCTTCACCACCTCGGCGCGAATCTTCGCCTCAAGCTGCTGAATCTTGGTGATGTCGCGGAAGGTCGACACCACCCCTTCCACCCTGCCGTCGACGATGATGGGCTTGACCGAGGAGGCGATGCTGGTTCTGCCCAGGTCCATGAGGGCGCCCACCATTTCGGTGCCGCTGCGGAGCACCTGCAGCATGAAGGTCTGGGGGATGATGACCTCCACCGGCTTGCCGATGGCGTCCGACTCGGGGATATTGAAGATCTTTTCCGCGCCGGGGTTGAAGACGGTGATGTTGCCCGCCTCGTTGATGGCGATGATGCCTTCCTCGATGGACTCCATGATGGTGAAGTAGCGCCGGTTTTCCATCCGCTCGATAACGGTGGCGGAGTAGAGCCGCGCCGCTTCCTCGAGCGCGTTTTTCACCGCCTCGCGGCCGGAGTCTATCCTGACCGCGTGCGCGCCCAGGGCGCTGGCGCGGCGCTCGATATGGTGGTCGCCGACGATGACGTCGACCCTGGCGTCGAGGGCGGCCTGGAGCGCGCCCGGCACGGATTCCGAGTTGACCGTCTCCAGGTAGAGGATGTCCGCCCCCATGATTTCGGCGATGCGCCGCGCGCCGGAAATGACGTTGGCAAAGCCGATGACGGCGATTTTCCGGTTCGCCTGGATATAGGGGTGGATGGCCTTGAGGATATCGTGGGCGGTGACGGCTATTTCGACGATGGGGATGCCGAAGCGTTCCCGGAGCAGCCTGGCGGTGCCGCCTCGGGAGACGAAGACGCGGAAATCCTTTTGATCGAGGATGCGCCGCACCTTGGCGAGCGCGCCTTCCAGTTCGCCGTAGATGAGGACGGCGTCGTAGGCGTTTTCAGCCACGATGTCGCGGGCATAGGTGAAGATGTCGTCGTTCGAGGCGACCAGGACGAGTTTTTCGTTCATACCAGGGCCCACCCGCCTTTTCGGCCAGGGCAAACGCTTCGACGAGCCGCAAATATCCGTCGAGTTCGCGCTTGGCCGCGCGTTTGTCGCGAGCTACGACGGCTCCGCCGAGGGCGCGGTTGGCTGCCAGCGCCTTTTCCGGATTGCCGGGCGTGCGGAACAGCCGCACCCGCAGGTCGGACAGTTTGGCGTCGGCCAAATCCAGGAGCGCGGCGAACAGCGGGTTGTGGCTGGCCCGGGCGAGGGCGGCGTGGAAGGCGCGGTCGGCGTCGGCGTCGGTGAGGTCCTGCGCCATCGCGTCGACGCCGGCATGGAGGGCGCGGAAGTCCTCGGCCGTGCCGCGCTCGCAGGCGAGAGGGACGATGGCGCTTTCGAGAAAGCGGCGGAACTCGAGGAAGGCCGGGCCGAGGTCCTCCTGTTCGGCGACGCGGACGACCGAAAGGGCCTTGCGGGCGGATTCGGCTGTTTTGACCACCACCTTGCGGTTGCCCCGGCTTTCGATTACGCCCAGAAATTCGAGGATGGCGAGGCATTCGCGCAGCGAGCCGCGGCCGACGCCCAACTCGACGGCGAGGTCCCGTTCGGGGAGGAGATCGCCCCCGGGCTCGATGGTCCCGGTGTCTATGGCCTTGAGGATGGAGTGCATCACCAGCTCCGACACCTTCGGAGCCACCTGTTTGACCTTCTCGAAAGGCATGGGTACTCCCGGTTATGATGGATAGGCAGACTATGCATGGTCCTACCAACAGTATACCGCGACCAGGATTTTTTACCGAAAAAAAAACAGGTTCCGGCTTGCAATCGCCGAATCATGCGGTATTAGTGGTAATACAGGTATTATAGGATGAGGGCGATGACTGCGCCCTGCCCGCAACCAGACGTCCGCAAATCAGCAGGTCTCTATGCCCGGTCGACTCCACCGTTCCGACGAAGTCTACAACCATATGCTCGTCCGCATCGCCGACGGCGAGTGGAAGGAGGGGGACAAGATACCCTCGGAAAGCCAGCTCTGCAAGGCGTACTCGGTCAGCCGCATTTCGGTCCGCAGCGCCCTGCAGCGCCTGCAGGGCCAGGGGCTGGTCACCACCGTGCCCGGCATCGGGTCGTTCGTCTCCGCCCGTCCCCAGGAAGGTCCGGTCCGGCCCCGTATGGGCAGCAGCATCACCAGCGCGGCGTTTCTGGAGTTTTTCGAATTCCGCCAGGCCGTTGAATTCAAGGCCATCGAACTGTTCGTCGTCCACGCGACCGACAGCGATCTCCGGAACCTGCGCGACCTGCTCGGGCGCATGGCCGCCTGCGGCGACTCGGACCGCGCCGCCTTTTCGGCCCTCGACTACGCCTTCCACATGAACATCCTCCACGGCAGCCGCAATTCCTACCTCATCGGCGCGATGGAGCCCTATGCCGAGCAGTACCGCCATTACCTGACCGAAATCGTCCGCCTCAGCCCCAAGCCGGTTCCCGACCTGGCGCAGGAGCACGAGGAATTGTACCGCCTCCTGGCGGAGAAAAAACCGACGGCGGCCAAGGAATTCCTCCTTTCCGACAACGCCTATTATCACGTCACCGTTTTCGACACCCATAACCGGTAGGGGTGCAAAGGAGCAGCGATGAAGATTCTTTGTCTGGGAGACAGCCTCACCTTCGGCACCGGCGTCACCCGGTCCAACGCCTGGACGACCCTCGTCCACAAGCAGACCGGGTACGAGGTGGTCAACCGGGGCGTCCCCGGCGACACCACCGGCGGCATGCTGCCCGTTCCATCCACGAGGTCGAGCGCCACCGCCCGAACGCGGTGGTGGTGATGGGCGGGTCGAACGACATCTTTTCGTCCGGGGACGACAAGGCGGCCCGGGCCAACATCACCGCCCTGGCGCACCAGACGTCGGCCCGCAACATCATGCCGATAGTGTGCGCGCCGCCGCCGCTCGACCCGACCCAAATGGACGCCGCCTACCAGACCCTTTTCGACGTCGACTCGGCCCAGGCAAGCCTGCGCGAGTACGCCGGGTGGCTGCGGGGCTTCACCTCGTTCTTTTCCATCCCCTTCGTCGACTTCTGGTCCAGTTTTACCGCGCCGGCCTGGCGGGTGCAGGACGAAAAACTCTATGTCGACGGCTTTCATCCGAGCCGCACCGGCCACGTGCTGATGGCCGAGGTCTTCCTGGCCGTCATGGGCGACGCCTTCAGCGCCGTGGAGACGGCATGACGACTTCGCAGACGCGCCAGTCCCGCCGAACCAGCATCACCATCCGGAATATCCGCCTCACCTCGCTGTTCAAGCCGGAGGACATCATCCACCACACCGACGCCGCCAGGCTGGAGGAGATCCTGGGCAGCCTCCTGCGCCACCTCGCCCTCGAGTACGGTATCGGCAACCTCCGCGAAGCCAAGGCGGGCGTCATTGAGTCGGTCGGCCAGGCCATGATGGCCAGGCGCGGCCTCGCGGTCCCCTACGGCAGGCTGGAAAAGGTGACGGAGCCGCTTGTCGCCATGGCGACGTCCGAGGCGGGCTTCGATTTCGAAGGGGAAAAACTCCACCTCGTCGTCCTGGTGCTGGTGCCGGCCGATCTGCCCGGCGCGTACAAGCAGGTCCTGAGCGGCATCGAGCGGGCCTGTCCGGACGACGACTCGGCGGCCCTGGTGGCGTCGTTGCAGTCGCCGCTCCTCGTCTGGCAGCATTTCGACGCCGGCGGCCACCACCTGCCGGACCACCTCCAGGCGCGGCACATCATGGACACCGTCAAGACCTCCCTCAGCACCGGCGACAGTTTGCGGACAGCCATCGACCGCTTCCTCGCCTTCAACACGCCGGAGCTGCCGGTCGTGAATTCCGAGGGCGAGCTGGTCGGGGTCGTCACCATCAAGCGGCTGGTCCGGACGTGCCTGCCGGACTACCTGATGTGGGTCGGCGACATGACGCCCTACCTCAACTTCGAACCGCTGGCCGAGGTCATTCGCAACGAATCCACCACCTGGCTCCGTGACATCATGACCTCCGACTTCGCCCACGTCGAGGAGGACGCGCCGGCCATTCTCGCCATGAAGGAAATCGGGCAGAAGGAATCCCTCAACGCCTATGTCCTGCGCGGCCGGAAGCTGGTCGGGATTATCCGCATGCTGGACTTTGTCAAAAGCGTTTTACGGTAGGGGAACCTGTTATGCGCAAACCCGCTGTGCCGCCCGGCCTCGCCAAGGTCCTCGGCCTCGTCCTCGTGACCGCCGCCGTGTCGAGCTTCGCGGTGGTGGGCGGGTTCGACCCGCAGCAGATCGCGTCGGTGGCGGTGTTCACTATGCTCATCACCTCCACCGCGCTGTTCTACGAGTTCCACCTCGCCTTCGCCTTCCTCGGCGTCAGCGCGATGCTGCTCATGAACATCCTCGACCTCCAGGCCCTGGCGGAGGAGACCAAACTCGACGTCGTCATCTTCCTGATGGGCATGATGATCATCGTCGGGGTGTTGAAGGATCTCGGCCTGTTCAGTTGGATAATCACCCGGGTGCTGTCGCGGGAGGGGCTGACGGCGCGGCGGTTTCTCCTCACCGCCTGCGTGCTCGGCATGATCATGTCGTGCCTGGTGGACGAGATGGCGGCGGTGGTGTTTGTCCTGGCGCTCATTTTCCAGGTCGCCGACGTCCTCGACATCAAGCCCGTCCCCTTCGTCATCATGGCGGTGATGTCCATCAACATCGGCTCGGCCGGCACCATGCTCGGCAACCCGGTCGGCATTTTGATCGGCCAGGGGGCGAATCCGCCCTTGTCCTTCAACGATTTTATGGTATGGTCGTTTCCGCTGATGCTGGTGGAATTCGCGGTGGCGCTGGTCCTGATGTTTTATCTGCACCGCAAGGACATCGCCGTCATGAACGAGAAGCTGGAGGAGCGGCGCGAAGCCGGCCTGACCCTCGCGCCGATGGTGCGGGTGCCGCACGGCTGGGGCCTGGCGGTCCTGGCGGCGCTCCTCGCCATGCTTATCCTGCACAAGGTCATCGAGCGGCTGCTCGGGCTGCCGCCGAACACCATGCTCATCACCGCGCCGCTGCTGCTGGCCGCTTTATGTTTGCTCTGGAGGCGGCAGCGGATTAAGAAATACCTGGAGGAGGACGTCGATTGGGGCGTGTCCATTTTCCTCCTCATGCTGTTCATGATTGCCGGCGCGCTGGAGCGGACCGGGACCACCGACCGGGTGGCCGACTATATGGTCCGCGCCTTCGGCGACTCAACCCAGGTGCTGATACCGGCCGTCCTCGGGCTGTCGACCCTGATGAGCGCGTTTGTGGAAAACATCGTCTTTGTGGCGGCGTTTATTCCCATCGTCAACAAATTCGACCAGACGCCCCTGTTGTGGGCCCTGTTGCACGGCGCGTGCCTGGGCGGCAACATCACCATGGTCGGCTCGACCGCCAATATCGTGGCGGTGGGGATGATGGAAAAGCGCTACTGGACGACGGTGCATTTTATGGCGTGGCTGAAAACCGGGATACTGGTCGGGTTGGCGTCGTGCCTGGTGGCGTGGGCCGGACTGGCGCTGCTGGCGCCGGAAATGCCGACCCGGGAAGAGCGGGTGCAATCCATGGCCGGCGCTGCCGGCACACGAGGAGAAAAGCATGAATAAGCAAGTGGAACAGATTGCGGCGCGCATCCGCGAGCTGCGGGACGTCCTCGGCATCACCGCGGACGAGGTCGCCAAACGCATCGGCCTCGACCGGGCCGAGTACGACACCTACGAAAGCGGCACCTGCGACGTTCCCATCAGCGTCCTCTACAACATCGCCGCCGTGTTCGAGGTCGATCCGGCGGAACTGATGACGGGCGAGGAACCGAAAATGAAGGAATACGCCCTCACCCGCCACGATCACGACATCAAGGTGGAACGAACCGACAACTATTCCTACCGCGCCCTCGCCTTCGCGTTCAAGGGCCGCGAGATGGACCCGATGATTGTCGAACTGCGCCACACCGAAGACACCGAACTGACCTCCCACCCCGGTCAGGAGTTCAACTACGTCCTCGAGGGCGAGGTGGAGGTGACGGTGGGCGATCGCAAGTTCCTCATGCAGCCGGGCGATTCGTTCTACATGGACCCGTCAAAGCCGCACGGCCACCGCGCGGTGACGCCGCAGGCCAAGTTCCTCACCGTCATCAACGAACGAAACGACATGCACTCGTGGTGGCAATAGCCGAAAAGCGGCCCTCGTCACGACAAAGCGGCGCACCCCGCACCGGCGGGGGGCGCCGCTTTTGCTTTATTCGAGGAGGTTCGCTACGCTTCCATCGCCGATGCAGCCATGGGCTGGCGCGATTCCTCCGTCAGGCTGGCGCGACGTTTGAGCCGGTAATAGATGCCGCTGCGGTTGATGTTCAGGAGCTTGACCTGACGCAGCACCGGAATCGTCGGGTTTTCCATCTCCACCGCGTCGCGGCGCTGTTCCACCGTCATGCGCTGGACGACAAGCTGCAGCCAGCGGTTTTCGGCGCTCAGCCGTTCCACTTCGCGTTCCTTTTCCCGAAGCGCCTCCGCATCCGCACCGGACAGCCCCGCCTTCGCCATCAACTGCGGAGCCGAATCCAGCACCCGTTTGCGCCAGGCGTGTATCAAGGACGGATGCAGGCCATATCGCTTGGACAGGTCCTCCACGCTTTCCCTGCCGCGAATGGCCTCAAAGGCAACCGATGCCTTGAACTCGCAGTCATAGCGCCTTTTTTCCCTTCCCATCGTGCCGCCCTCCTGTTAACACCATTTACTACGACTTTGGTATTATGGGTGAAGATGTGTTTTTACACAATATTGAAAAATATCGTGTTCGTATAAGAAAACCGGTCGGCATGTGTAACTAAAAGTACCATAAAGATATGATACCTTCCCCATTTTTCCCCATTCTTTCGGCAGATATGCGGGGTGGACCTACCCATTCCTTACACTATGGTAAACGGGATTGTGGGGACAAATTTTCGTTTTGTTGCCCAAAATTTTATTTTTTCCTTTATGAGTACATGTTTTGGTGTATACTACTTATGATAAGTGTTTCGATAAGTAGTAAAGGAACTCGGTATGAAGACTCTCGGCGGCAATGCCACCACCATGCGCGCCCTTAACCGGCGGCTCCTGCGGGACGCCCTGCGCACCAGCGATCGGTCGAATCTTTCCCGGCTCGCCCGCGACACCGGCCTCAGCATCGCCACCTGCGGCAATATCATGCACGAACTGGTCGAATGCGGCGTGGCCCTGGAGTGCGAGGAGCGCGAGTCCCGCGGCGGCCGTCCCGCCCGGGTGTACGGGTTCAACCCGGCGCACGCCCATGTCGTCGCGCTCCTCCTGACCATCTCGGGCGGCGCGATTCGCTACCGACACCGCGTTTACGACGCCGCCGGCGCGGTGGTCGACGACGGCGAGACGAGCCGCGACGGCTTCCGTCTCGCCGACGTCCACGCGGTGCTGGACGACGCCGTCGCCCGCTGGCCCACCGCCGGGACCATCGCCGTGTCCATTCCCGGCGTCGTGAACGGGGGCGTCGCCGAGAACTGCGACATCCCCGAGCTGGAGGGGATGGACCTGCACGCCAACCTGGCCGCCCGCTCCGGCGGCGCCGTCATCCTCGACAACGACATGAACCTGGCCGCCCTCGGCTACCAGGACAACCCGGCCCTGCCCCAGGACGCCACCCTCGCCTACGTGGTGCTTTCCGGCGACAAGTGCCCGGGGTGCGGTCTGGTGGTGAACGGCAGGCTGACCCGGGGCAAGAGCAATTTCGCCGGCGAAGTGTCGTATATCCCGTTCGAATCCCCGGCCGCGTCGGCCGCCGAGGCGGCGGGGCGCATCGCGGCGGTGCTGGTGGCTGTCGTGAATCCCCATGTCGTGGTTTTTTCGGGGGAGGCGGCGGGCGAATTCGACAGCGATTCGGTACGCGCCGTCTGCCGGCGCACCGTGCCGTCGCAGCACCTGCCGGAGCTGGTTATCCGGCCGGACTATGGTGAGGACGCATTCGCGGGGATGCGCCGCCTGGGGCTGGAAAGCCTCGCCGGCGACGTCCTTTTCCGAGAGAAGGAAGCAATAGCATGAGCAGGAAAATGGTCTTCGGGCGCTACGACGTCGCGGCATGCATGACGTTTATGAGTTATGCGCTGTGCTCCCTCATCATCCCCATGTGCCTGGTGCCGCTGGCCGCGTCCCTGGGCTTTCCCCTGGACGACGGCGGCATGAGCCTGGGCGGCGCGCTCCAGATGGGCCGTTCGGTGCCGATGGTTCTTGCCATGGTACTGTGCGGCTTTGCCGCCGGGCGCTGGGGCAAGCGCCGCACGATGGGCGTTTCCATCCTCTTCATGGCGGTGGGCATCATGGCCGCGTCCTTTGCCCCGGTCTATGGCCTGCTGTTTGCCGCGCTGGTGGTGGCCGGTCTGGGCGAGGGCGTTGTCGAAGGGCTGGCGACGCCGTTTATCCAGGGCCTGCATCCCAAGGAGCCGGGCCGCTACCTTAACGTGACCCATGCCTTCTGGTCGGTGGGGGTGATTGTGGCTGTCCTCGCCGCCGGCTTTCTGCTCTACTACGGGGTGAGCTGGCGCATCCTCGTCTTTTGCGCCGGGCTGGTCTCGGTAATCCCCAGCCTTATCTTCCTCCTTCCCGACCGCAACCTGGTCGAGCACGAGGAGCAGATCCACTGGCGCGACATTGTCGACAAATCCCGCGCCATCGTCCGCCTGCCGCGTTTCTGGCTGTTTTTCGCCGCCATGTTCTTTGTCGGCGGCGGCGAGTTTTGCCTCACCTTCTGGTGCGCCAGTTTTATCCAGCTTGAATACGGCGGCAACGCCTGGGTCGCCGGGGCCGGCACCGCCTGTTTCGCCGCCGGCATGTTTGTCGGCCGCATGGGGTCGGGCTTTCTGGTTCACCAGCGCACCCTCAAAAAGCTTATCGTCATTCTCGCGCTTGGCAGTACCGTTGTCTCGCTGACCTTTCCGCTGCTCCAGTCGCTGTGGGTCCTGTTCGGCCTGCTGTTCCTGGCCGGCGTTGGCGCGGGACCGTTCTGGCCCAGCATCCAGTCCGACGGCGCTGTCCGCATCAAGGGCGATTATACGATGATGATGATCCTCTTTTCCTGCGCCGGCGTGCCTGGGTCCGGGTTTTTCGCCACCCTGATGGGAGTTGTCGGCGACTGGGCCGGGCTGCGGGCCTCGTTCTACCTGGTGCCGATGTGTTTTTTCATCGTTTTTATCTTGATGACGTATGACATGCTGTCGCGACGCGACGAGCGGATCAGCGATTCCGGCCGCCTGCAACCCATCGAATCCACCGGATGGAGCGCCAGACTGTGAGCGAAAACAGGCACCTCGCCCTCGGAGGGGGGGTCTTTCGGTCAGTTTTCCCCTACTCATGCTTGAATTTTTTCGTCATTGTAAAGCCAATCATCGCAAGAATGTCCATATCGGCACCCCCACCCGTCACCCCGGCGGTGCAGCGACGACCAGCGGGCACGCGTGTGGTTGTGCCGGGGCAGTGGCGAATGACCCTGTGCCGCACTGCGATTCAGGGTGCCCTGCCGACCAGGTCCAGCC
>JAJQBO010000090.1 GCA_021203245.1 Planctomycetaceae bacterium
ATCCCTGTATAAATTGTCTGGAGGTATTTTACACCACATTTTGGACTTGACTCGTGGCTGCGGTGCATCGTGAATTATAGCATTGCATCATAATTGTGAATTATGAATTGTGAATTGTGAATTCGAATTATACAATAGGTCGACCTGTTCCGAGGGGTAAGAAGGGTCGTGCATGAAAAAACGGACAACGCGGGCCAAGCCCGAATGCGTCGGCATTGTCGGCCTTGGCTACGTGGGCCTGCCGCTGGCGGCGGCCTTCGCCCGGGCCGGGCTGGCGGTGCTTGGCTTTGATTTGGACACGGCGCGCGTCGGCGCCATCAACCGGGGTAAAAGCTATATCAAACACATTCCCGACCGCGAGGTAAAAGACCTGCTCCGCCACGGCGGCAGGGCAACGGCCGATCCGGCCGACCTTCGCGAAGCCGACGCCATCCTCATCTGCGTCCCGACGCCCCTCACGAAGCACCGCGACCCCGACATGCGGTATGTCGAGGCGGCGGCCGACATGTTGTCCGGCGTGGTGCGAAAAGGGCAACTCATCTGCCTCGAGTCGACCACCTATCCCGGCACGACCCGGGAAGTCGTCCTGCCCCGGCTCGAACGGGACGACCTCCGCGCCGGGCGGGATTTTCACCTTGCCTATTCGCCCGAACGGGAAGACCCGGGCGGCCATTCGGCCAACGTCATTCCCAAGGTCGTCGGCGGCCTGACTCCCGAATGTCTGGCCGTGGCCAGAAAGCTGTACGACCGCGTCGTGCCGCGCACCGTGCCGGTCTCGTCCTTGGAGACGGCGGAGGCGACCAAGCTGATGGAAAACATCTTCCGCTGCGTCAATATCGCCCTTGTCAACGAATTGAAGCAGGTGTTCGCGCGGATGGGTCTGGACATCTGGGAAGTGGTGGAGGCCTCCAGCAGCAAGCCGTTCGGCTATATGCCGTTTTATCCCGGTCCGGGGCTGGGCGGGCATTGCATCCCCATCGACCCGTTCTACCTGACCTGGAAGGCGCGGGAATACGAGTGCGCCACCCGCTTTATCGAACTGGCGGGCGAGGTGAACGTTTCGATGCCCGAATATGTGGTGGCGCGCACCGTCGACGCCCTGAACGACGACAAAAAGAGCCTGAATGGAGCAAAGCTGCTCCTGATCGGCCTCGCCTACAAGCCGAACGTCGACGATATCCGCGAAAGCCCGAGCCTGCGGCTTATCGAACTCTATGCCCGCCACGGCGCGCAGGTCGACTACCACGACCCGTATATCCCGTCGATGCCGAAAGGACACGGTCCGGCGATGAAGTCGAAACCGCTGACCGCCGCCGGGCTGAAAAAATACGACGCCGTCGTCATCGCCACCAACCACGACGATATCGATTACGCCCTGCTCGGCCGCGCGGCGCGGCTGATTGTCGATACGCGGAACGCGATGGCGAAGGTGGGGGTGGTGAAGGCGCGGGTGTGCAAGGCGTAGGGGACCGGAGTTTAGTGCCTTCGCTGTCTGGCCCGTGGACCCCGGCCGAACCGCCCGTTTCCCGTGCTGGTGGACGGCCGCACGCCGGGGTGACGACGGGGGATATCGGGGCGTCGAGACAGAAATCGTGGCGATGTGGTTAATGCAGCGTCCCGGAAATCAGCACGCGCCCTATCGCCAAAGCCGCCGGCCTCCCCCACCCGTCATTCCGGCGTGCGGACATCCATCAAGGCGAAAAACGGCCGGTTCGGCCGGAATCCACGGGTATAGCACTTATCGCAGCGTACTCAGCCCGCATTACACAAAATACTGCGCCACCATCGCCGCCAGATCATCGCGGGTATGGCAGAAGTTCAAGCCATTGCGAAACTCCCGCGCGCCGGCGAACGATTTCGAATAAAACGAGCCAAGCTTGCGGCAGTGGCGGATGGCTCGCTTCTCGTCCAGCAACTCCACCAACAGATCGTGGTGCTGCATGATGACTTCGCCAATAGCCGCCAAGGGTAACGGCTCCCAGGTGCGGCCTGCGCATTCGGTGCGAATGCGGTCAAATACCCACGGCGCGCCCATGCAGGCCCTGCCGACCATGACCCCGACCACGCCGGTCTCGAGCATCCGTTCCGCCGTCCGGCCGTCGCGGACGTCGCCGTTCCCGACCACCGGTATCTTCACAGCCGCCACCACCTTCTCGATCTCCCCGTAGCGGCAGGGCGTGCCATAGGCTTCCTTCGCGTGTCTGCCGTGGACGGTTATCCAGTCCGCCCCCTCGCCTTCGGCAATCGTGGCGACTTCGACCCCGTTAAAATTGCCGCTGTCAGTCCCGATGCGAATTTTAACGGAAACCGGCAGCGCGCAGTTCCGCTTCATCGCCGCGACGCACTTGCCGATCAGCGCCGGCGATTCCATCAATTTCGAACCGGCGCCGGCCGCCCGCACCTTGCGGACCGGACAGCCGCAGTTCAGGTCGACCACATCCGCGCCTCGGGCCTCGACCGCCGCCGCCGCATAGCCAATCGCCTCAGGGTCGGCCCCCCAGAGTTGGTACAGAACCCTGCCCTCTTCAGGCGAACGGACCAGGTATTTCTCCTGGCTGGCAGAACCCTGCTTTATCGCGTTCGCCGATATCATCTCCGTCGCCAGCAACCCCGGCCGGCCCAACCGCCACGACAGCAGCCGGAACGGCAGGGATGAATAGCCCGCCAGCGGGGCCTGGACCATGTTGTTCTCGAGTTCGAGTGCGCCCAGCCGTACCGGACGAATAACGCTTTCCATAACACGCATCCCTCTTTTACAATTATGCCAGTTTAGGACGCAGCGAATTCTCCTCATACGTCACCCCGGCGGTAAAAATGTCCGCTGCATCCCGAACGGGAAGTTGTGCCGGGGCAAGCACACTGGACGTGGACGGCAAGGCGCCCTGAATTAATTGCAACACATGGGCATTCTCCCTGCCCCGGCACAACTGCACGCGTGTCCGCTGGTCGACGTAAGCCCGCCGGGGTGACGTGTGGGGATGATGATGCGGACTCTATGAAGACAGAGCGGTTCATCCAAACTTAAAAAGCGCCCATCCGAAGATGGGCGCTTCTGGTACTTCTGTGTGTCGCACTCGCTGGTTGTGGCCTCGTGGGACTAGCGGACAACCGGGAACTGCTGCGAGTAGGCGTTGGACTGGAGACGCCAGACCATGCTCGCCGGCTGCTTGAGAACGCGGCGGGTGATGGTGTCCTGCTTCTCCGGAATCGCCTGGGTGGTGAAGCTGGGGGCCTTGGTCTCGACCAGCACCGGAATGTTCTGGGTGGTGGCGGGGACGGTCTGCCAATCGACGCGGGCCGGGGACACCACGGTCTGGGCGGTGTAGGTGGCCTGCTTGGCGGGGACCTTGACTTCGCGGACCTGAGCAGGCTTCACGACCTTGCGGACCATGACGTTCTGCTTCTTGGCCGGAACCGGGGTGCGGCGTTCCTGGGCGTCGGCGACCAGTTCCTTCACGATGACGTCGCGGTACTTCGCGGGCGTTTCGCACACGGTCCAGCAGAGGTTGTTGTTGCCGTCGTCACAGGCAACGCGCTGGAAGGCCTTGCGGGCGGGTTCGACAACCACGCGCTTCGGCACATCGCGGAACTGCGCGGGAATGACGGTGATCTGATCGTACGCGGGGCAGACTTCGACTTCCATCGGGACGTCGTTGAACTGCGGCGGGATGACCTCAAGCACAGTATACTCTTCCTGGCAGGTATAGGGCACCTGACGGGGCTGCAACTGGGCGGGAACCACGCGGCCGATACGGTGCGCAGGCACGGCGGGCAGGGTCTCGGTCTTGGTGGAATATTCGCCGGGGACCGGTACCTGGAAGGTAGCGGACGGACGAACGGTGACCGTCTCGGTGACGGTGTCATACACGGCGGGCTTCTGGATCAAGCACCAAGACATTCCGGTGGGGGCGGGCGGCATGGGCTCGCCTTCGCGGAACGCGACTTCGTCGCCAGGAGTGGCGGCGAAAGTCACACCCGTCATGGCTACTGCCATAATAGCGGATAAAAACAGACCTTTACGCATACTCTCCTCCTTCAAATAACAAAGCAAAAAAAACTCGCTTACAGAACCTAGCGTTTAAAACCGCCGATGTTCACCCTTTTTCCCTTCATCAGGCAGGTTTCGCCCATCCCAACAGATAGACCGCTCCAAGTATTTCACATTCTTTGGGCCATTATGTCAAGAAGAAAATTTCCTAATTGCCGCTCCCGGTAGCCCTCATCCCCGGGCGGGAGGGGCCCGTTTCCTTGCCGGCAACATCAATCATCCAGATAACAGCTTTATCGGTCAACACTTGCAGAATATCCTAGCTTTTCGATAAACCAACCTTGCCCGTGCCGGCCCAGCGTAGCGCTAAATGTCGGCGCATACGCCTCTTCCTTCAGATTATCGACACTATTTTGTTGGAACTTTGGTCCCTCGCCGGTATTTTTGCAAGAATCTCGGTAAATTGTTTAAACCTGCTCCGATTTGACGCTCATCGCCGGCGAAGGATGGTCTCGCCGAACAGACATTATCGCCCTTTCGCCCCGGAAACGGGCCGATAAAATTCCGCAATTTTTTCTTTCCCCGCCCGGGGGGTTATCGCTATAAATGGGACATCTCATTACGGTAAAATTTGCGTATAGTTTTACCATAACACGAAAGAGGAGTTGTACATGCGTAAGAACCTGATGCCGAACATCGACTGGGTTGGAGCCGTGGATTGGAATGTCCGCGACTTCCACTCGTATAATACCGACCGGGGAGCGACCTATAACGCCTACCTCATCCGCGATACGGCCAACACCCTTATCGATACCGTCAAGGGTCCGTTTTTCGAAAGTTATTATCGCCAGGTGGCCGATCTGGCCGATCCCGCGTCCATTCAGTACCTTATCGTCAACCACGCCGAACCTGACCATTCGTCGGCCCTGCCCCAGGCGGTCAAGGCGTTCCCGAACGCGAAGATCGTCACCAACAAGAAGTGCCGCGACACCGTCCAGAAGTACTTCGGCGGCGCGGACTGGAACTGGCAGGAGGTCAAGACCGGCGACTCGATCTCCATCGGCAGCCGCACCCTCCAGTTTATCGAAACGCCGATGGTGCACTGGCCCGATTCCATGTTCACCTATGTGCCGGAGGACGAACTTCTCTTCTCCATGGACGCCTTTGGCCAGCACGTGGCGTCTGCCGCCCGGTTCGACGACGAAATAGACCTCGACATCATTATGGACGAGGCGAAAACCTATTACGCCAATATCGTCGTCCCCCACAGCAAGGCGGTCAAGCGCACCCTCGATGCCGCCGCCGGCCTGCCCATTAAGATGATTGCCCCGTCGCACGGCGTCATTTGGCGGAAATACCTCGATTCCATCCTTGGGGCCTACGGCAAATGGTGCACCGGCACGGTGCGGGCCAAGATCGCCGTGTTCTACGATTCGATGTGGGAATCGACCGGCAAAATCGCCGAAGCCATCACCCAGGGGGCGGACCTGGACGGCGTTGCCACCGTCATGATGCATGTCCGCCATAACAGCCTGACCCGCATCGCCACCGAGTTTCTGGACACCGCCGCCTTCGCCTTCGGCTCGTCCACCCTCAACAACCTGATGATGCCGGCCGCCTCCGCCGCCCTCGTCTACCTACGCGGCATGAACGTGCAGAACCGCACCGGCTTCGCCTTCGGCTCCTACGGCTGGGGCGCGAAAGGCGGCGCGGACCAGGTCGAGGAATATATGAAGGCCGCCGGCTGGACCCTGAACCGCCCGGTGCTGAAATGCTCCTACCGGCCGACCCAGCAAATTCTCGACGAAGCCGCCGAAGCCGGGCGCGAACTCGCGCGCATTGCGCTGGAGGTAGCCGAGAAGCAGGGGTAGTTGGCTCTATTTTTCAGTGACATATCGCCCCGCGCCATATGGTTGCGGGGCGGTTTTTTGGGATAAACATGCCCCCGCCCCCGGAGGGGGAGAGGGATGGGGTGAGGGGTCTTTCGGTCAGAAATCCCCTGTGCCACAGCGAAAAACAGGCGTGGAATCGCCCTCACCCCAGCCCTCTCCCGCAAAGGGAGAGGGAGCAGGTTTTGCATAATTGATCTCACGACAGCAGA
>JAJQBO010000066.1 GCA_021203245.1 Planctomycetaceae bacterium
GACTGGTTCCTGCCTGCGTTTTACGGTTATTACTGGAATAAGCCGAAAAGCGAAGCATTCAATTTAAAACGCTCTAAGAAATCACATGCGAAACACTCGACATCACAATCACGACTCCCTTACCGTAGCGCCATAACAACGATTCAGAACCTGGTTCTTTTTAATACTGATTCTGCACCGTAACAGAAAACCGCGATCCCGTCATGAAAAATGGTTCCCCAGGTGATACGTGCGTGGCAACACGACGCTCGATCGCGTTTTGTCCCATGTAACGGCGTAGCAATGATTCCTCCTCAATAACAGGCGTCTCGCCTTCCGAACCGGCCTCAACCGTTTCGGTGCAGGGAGAATTTGTCTTCTCAAACGCGGTCTCAGGCTTCCCGGCACCGCAGTCACGCAAAATTCTTCTGCGCCGCTATTCCGGAGACGCGGCCCTGCTTGTCCACCGACTCGGCGAAAGGATCACATCATGAGTGTAACCAGTAAATCGGAAGTGATGCAGCAGCGGGAAAAAGAATTTGGCTGGGAGAAGTCCGGTCCGCAACCCGGTTTCTACAAGCTGCCCAAGAAAGAAATCTTCGCCTATTCCACCGTCGACTTTGCCATGAATATGGTGTTCCAATGCATCATGATGTACGTCACCTTCTTCTATACCGACATCTTCGGCCTGGCGGCACAGGACGTCGCGCTGATGTTCCTTATTTCCAGGCTGTGGGACACGTTCAACGATCCGCTCATGGGCACCATCGTCGAGCGGTTGAATCCCAAATCAAGTAAATACCGATTCTACATTATAACCGGCGCCATTCCGTTCGGCCTGGCCGCCGTGCTAACCTATACAACGCCCGAGCTGAGCTATTTCGGCAAACTGCTCTGGGCATACGTTACCTACAACTTCCTGAACATGATGTACACCTATATCATCCAGCCTTACATATCGCTGGCCTCGGTCATGACCGCCGACCCGGATCAACGCACCCTGCTGCAATCGGTGCGCATGATGTTTGCCCAGTCCGGCGGCGTGGTGGTGGCGCTGACCATTCCCCTTCTCTCCGGTTATTTCGCCAAGTTCATGCCGCTTGCCACCGGGTACATGCTCACCACCCTGTGCATGGCGATCGTCATGGTCTGCATCCTTTTCTATGCCTATTTCAACGTCACCGAACGAATCCCCGTGACCTCCCATGAGGACAAACCCGGCCTGCGCGAAGTCTTCAACCAGATTTCCCACAACAAGCCCGGGATCATCATGTTCATCCTTTTTCTGGGCGTCTACGGCTTTATCACCGTCCAGGGGACGTCCGCCCCGTACTACATGACCTACTTCGCCAAGCGCCCCGACATGGTGGCGTGGTTCGCCATGATGAACGTGTTGCCGTCGGTCGCGGGCGTGCCGCTCGTTCCCTTCCTGTGCCGCACCATCCGGAAGCGCGGCACCGTCATGCTCGGCCTGATCTTCGGCGCCGTCGGCGCGGGCATGCTCTATTTCGCGCCGCCTACGGCCATAGCGTACATGCTGCTCTCCAGGGGCGTGGCGTCGTTCGGCTATGGCATCCTCATGGGCATACTCTGGTCCATCATCACCGACCCGGTGGAATATGCCGATCTCAATACCGGCAAACGTCTCACCGCCATCGTCATGACTCTCATCGGACTGGGCATAAAGTTCTCCATGACCATCGGCGGCGTTGCGCCCACCATGATTCTGGATTATGTCAAATACATACCCAACGAACCCAACCAGACGGAACTGTCCCTGGCCGGCATCCGCTTCATGGCGTCCTCCCTGCCCTGCGGCGTCATGGTCGTCACCCTTATCATCTTTGCGTTGTTCTACGACCTGACCGAAGAACGGGTGGCGGATATCCAGCACAAGATCGCCGTCCGGGACGGCATGGTTGACGAATAAGGCATTGAACCCGAATAAGGCATACAGGAAAGGCACACTATGAAATCAGTCACGGTGGTAAAGATAGGAAGTTTGCGCGATCCCAACGAAGCGACGCGGGGACGCATCGAGGTCAAGGACATTCCCGAACAGCCGCTTGGCGATGAGGATGTCCGCATCAAGGTGGCGTACTGCTCCATTTGCGGCTCGGATCCGCACCTCGTCGAAAATATCTTTGGCTGGGACCTTCCGTTCGGCCTGGGTCACGAACTCTCCGGCATAGTGACCGAACTCGGCCCCAAGGCGGTGAAAAAGGGACTGAAGATCGGCGACCGGGTGGGCGGCAATTTCCTCAAATTTTGCGGAACCTGTTATTACTGCCAGAACGGCCAGCAACAGTTCTGCGAATACGGCGGCGAGTACAACCGGCCCGGCATGTCGGAGTCCATCGTCTGGCACGAGTCCCAGGTCTACAAGCTGCCCGATCACGTCAGCCTGAAAAAAGGTTGTCTCCTTGAACCGGTGTCCATCGCCGTCCGCCTCATGGACAAGGTGGGGATGCGGTTGGGCCAGCGGGTGGCAATCTGCGGCGGCGGCCCCATCGGACTCCTCGCCCTCCAGGCCATTGCCATGATGGGCGCAACCTCCCTCACCCTGATTGAACCCATCGCCGAACGGCGCGACCTCGCCCGCCGCTACGGAGTTGAACATACCATCGACCCGATGACCGAGGACGTCGCCGCCCGGGGCATGGCCCTCACCGACGGCAAGGGCTACGACGTGGTCATCGATTGCTCGGGATCGGTACGAGCGGTGCAGCCGCTGCCGCTCATCACCGCCAAGGGCGGCATGCTCATCTACGCGGCAATGTACCCGAACGACTACGAGATGCCTCTGAATCTTTTCAAATACTGCTACGCGAACGAACTGACCATAACCGGACTCTATGTCGCGCCCTATGCCTATCCCCGCGCGATGCAGATCATGGACAAGATGCAACTGGACGATTTCACCTCCCAGGTCTTCGACATCGACGACGCGGTGGCGGCGTTCGAAATGCAGATATCGGGCAAATATCCCAAGATTCTCATTCGCTGCAATCATATCGACGGCGAATAGGCGCGGAAATTCTTTGAGAGGAGCACGTGCATGTACACCTACAACATCGACATTGAAATGGTCAAGGAACTGGAGGCAAAGTGCCTCAAGATCCGGAAGGATCTGTTGAATTTCATCTACCGCATCGGCATGGGCCATCTTGGCGGCGAACTTTCCATCGTCGAGGTCTGCGTGGCTCTGTACTACAAGTACATGAATTACGATCCAAAGAATCCGAAATGGGAGGAGCGCGACCGGCTGGTGCTTTCCAAGGGTCACTGCTCGGAGACGCTCTACACCATCTTCTCGGACATGGGCATGTACACCATGGATTACATGGTCGAACACTTTGAATGCCTCGACAAGGCCAAGTTCGGCATGCACTCCAACCGCAAATACGTGCCGGCCATCGAAGTCTCGGCCGGATCGCTCGGGCACGGTCTCACTGTCGCGCTGGGCCTTGCCCTGGGAGCGCGCAAACAGAAGAAAAACTGGCGCACCTTCGTCATCGTCGGCGACGGCGAATTGGACGAAGGCACCAACTGGGAAGCCCTGATGGCGGGCGGCCACCACAAGCTGGGCAACCTTGTCGCCATCATCGACAAGAACCAGGTGCAGATGACCGGTCCCACCGCCACCGTGATGAACATCGATCCCCTCGACGACAAGATGCGGGCCTTCGGTTGGGACGTCATCGAGATAGACGGAAACGACATGTACGCGGTCTGTGAAGCGCTGCAGTCCCTGCCGCCGGCGGATCCGGTCAGCAGGCGGCGGCCGGTGTGCATCATTTCCAACACCATCAAGGGTAAGGGCGTGGATTTCATGGAAGGCAACTACAAGTGGCACGGCGGCGGCATTGCCAAGGAACAACTGGAGCAGGCGCTGGCGTCGGTGGAAAAGAACAGGAGGATTCGCTAATGGCCGTCAAGACGACTTTCGACTTCGATCAAATGCTTTCCAACGCCCGTGAAGCGTATGGCGAGGAACTGATGCGCATGGCCGACGAGGGCCTGGACTTCGCCTTCACCTATTCGGACAACGTCGCGCCCTCCTCGAGCGCGGGCAAGTTTATCCAGAAATACCCGGACCGCTGCTTCAACTTCGGCATCGCCGAACCGAACCAGGTGGGCGCCAGCGCCGGCATCGCGCTCTCGGGGCAGATCGTCTTTTCCCAGGTGTTTGGGCCGTTCCTGCCGCTGCGTGCGGCAGACCAGATTCACACCGACATCGCCTACAACGACGTCAACGTCCGCCTCATCGGCACCCACGCCGGCGTGACCGCCGCGGGCGGCCCGACCCACAACTGCATCGCCGACCTGGCGCTTTACCGCGCCATCCCCAATCTGACCATCGTGGTGCCTGCCGACGCCGGACAGTGCTGCAAGGTGATTCGTCAATCGATGGCTTTCGAGGGACCGATGATCATCCGTATCGACCGAGGCGGCTCGCCCAACGTCTATGCCGACGACAACTACGAGTACCAGTTCGGCAAGGCAATCGAAACGGTGCCAGGGAACGACCTCAGTATCATCTCGGCCGGATCGAGCGTGTATTGGTCGATGATGGGCGCGAAAATCCTCAAGGAAAAACACGGCATCAACGCGCGCGTCATCGACATGCACACCATCAAGCCGATGGATTATGCCATGCTGGACAAGTGCGCCGCCGAAACAGGCAACATCGTCACCGTCGAGGAACACTCGGTAAACGGCGGGCTGGGCGGCGCCGTGGCCGAATACCTGCTGGAAAAAGGGTTCTGCGGCAAGTTCAAGCGCATCGGGCTCCCGGACGAGTTCGCGGTGCTGGGCGATCCGGACGAAGTGTACGCCTTCTACGGCATGGACCCGGAAGGCATTGCCGCGACGATTTCGAAGCTGATGAAATAACCGTCCTGCACGACCGGCCGGGCGCGGCCGCATGCTCGGACGCGCCCGGAGGCCGGAAATTGGAGCTGACCATGGAAGAGCAATTGAAGCGGTTTTCGATGGACTACTTTTCCCTCAAGGGAAAAGTCGCCATAGTGACGGGCGCCAACATGGGCCTTGGCATGGCCTATGCCGTGGCGTTCGCCAAGGCAGGCGCCGATCTTTTCATCACCCACTTCACCCCCGAAGTGGAGACGGTCAAAACCCTGATTGAAGCCGAGGGTAGACGGGTGGTGTTCAGCCGCGGCGACCTCACCGACAAGACATACCTGAAATCGGTGGCGCCGGCGTGCATGCAGGCTTACGGCCGTATCGATATCCTCGTCAACAACGCCGGCATCAGCACCTTCGGCGCTTTTGCCGAATATCCGGACGAAGCGTGGAAAAGCTGCATCGACCTGGATCTGAACGCGGTCTATTATCTCAGCCACGACGTGGCCAAAATCATGCTGCAACAAAAGAGCGGGAAAATCATCAACATCGGTTCGGCCCTATCCTACGCCTCCGATAAGATGTGCCCTCCCTATACCGTTGCCAAGCACGGCATTCTCGGGTTGACCAAGGTCTTCGCCAACGAATTGGGCGCATACAATATCCAGACAAACGCCATAAGCCCCGGCTTCCTGGCGACGGAAGTCAACCGCGAGCTGCGCGCCGATCCGAATTTTTACAACAAGATCACCAACCGCATTCCGGCCGGGCGCTGGGGCGACCTGGATGATTTGATGGGGACGGCGGTCTTTCTGGCGAGTCGCGCCTCCGACTATGTCAACGGCTGGTCGATCAGCGTCGACGGCGGCTTTACCACCACCCTTTAGCACGTTGCCGCGTTTTTTTGTCACCGCCCAATCGCAATCGGGCGGTGGCTTTTATTGCCCGGCCTGGCTTTTTTTTTCGGGAATGGGAGCGGTAATCCGAAACGGTCATGCCTTCATATTGCTGAAAAAGTTTGAATAGCGTCCGGGAGGACTTGAATCCGACCAGCTCGGCGATTTTTTCGATCGGACTGTCGGTGGTGACGAGCAGCTTTTTGGCGTAGTTGAGCCGAAACAGGCTGAGGGTCTTGGAAAAGGTGGAACCAAAAACCTGCCGGAAGGCGCGGTTGACATGCCTCGGACTGATGCCGAGATAGGCCGCCGCGTCCTCCACGGCGATCTGTCGATGATAATTGCCGTGCATAAACTTCGTCGCCTCGACGCCGAGGTTGAGGTGTTCGGACGGGACGGGGACGGAAGACTGCCCCGCCTCCAAGGCGCGTAAGACGTAGAGAAAAAAATGGTGCAGGAGCGAGTTCACCATATCCTGCCACCCGACCCGCCGTTCCAGCATTTCCCTGCCAATCTGGGCGATAATGCGGGCCATGATGTCGTCGCCGTGGGCGGTGAGAAATGACGCCTCCCTGGCTCGCTGCAACTGCTTGACCACTTCCTCGTAATTGGCGCGGTTGTCCGACTGGCCCGACTTGGCCGCAACAACGGGCTCGATGGAGAAGATGAGGACGAAATACTCCTTCGCCACCTGCGGCTCGTACACGGTGTGGTGTTCGACATCGGGCGCGAGCAGGATCAGATCGCCGCATTCCAGCGTGAATTCCCGATCGGCCACCCGGCTGAGGATGCGGTTGGCCAGCACGTAATAGACTTCGAACTCGAGATGTTTGTGCAACACCTCCACCGTTTCGCCGTCGAGCTTTTCCGCATAGGAAATGACGAATTTGTACCCCGGCATGGCGATTTCACTGCGGTACTTCTGGCTGATGGTTTCTGGCGTGTTTCTGTTCACTGTGGGACTCCATACTAGAGAACGTAACCACGTGTTTTTCTCCTTTATATCAGCAATATACCGGAACACAAGAGCAATGTGCCGATGCCGGTCCGTTGTGTGGACCCGTTGCGGGCGACGCGTACGGGAGAAGCGAGTCAGGCTTTTTCCCGCGCCAGCGCGTCGAAATCGATGTCGTCCGTCGGCACCAGATACTTCTTGAGAATGCTCGCCCCGACGGTATAGCAGGGATCGACCACATTGCCGACTCGCACCCGGCCCGCCTGGGTGAGGAGGAAATAGGCGTCCCACTTGTTGAAGCCGTAATGGCTCACCATCCAGCCGATGAGGTTGTCGTAGGCGGTTCTGACCGCCTCCTCCAACGGTTTGACGCTGCCGGTGGCCATGATGAATTCGTCATTCTCGAGCATCGGCCATTCGATAGGCCAATTTTTCACCACATCCACTTCTATGGTGGTTGTGGTCGGAAATTCGATGGCGACGCCGCACAGTTCGCCGTCCCCTTGCGCGGCGTGGCAATCGCCCAGGAAGAGCATGCCGCCGTCCTTCCGGACCGGGAGATACACCGTCGCTCCGGGCACAATGTCGGGCAGGTCCATGTTGCCGCCATGGTTGCCCGGCGTGAGGGTGTCGGTGGAAAACAGGAGATGCGCAGTCCCGATGGTGCCGATAAACGGCTGGTAGGGCAGGGTCAGCTTGCGGTTCCACGCCACGCCGTCTTCGTGCACCGCCACCTTGCGGACAATTTCCGGAAACGGCGCCGACAACGACCGGGACGTCGGCGTCAGCCCGCCAAAGTATTTTTGCAGACAGGTCGTGCCGCGCGGCTGGTCGCCTCGCGGGACGATGGAACGGATGCGCACGGCCAGCGCGTCGCCGGGTTGTGCGCCTTCGACATATATCGGCCCGCTGACCGGATTGAGGAAGGGAATGCGCGCGATGTCGGAGGCACGCATGGATTCGTTTTCCAGTTTGCATTCGAAACAGTCCAGCGTCTCGACCGCCACGCTGTCGCCCGGCTTCACGGTCAGCACCGGCTCCATATACGGCCCGATGGTGTAGGAATATCCGGTCTTCCGTTGCTCCGCTTCCATAATCGTATGATGCATGGCATTTCTCCCGTCCGTCAAATCGCCAGGTATCGCTTCACCGTCTCTGTGTCGCGTAATCGCTCCTCGTCCAGGCAGTCCACAATCCGCCCCTTGGTCATGATGTGGCAGGTCTTGGCGATAGCCAGCGCGTACTCGATGTTTTGCTCAACCAAAAGAATGGTCAAGCCCATCTCCCTGTTCAGGGCCGACAGCACCGAACCTATTTCCTCGACAACGCTCGGCTGCACCCCTTCCGACGGCTCGTCCAGGAGCAGAATGAGCGGGTTCGACACCAGCGCCCGCCCCAGCGCCAGCATCTGCTGTTCGCCGCCCGACAGGGTGCCGCCCTTTTGTCCGCCCCGTTTCTTTAGAATGGGAAAATACCGGTACACTGCCTCGTACGAGTACTCCCGGTTGGCCTGATTGATGCCCTCCCCCATGCGCAGGTTTTCCTCCACCGTCAGTTCGGGAAAGATGCCGCGTCCCTGCGGCACATAGCCCATGCCCAGCCGGGCCCGCAGGTGGGAGTCGAGTCTTTCCACCGCCTTGCCGGCAAAGACAATGCGTCCCGAGGTGACGGGAATCGAACCGATGATGGTCTTGAGGAGGGTTGTCTTGCCGACGCCGTTACGCCCCAGAATGATGCAGGTCTCCCCCTTGGCGACCTGGAGATCGACCCCGTTCACGATGGGAATGGCGCCGTAGCCCGAGCAGAGTGAATCCAATTGGAAAAACATGCGTCCTCACTTTTTTCCCAGATAAATCGACCGAACCTCCGGATTGGCCTGGATCTCGGCGAGCGTTCCCTGGGCGAAAAACCGCCCGAGATGCAGCACCGTGAGATTGCAGTCGAGCATGCGGACAAATTCCATGTCGTGGTCGATAACCACCACCGTCATCCCCTCGCCCACCAGATCGTGAATCATCCCCGCCGTGGCCTTGGTTTCTTCCGGCGACATCCCGGCCGTCGGCTCGTCGAGGAGCAGCAGGCTCGGACGGGTGGCGACGGCCATGCATATTTCCAGCCATTACCTGTAGCCGTGCGCCACCTCGCCGGCAAGCTTGTCCGCGCCGTCGCCGATACCGAATCTGTCCAACAGGACCGCCGCCTCGCGCCGCGCTTCGGGAACCGGCATGCGGCTCTGCAACGGCACGACCAGGTTCTGCAGCATCGTCTGGTCGTAATATACCATGGGCGTCTGGAATTTTATGCTGATGCCCATCCTGGCGCGCCGGAACGCCGGCAGCGTTCCAAACTCGTCGCCGCGGTAGCGGATAGTTCCGGAGGTGACCGGGAAATACCCGGTAATAAGCCGGAAGAGCGTGCTTTTGCCCGCGCCGTTCGGCCCGATAAGGCAACGCAATTCGCCTTCGGAAATGGCAAAGGAGACGTCGTCCACGGCGGTGACCCCGCCGAAGCGCTTGGTCACGTGCTCGAGTGCGAGAATGGGAGGCGTCATGATTGTCCCCCCTTTGTCTCGCTCCGACGCCACCAGCGGCCGATCGCCCGGCCCACCGGAGGAATAACCCCTTCGGGGACGAACATGACGACCAGCATCAACAACGCGCCGAGAATCACCAGCGCTTGCTGGCTGCCGGTCATGGACAAGTATTGCGCAAAATACTGCAAACCGATCGCCGCCAGCATGGTTGCGAGCAGGCTTTTTCGTCCGCCGAAGGCGACCCACACCATAGGGAGCGCGGCGGTGGTCAGGCCCATGGTGGAGGGGGTGATGTAATGGCCCCACGATACATACAGGACGCCGCTCAACCCGGCGAGCCCGCCGGCCAGGGTAAAGACCTGGAGCTGCACCAGGCGGATATCGTAGCCGAGCATTTCGGTGCGCACGGGATTGGACCCGGTGGCGACAAGCGCGTTGCCATAGCGGGAATTCGCCAGCCAACGCAGCGCCAGATAGGTTGCGAGCAGGAGGACGACGACCAGATAGTACAGCGGGATGTCGAAGAATTCGATCATTTCGCCGCCCCAGCGGAACCGCAGCGAGGGTATCCCCACCATGCCGTTGTAGCCGCCCAGAAGCGCCTTGCCGATAGCCCATTTCGGCCCCGCCGTCTGGGCCATGAAGGTCTCGAAAATAAGCGTCGTCACCAGCGTGATGATGCTGACATAAACGCCGCTGACACGGCCGAAGAAGAGAAAGTACCCGAGGAGCGCCGCCCCCGCCATCGTCACGAGAATGGCAAGAAGACAGGCGATAAAGGTGTTGTCGGTGACAGGCGCGAGGTTGGCGGCGATAACCCCGTAACTATACCCGGCCAGGCCAAAGAAGGCCATCTGGCCGAAGGAGAGGATGCCGCCCAGCCCCCACATCATGGACAGGCCGAGCGCCAGGAAAATGTTGGTAAGGAAGTAGGTAAAGTTGCCGACTTCGTATTCGGAAGCAACGGCGGGCAACAGAACCATGGCCACAACGCCCACGCCGAAACAGGTCCAGAACAGGCCGCTCGAACCAAGGCTTTGCGGCCCGTTGAACCCGCGCAGGAACCGGCGGATCATCTGCCACCTCCCCTCTTGACCAACCACCCGGATAGTCCGTCGGGGAAGAAACGGATCAGGAGCATGGTGGCGATGAGCAGGGACAACCGCCCGATGACCGCCCCGAACGCATAGCTGAAGCCGCCTTCCACCACGCCGAGAATGACGCTTGCCATCAAGGCGCCCAGGATGACGTTGGAGCCGCCCGACACCACCACGGTGACGAAGGCGGGGGCGAGGAAGTTCGCGCCATACAACGGACCGAGCACGGTGGTGGGCGCGTACAAGGCGCCGGCAAGGCCAGTCAGGCCGCAGCCCAGGCCGAACATCACCAGGTAAATCGCCTTGGTGTTGACGCCCATGGCGCGAGATATTTCCGGGTTCTGCATGGTGGCGCGGGCCTTCATGCCGAACCGGGTCCTGAAGAGAATCATGCCAAGACCGACCACGACGAGGACGCCGATGAGCGGCAGCAGCATGCGGTATATGGCATAGGACCTGCCGCCCAGCAACACCCCGCCGAGCGGCATGGGAATGGACGGCAATGACGGCCCCATGAGTATCAGCATCCCCTGGCTGAGGATAAGGCTGAGGCCCCAGGTCGCCACCAGGCTCTGCAACAAATTGCCGTAGAGGCGGCGGATGATGACCGATTCCATGATCATTCCGAGCACACCCACCGCCACCATGGCCAAAACGATGGAGAGGACAAGAGGACAACCGGCATGGGTGGCAAGGGCGCAGGTGTACGCGCCCAGCATCATGAATTCGCCGTGCGCCATGTTGGTGATGCCCATCATCCCGAGGATGATGATCAGCCCCAATGACGACAGCAGCAGAAACGCGATGCTGTCCAAATAGATGTACAGAACACTGAAAACGGTCGACACTGGGACCTCCTGTCACAATGGAACGCACGCTGAACGTCTTCCGGTTTATGGTTCGTACTGCACGAATTCGGGCTTCTTGGTGAGGTCGACGCCTTTTTCCGACGAGAGCCAGTCCGGCTTCAACTGTTCGTAGGTGGCGGGGAAATGGAGCTGGTGATCGTCGTCGACCACCACGATGCGGATATCGCGAATGAGGTGATGGGTCGCGGGGTCGAGGATAACCGGGCCTTCGGGCGCGTCGAAGTGCAGGCCCGATTCCAGCGCGTCAATGACCTTGGGGATGTCGGTGGTGCCGGCCTTTTCCACCGCCATGGCGTAGAGGTAGACGCCCACATAGGTGTTTTCGGTCTGTTCGCCGATATAGGCGACGTCGGGGAACATCGCCTTGAACCGCTTGACGAAATCCCCATTCGGCTCGGTGTTCAGTTCTTCGACGTAGTGGATGCCGATGTGCATGCCGGACAGCGTCGGGGCGGGGAAGCGGCGGTGCTCGTACCCCTGCGCAACGTTAATGGAGGAGGCGTAGGGGATTTTCAACCCGGCGGCCTGGGCCTGAGGATAGAACGAGGCATGGTTGTCGCCGGTGATGTACATGACCAGGAAGTCCGGCTTGACCGACTGGACGCGTTCCAGGGTGGAAGCGAACTGCGATGTCGCCAGCGGGATGAATTCCTCGCCCACCACTTCGCCGCCGTACTTCTCGGCCATGACGTGGGTCCATTTCGCCGAAAGCTGGCCGAAGTTGTAGTCGGCGGCCAGGATGTACATGCGCGGCCCGAACTTTTCGATACAGTACTTGATGACCGGATCGATCTGCTGTTCCGGCACCGGACCGGTGCAGAAGGTATACTTGTCCGCGACGCCGCCCTCGTACTGGTTATTGTAAAAATAGAGCATCTTGTACTGATCGATTATGGGGCGGATGGCTTCCCGTTCGGCGCTGGCGAATCCGCCGAATAGAACGTCGACCTTGTCCCGCTGGATTAGCATGCGGGCCAGTTCCTGAAAGCGCCGGTTGTCCGACTGCGGGTCGGGTGCGACCAGTTCCAGCTGGCGGCCGATCACGCCGCCCTTGTCGTTGATCTCCTTCACCGCCAATTGCGCCGCCATGTATTTGGGGGCCGAGTGGAGCGCAAAATTTCCGGAGCGGCTTTCCAAAATGCCGATTTTGATGGGGTCGGCGGCCTGGCTCGACAGGGTGTACAGGAACGCCGCCGTCAGCACCGCCATACCGATAATGCCTCTCTTCATGTCATTCCTCCGTCAAATGTCCTGCCCTGTTTCCCGATTGCCTGAACGTGTCGTGTCGCCCTCCTTTCCGTGGCTGGGGAAAGCCGGAAACGCCTTCCGCCGTGTCCCGACCGCCTTTCATTCCCTGATGATGACGCCCACGCCGTCGGGAATAACCGTGACTTCCGCCTCCGCATCGCCGAGAAGGCGTTGGCCTTCGCGCACGGCGTCGGCCAGGGTGGGCGCCCAATGCATATTCATCGCCCGGATCATCTCCGGCGGCGCGCCGGGTCCGGTGACCATGACGACATGGTGACGGCAAAGAATGCGGCAGAGGATCTGCGTCTGCCACTGATCCGGCTCCGTTTCGTGACGGCCGCGCGCGAGGAATTCCCGCAGCAGCGCTTCGGCCGTCGGGATGCGGCTGAAAGCCTGCGAAAACTCTTCTCCGCCGTGGCCGTCCCGGCAGGCGGAGGCGACGATAATCACTCCGCCGTCGACGGCGCAGGCTTCGGCGGCGGTCATCGATTTCACCGCCTGGTACAGGTTCTGGTCGAGCGGATAGCCGCCGTTGGAAGTGACCACCATCCGCGCCTTCACCGCCGCCGCCTCGCCGTAGGAGGCGAAAAAATCGCAGCCGGCCCGGTGCGCGCGCTCCATATCGCCGGCAAAGGCGGCGACGACCTTTTTCTCCGAATCGAGAACGACATTGAGAATGAACGCCAGGTTTGCAGCACGGGCGGCATACAGCATGTCGGCGTGAATGGGATTGCCGTCGAGAATGCCGGTCCTCGCCAGCGGCGAATCGATAAATTCGGCGCAGTGATTGGCCAGCACCGTGGCCCGATTGGCGCAACCCGGCAGCACCGCTTTCCTGCCGCCCGAATACCCCGCGAAAAAATGGGGTTCGATAAACCCTTCCGCCACCAGCAGGTCGGTATCCACTATCACCCGGTTGATCAGGCAGTCGCCGCCGGACGGCAGGGTACCGATGGAAACGAAGGCAGATTCGTCGCCGCAATCGTGCACCAGGAACCGCTCGCCTTCGTAAACGTCGTCACCGAAGCGCTCGCGCATCTCAGCCTCGGTCATGGCGCGGTGACAGCCGGTGGCGATAACGATGGTGATGTCGGCGTCGGGCGAGCCGCGACGGATTTCCGCCAGCAGGGGCGGCAGCGTCAGGCGGGACGGGACCGGTCGGGTATGGTCGCTGGTAATGACGCAAACCCGCCGCTTCCCCGCGGCGAGATCGGCCAGCGGCGGCGAGCCGATGGGAACGGCCAGGGCGGCAGCGACCACCTCCTCCTGGGAGTGCGCCGATCGCAGTTCGGACAGTCGGGAACGGACCACGCCGGCAATGCGCCTGTCGGGCAGGTCCAGTTCAAGAAATCCGCTATCAAAGGGAATGGACAGCTTCATGCCGTGGTTCCTTACGGTGCTTTACGGCTGAACCGTTTTCGCCGAAAACGCCAAACGCTCCCGGAGAGGATCTGAAAGCAGGTGCGTGCCGAACCGCCGCCGAAGCCGATGGCTCCGCTGTTCAGTCAACACCGCGTTTCGTCGACGAAAAAGCACCGGGCGAAAAGATATGAAGACCCGGTATGGTTATTTACTCGAAAACGTGCGTGAGACACGCAGGGTCAACATGACGTCTTCAAGATGTTTATGCATCAGTTCGCCGGCCAGGGCGGAATCGTGGGTCGCCATCGCCTCGACCATGTCGAGGTGAAAGAGGTGGGCCCGTTCCATGGCGCCGGGGATAATCTGGACGATGTTCTGCTGGTGCAGCATCATATCGCCCACCGTCGACAGGAGCATCACCAATGCCTGGTTGCCGGCCATGTTGGCGAGGGCGCTGTGGAACAGGAGATCGCAGACGGAAAACCCCTCGAAATCGCGATCGCGCACCTTTGCCTCCATGTCCTGGCACATGCGCCTGAGGGTGGCCACGTCCTCGTCGCTACAGCGTTCGGCCGCGAGGGTGATGATACCCGGTTCAAGGATGAGCCGCGCCTCGAGGGTCTCCTCTTCGGCCACAATTTTGTCGGAAACAAAGGTGCCCCGCCCGTGCTGGCTGGCGATAATGCCCCGATAGGAGAGTTCCTTCAGCGCTTCCCGGAGCGCGGTGCGGGAGACCCCGAGCTCCCGAGCGAGGATGTCCTGGGGGGCGGCAGTTTTTCGCCGCGCTGCAGCTTGCCGCAGCGGATCAGGTCGATCAGCATGGTGATGGAACGCGACACCAGGTTGTCGGCCTGGGTGGAGGAAGTCTCGTACATGCGGCTTCCCGAAACTGGAAAGATAATATCTATTTTGACCATAGCCCATGCTCGCCCGGTTAGCAAGTGGGTTCAAACGAAACTTTTTCGGGGTTTTTCGCACATATTACCCCTCCATTCTCCCTGGTCCGGCGTGAGACAACCAAGTCTTCATATCTCTTAACGCAAATATCGGTGGGACCCGGGAATCGCCTGTTCTCTTCCATACTCATGGCGTCGACATGTTCTTTCCAGGTATCCACGAAGACCACTTCTTCGCCGTGGGCAGCCAGCATGCCGCCGATACTGCGGCCCATAGCGCCAGCGCCCAACATACAGATTTTCATGCATGTCTCCGGAAGGCAACTTTGGGGTGTTTTGAAACGAACCTCTCCCGGCGGTTTTCGGCGTGTCCCGGTTCAGCCGGCAGCGCAGGAAGGAGTGGGGTAGTCTCTGTCAGCGCGATAAGCGATGCCGCGCGGTGCAGACCGTTCTATCCGAAGATTCGTACCAGTTCCGGAATGTCCTGGTAGTATCCGTCGATAAAATCGCCGTTGTCGGGACGCAGGACATTTTCCAGCGATATGTATCCATCATAGCCGTCACGCCGCAATGCGTCCGCGAGATCGGTCAAATACGGCGCCATCATGCCGGTTCCGATGCGGCGGAAATCGACCTCGGATTTGATGGAATCGATCGTGGCGTCCTTGATGTGGATATGGCCGATGATGTCGCGGACGCTTTCGTAGACTTCCACGGTGGGGTATTCATGGTAATAAAGCGCATTGCAGGGGTCCCACAGCAACTTGATCCGCTTGGAACCGAGTTCGTCGATCATCTTTCGGGTCAGGTAGGCGGAGGTGATCATGGCGTTGAAGCCGTTTTCGACCACGATATCGATGCCCTCGTCCTCGGCGAGCCGGGCGATGGGTTCGAAGAGCCGGATGAATTTGCCCCAGGCGGTGTTGCCGCCGGCGTTCCATTTGTCGGCGCCGTGAAAGCCCCAGGTGACTATCGCCTTGGTAAACACCATCGACCGCACCATTTTCGCGCCAAGCACCCGCGCCTGGGCGATGCCGTTTTTCAGGAGCCCCATGTGCTTTTGATAGGTCTCGTCCCCCACTTCGACCGCGCCGACCGCGATGCCGGCGAAGGCGTGGGTGGTGACGATGATCGGGGTGATGCCGTAGCGGTCGCAGATGGTTTTCCACCCCGCCGCATCCTCGGCCGGCAGGCATTCGACCGGCGTATTGTGCACATTCTGGATCTCGATGTACTTGATGTTCGTTTCCTTAAGCACCTTGCAGCATGTTTCAAAGTCGCTGCTGATGCCATTGTTGATAACGGAAATTTTCATAATTTTCGACCCCTTTCGACATAGATTATCATGATGTCGTAGTCGTATTTGACCAGCTCCCGCTGAAGGCTCTCGTAGAGGTGGGCCAGCATGGGCGTGCCGGTCATTCCCGGGAAGTGCTTGGAAAAGAGGATGCCGATGGTGCCGGTTTTTTTGATTTTCAAGTTGCGGGCGTGGCTGTTGCGTTCGAATCCACATTCCGCCGCCTTGCGCAGGACTATATTCCTGGTCCCTTCCGTCACCAGCGGGCTGCCGTTTAGCGCCTGTGAAACGGTTCCCTGCGACACACCGAGGATTCAAGCCAGTTCCCGCGATACTATGCACGCATAGTATATAGCGAAATCCGGGGATGGATCCAGGAAAAGGCAGTGGCGACTGCTCTGGCAGTTGTCATTCTGAATTTTGCAGGATGCCCTGCCGTCGACGTCCAGCCCGCTTCCCCGGCACAACTTCCCGTTTGCGATGCGGCGGCCGTTTTTCCTGCCGGGGTGACGTGTGGGGGAGAAATGACGCGTATCGTCCGTAAGACTGCGGTGTGAGGGGAAACGGGCCACCCATGAGAAATGGCAACTGCTCCGGAAGTTGCCATTCTGGACCGTGGGTGATAATCGACGGCTAAAGCATTTTAAGAAACTCCGTGAACAAATGAAACGGGTAGACGGTACTGAACCGCCCTGGTGAATTCCGGAGCCGAGGCCGGGGTCCACGGGAATAGACGGGTAATGCACCGAACTCACGAAGCCATCGGCTGCGTTCACGTATGTTTTTAAAATGCTTTAGACGATCTGTTTGAACAGTTCCACCCGCTCTTCGCCGTCAAAAAGCGCCTTGAACTGCGGGACAATGCGCTGGAAGTGTTCGGTTGCGTTATGGGCGTCTATGGTGGCCTGATCCTTCCAATCCTCGATAAAGCAGTGCACCCGCTCGTCGGATAGGCTCTGGTTGCTGGTATAGGACAGGCACCCGTCTTCCTTGCGCGAAGCCTCGACCAGTTCCTTGACCAGGTGGTGATACTGTGCAATGCATTCCTTCTTGATGACCTGCCGGGCAATAATGCGAATCATTGTCGCTCCTTTACTCGCCGTCCTTAAAACGCCGCCAGAATTTTCACGCACGTGGCGGAATCGACCGCCGGATCCAGTTCGAATCCCCATATGCCGTCGTATCCCAATTCTTCGATAACCACTTTCTTTATCTTGTCGAAGTTAATTTCGCCGCTGCCTGGCTCGTGCCGCTCCGGGCAGTCGCCCACATGGATGTAGCCGAGAACGTCCCGGTACTCCCGCAGCGTGGCGACCATGTTGCCTTCCATTTGCTGGCAGTGCCAAATATCGTACAGAATCTTGGCGCGGGGAGAATCGATCACGCGGCACAGGTTCCCGGTCTGACGGGTAGTGGTGAAATAGTAGTTCGGTTTGGAGATATTGTTCACCGCTTCCAGCACCAGGGTGACGTTGCCGGCTTCCGCCAGTTTGACCGCTTCGCCGAAGGACCGCGCCGCGCTGGCGATCTTGGTGAGATCGTCCCGGTCCAGCCCGACCGAGGTGAAGTTGCCGTTCTCGTCCATGGCCTGGGAGTGCAGCACCAGGTGGCGGCATCCCAATTTGTAAGCCACCTCGATACTCTCTGCCACATATTCGACAAATTCGGCGCGCTCCTCCGGAATAATCATGGAAGCCTTGCGATCAGCGGAGAAGCTGGCGATCTTTACGTTGTACTTTTCGCAATTTTCCTTGATGCGGTCGATGTCCCGCCCGAACCAGTAGCCGAATTCCGCGTACTCGAATCCGGCTTCGGCGACCAGTTTGAAGCGTTCGTAAAAGCACGGTTCTTCGAGGAAGATCTTTTCCAGATTGATGGATTTTTTCATGATCTCTTCCTTGGCCTAGTGAAGGGCGACGGTTTGCTGGGTTTTGGCGGCTTCGAGAATTGCGTGGGAAATTTTCAGCGTCTCCAGGGCGTAGGCTCCCGAGGCGGTGCTCTCCTTCCCTTCCCGCATGCAATCGAGAAAATGCCGGGTCGCATTGGTGTAGGAAGTGCAGGTGGGGAGGGAATAGGTATCCCCAATCTTCACCACCTGCTCGAACTCCATTGCATCGGTGCGCAGGCGCAGACGGGAGAAATCAAACAGATCGTCGCCTTCGAGGATGGCCGTCCCCTTGGAACCGATGACCCCGCGCGCACTGTTCTTGATGTGCGCCGACCAACTGGAATGGATGCTTGCCATCGCCCCGCTGGCGAGGTTGAGGGAGACATGGGCGTTGTTGTCGAACTCCGGCACGCCGGGTATGGTACCGCGAATGTCTGCCTTGACATCCTTCACGCCGCCTGCGAGCTGGACGATCATGTCGATATCGTGAGACAGCGATTCGATTGTCATGCCGCACACCATGCCCGGGACGCGCCGCCAGGTGTCGTTTTTCGTGCCGGCGTTGCCGCCCAGCATGCCGATGCGGTGGATGAAAACGTCGGTGATGTCGCCCAGGGTGCCGTCCCGGACCAGGCCCAGCAGTTTTTGGAATCCGGCACGGAAGCGGTGGTTGAAGTCGACCATAATCCTGACGCCGTACTTCTCCGCCATGGCGACAAGGGTCTGGGCGTCGTCGACCGTGGTCGCCATTGGTTTTTCGGTGATGATATGGCAGCCGGCACGCATCGCCGGTTCGGCATAGCCGATGCGCAGCCCGGGCGGCGTACACAGGTGGACCATGTCGACATCCGCGACCATGGCTTCATACTGTTCGAGAGATGCCAACGGTTTTGATTCGTATTGCGAGGCGAGCCGCGCCGCACTTTCCGGGTTGACGTCATACACGCCGAGGATGGCAACGCCGAGGTCACGAAGCGCTCTCGCGTGCGCATAGGCGATTGCCCCGGCACCCACTATGATAGTTTTAGGCATGGTCTTCCAATCGCGAACAAGGGACATGGGACAAAAATGGTGACGCCAAAATGGACGAGGATTTTTCCGTATACGGTATACGTAAGATATACGGTACTATACCCGCCAATTTGGCGTAGTCAAATAAGAATACGAATTCCGGGCGATACGGTTCATCGAGTTGCAGCGTTAAACTAGTGATATTATATATATTTATCTAATAATACGATAGCGTAAATTTTCGTAAAAACAGAGAGCTGATAGATGGGCGCGCCACGTCGTCCTTGACTAGAGTAGGCGAGAGGGGTATAGTAAGGTATACAGTATACGATTTACCAACGCGATCCCAAACGATGATGGAGCGACTCATACCATGACCACGGCAAAACGCGAGGAACTGCTCACGGTCGAGCCATTGAACGACAGGGTCTTTACCCAGCTCAAAGAAACGATCCTCCGCCATGAGCTCAAACCCGGGACGCGGCTGGTGGATTCGCAATTGGCCGAGCGCTATGGCATCAGCCGCACCCCGGTGCGCGACGCCATCCGCAAGCTGGCCGAGGTCGGCCTGGTCACTACAGCGCAAAAAGGGTACTACGTCTATGCGCCGAACCGAAAGGACATCGTGGAGATCTACGAACTCCGCCTGGTTTTGCATCAATGGATGGCCCGCAAACTTGTGACAGAAGTCCTGCCCGCAAACTACGATCTTTGCAGCCACAAGCTGGACGAGATTGAGACCCGCCTCCGCGACGGCATCGCGCGCGGCCCCGAAGCGTTTACCGAATACGATGTGGAATTCCACGACAGCCTTATGCACTTGGCCAACAATGCCCATATCGCCGATATCTATGCCAACAACACGAGCCAGACGCAGTTTTTCCGCTATAAGACCTCCATCGATTCCGACCGCATCGCCATGGTCAACACGATGCACCTCGATTTGCTGCAGGCCATAAAAGAGATGGACGTCGACAAAGCCCTCAAGGTGGTGACCGACCACAACCCGATCAGCCGAAAAGACGCGCTCGCCGTCCTCAGCGTGGCCGAAGAATAGGCTTTCCCGAATCCGCCGCACTCCACCTGACGACGCCGGGTGAGGATTCGCCGAAAAGCGTGCCGTTTCCTTGTGGTGTTACCGTGACAACGCCCCGCCCTGCCGCCAAAGTGGACAACCAGTCTCGAAACGGTTCCGCGTTAATTATTTTGACCTTCTCCTTGACAAGGCGGAATTATGGGGTATGGTAAACTTGATTGAGCAATCGATTACCCAAAACGTCGCCCGCGCCCGGGCCCGCCAGCACCCCACGGGGGTTGTATGCAAGACAAAGCGCCCATATCGCTCAAAGAGCTTGCCAAGATGGCGAATGTCTCCACCGCCACCATATCCAGGGTGTTGAACGATAACGGCCGTTTTTCCGAAGAAACGCGCCACCGCGTCCTCACCCTTATCAAGGAAACGGGCTATGCGCCCAACGTCGCGGCAAAGGCCCTGCGGACCAAAAACGCCTATGCGGTGGGGCTGGTGATTCCCGAGGTCGTCAACCAGTTTTTCGCGCGCATCATCGATTCCCTCGGCCGCGTGTTCTTCGACAGCAACTACTCGCTTTTCGTCTGCTGCACCGACGAGGATCAGGACAAGAACAACGCCATGGTCGCCAATCTGCTTGGCAAGGGGGTCGACGGGCTCGTGTACATCTCCCGCTACCCGTTGCGCACCGGGGACGTCGGGGTGCCGGTGGTTTGTCTCGACCGCGTGCCGCCGGGCGGCGAGCACCTGAGTTCCATCGTCTCCGACAACCGCCACGGCGGCAGGCTGGCGGCGGAAACGCTCCTGGCGGGCGGCAGCCGCAACCCGGTCATCCTCTGCGACCCGATTGACCTGGGCGGCCTGTCCACCATCGAGAACCGACTGGCCGGGTTCGAGGAAGGGTTGCGCGCGGCCGGCGTCGCCTGGTCCCGCCGCACCGGCATGATCAAAACACCCATGACCGTCGGCGCGGCCCGGGAACGCATCGCCAACGCGGTGCGCGCCGGCAAGCGCTTCGACGGCATATTCTCCACCCTGGACGCGGGCGCGCTCGGCGCCCTCCTCGGCCTGGAAGACATCGGGGTGCGCGTTCCCGACGAGGTGAACGTGATCGGCTTCGACGATGTGCCGCTGGCCGAATTTTCCCGGCCGGCCCTGACCACAATCAGGCAGGACGTCTCGGCCCTGGCCCTGAACGGCGCCAAACTCCTCCTCGCCAGGATGGAAAAGAAAATCCACGACCGCCGTCACGAGGTCGTTCCGGTAACGCTGGTCAGGCGCGGATCGGTGCGCGCGCCGTCCGACTGATAGTTTTCCTTAGAATCACCGCATTCATCACTCTGCACGACAAACCTATCGCGTCACCCCGGCAACAGGGAAAGCGGATTCCCTGGCGAGGACGCTTTGTCCAAACCACATGCGCTTTTTGACAGGAGAACAGATGAAATTCGGGACGTACTTCGCGTATTGGGAACAGGAGTGGCGGGGGGATTACGTCGCCTACTGCCACAAGGTGGCCAGACTCGGCTTCGACATCCTCGAAATCAGCGCCGACGGGTTGATGCGCATGTCGGCCGCGGAGATTGACGCCATGAAGAAGGCTGCGGCCGACGAAGGCATCGGCCTGACGGCCGGGCTCGGTTTTCCCGCCAATTCCGACATGTCGTCGGAAGACGCGGCGACGCGCCAGCGCGGCCTCGACCTGATGGGCAAAATGCTCCCCCTGCTCGAGCAGGCCGGCATCGACCGCGTCGGCGGCGTGATTTTCGCCTCATGGCCCTATGATTACACCGTGCCGTTCGACAAGCCGGCCGCCTGGGCCCGGAGTGTCGAATCCATGAAAACCTCGGCAGACATGGCCAAGGACCACGGCGTCACCCTCATGTGCGAGGTGGTGAACCGTTTCGAGCATTTCATGGTCAACACCGCCGCCGAGGCCGTCCAGTTCGTCACCGACATCGGCAAGCCGAACGTCAAGGTCATGCTGGACACCTTCCACATGAACATCGAAGAAGACTTCATGGGCGACGCCATCCGGTCCGTCGGCCCCCTGCTCGGCCACTTCCATATCGGCGAGTGCAACCGCAAGGTGCCGGGCCAGGGCCACATGCCCTGGGACGACATCGGCCAGGGCCTCCGCGATATCGGCTACCAGGGCGCGGTGGTGATGGAGCCGTTCGTCCGCATGGGCGGCACCGTCGGCAAGGAGATTAAAGTCTGGCACGATCTCTCCGACGGCGGCGACGACGCCAAACTCGATGCCGACATTGCGCAATCCTTGAAGTTCGTCAAAGAAAAATTCCTGGCGTGACCGGCTCGTGGCCGGCATGGGAATTCGACCACTCTCGTGTCCGTTTTTTTTTAAAGGAGCAACCATGCGCAAACTGTGTATCGCGGCAGTGCTGACCGCAATCCTCTTCGCCGGCCAGACCTTCGCCGGGGAGAAATTCCGTATGGCGGTCGTCGTCAAGATCGGCGGCATTCCGTGGTTCAACTCCATGGAGGAAGGCATCAACCGTGAAGCGCCCAAGCAGAACGTCGACGCCTGGCAGATCGGCCCCACCTCGGCCGACCCGGCCCTGCAGGTCCGCGCCATCGAAGACCTCATCGCCCAGAAGGTGGACGTCATCGGCGTCGTCCCGAACGACCTCCAGGTCCTTGAACCCGTTCTCAAGCGCGCCCGCGACGCAGGCATCAAGGTCATCGTCCACGAGGGCCCGGAACAGATCAACAAGGACTGGGACTTCGAACTGGTCAGCGTGCAGTACTACGGCGAGGAACACATCAAGCGCTTCGCCGAACTGATCGGTAAAAAGGGCAAGTACGCCGTGTTCGTCGGCTCCCTCACCGTGCCGCTCCACAACGCCTGGGCCGACGTCGCCATCGAATACCAGAAGAAGCACTATCCCGAAATGGAACTCGTCGCCGACCGCTTCGGCGTCTCCGAATCCATGGACGACACCATGCGCACTGCCAACGAACTGCTCGCCAAGTACCCGGACCTGAAGGGCATCCTCACGTTCGGTTCCCAGGGTCCCATCGGCGCGGGCCGCGCCGTCATGCAGCGAGGCAAGGCCGATGACGTCGTGGTGTTCGGCGCCTTCTCCGCCGGCCAGGGCGAGCGCCTCGTCAAGCAGGGCGCTATCAAGGGCGGCTTCACCTGGAGCCCGCTGGTCGCCGGCGAAGTGTTTATCCGCATCGGCCGCATGCTGATGGACGGCACCCCCATCGAAGACGGCATGACCATTGACGGCATGGGCACGGTCACCGTCGACAAGGAAAACCGCGTCATCCTCGGCCAGGAACTCGAATCCCTGGACATCGACAACATCGACCGCCTGGTGGAAATGGGCCTGTAATTTTGCACGAGACAGTATGCCTCTTCCGTTCCCGCCGACCGGCGGGAGCGGAGGGGGATGGAGGAAACGGTATGTCCGGCTCTGAAGCATCCGCCACGGCGGACCCGGCGGTGACGGCACGTCTTGATCCGCGCGAAACACCGGCTGCGCCCGACAGCGCCAACGGCGCCAGGGAATCCATCGTCGTACTCAGGAACATCTCCAAACGGTTCGGCGGCAACTACGCGCTCCGCGACGTCGACCTGGAATTGGAAAAGGGCGAGGTGCACTGCCTTTGCGGCGCGAACGGCTGCGGCAAAAGCACCCTCGCGAAAGTCATCTCCGGCGCGTACCAGCCGGACAGGGGCGCCAGCATCCGCATCGGCGGCAGCGAGCACGCCCGGCTCACACCGCAGGAATCGCGCGCCTACGGCGTGCAGGTCATTTATCAGGACCTGGCGCTGTTCCCCAATCTTACCGTCTACGAAAACATCGCCTTCGAATACAACCTCGAGGGCATCGGCATATACCGGAAGTCCCGCCTCCGCCAGAAGGCAAAGGAGGTGCTGGACGAGTTGAAGTTCTCCATCGACCTGGACGACCGGGTCGAGCAGCTTTCCATCGCCCAGCGCCAGCAGGTCGCCATCTGCCGCGCCCTCGTGGCCGACGCCAAGCTGGTGATCATGGACGAGCCGACGGCCTCCCTCACCCGCGTCGAAGTGAACCATCTCCTCGACACCGTCCGCTACCTGAAGTCCAAGGGAATTACCGTCATCTTCGTCAACCACCGCCTGGACGAAGTGCTCGAAGTCTCCGACCGGGTCACCGCCATGCGGGACGGCAGGAAGATCGGGACTTTTCCCGCGAAGGAGATGAACGAGGCGAAGTTGACCGAACTCATCACCGGCAGGCAGATTGAATTTCTCAAAAAGACCGACAAGACCGCCACCGACAAGACCGTCCTCGAGGTGCGCGAATTCAGCCGCGCCGGCCAATACCACAACGTCAACTTCTCCCTGAAGGAGGGCGAGGTCCTGGGCATCTGCGGGCTTCTCGGCTCAGGCCGGACCGAACTTGCCCTCTCCATCTTCGGGATGACCCGCCCCGACAGCGGCCATATGTTCGTGGACGGCAAACCCGTCACCTTTACGAGCCATATGGACGCCATCAAGGCGGGCGTCAGCTACCTCTCCGAGGACCGTCTCACCTTGAGGCTAATCCAGCAGCAGTCGGTCGGCGACAACATGGTCCTGACGGTTCTCGATCGGCTGAAGAACAACCTGCACCTGATCGAGCGGAAAAAACGCCGCGCCCTCATCGACGAGTGGGTCGAGAGGATGGACGTCAAGGTGGCCAATGTCGACTACCCCATAAGCACCCTCTCCGGCGGCAACCAGCAGAAGGTGGCACTGTCCAAGTGGATTCTCACCAACCCGAAGATTCTCATCCTCGATTCGCCGACCGTCGGCGTGGACGTGGGCGCGAAAAACAGCATCTACCAGCTTATCCACAAGCTGGCGGCGGACAAAATCGCCGTCATCATCATCTCTGACGGAGTGCCGGAGGTGTACTACAATTGCGACCGTATCCTGCACTTCAGCAAGGGCACGGTCGCGGGCGAATATCTTCCCGATCAGGTAAGCGAACACGATTTTGCGGAGGTGATCGAAAATGGCTGAATTGAAAAAAGTTCGGTACAACCGGGTGGTGGCGTACCTTGCCCTCGTCATGATCCTGATCGCGGTCTTCTTTTCCCTCACCACCGGGACGTTCGCCACCTGGAACAACTTCTTCAACATGGTCGAAAGCTATTCCGTCACCGGCATCTTCGCCATGGGCCTCCTGGTGGTGCTGGTCACAGGCGGCATCGACATCTCGTTCCTCGCCACCGCCAGCGTCGTCCAGTACGTGACGGTGAAAATCTGCCTCGCCCTGGGCGCGTCCGACTATGCCATTGTCGGCATCCTCATCGCCATGGCCATCGGCGTCGCCATCAGCATGCTGAACGGCATGCTCATTTTCCACCTGAACATCGTTTCCATCATCGTCACAATCAGCATGCAGAGCATCCTCTTCGGCCTCCTGATGTACGCCTCCTCGGGCCGTTCCATCTACACTCTGCCGGACTGGATGTACACCTACGGCGGATCGGCCATCCTGCTCGCCATCGGCGGCGATACCATTCCGGTCAGCATCGCCCCGTTCGTCATGGTCGTCATGGCCCTCTTCACCTGGTTCCTCCTGAACAAGACCACGACCGGCAGGCAGCTCTACGCCATGGGCGGCAATGCCGAAGCCGCCCGGCGTCTGGGGATTCGCCTCGGCGCGCTCCACCTCTTCGCCTACGGCTTTATGGGCCTGATGGCCGCCGTCGGCGGCATCACCCAGGTGCTTCGGGTCGAGGAAGTCGTCCCCAACGCCCTGGTCGGGCGCGAACTGGACGTTCTCGCCGCTGCGGTTTTGGGCGGCGGTTCCTTCGCCGGCGGCCGGGGCAGCGTCATCGGCACGATTCTCGGCGTGTTCCTGATCGGCCTTCTCAAGAACGGCCTGAACCTGTTCGGCGTCTCGTCGTATTTTTCCGATGTCATCGTCGGCCCGGTCATCGTCATCGCCCTGATTGCGACGCACCTGGGCAAGCGCAAAGAAACGGATGTCGGATTCGCCTGAGCTGGAGCACTGACGGGCGGCGCGCGGTATCCGAACGGTTTTCACGCATGCGGGAGTAGAGAATGCATTCCAAAAACAGCCTCCTCACCAAAGTGCCATCCCTGGGCCTTCCCGCCCTGTTGTTGGCAACCTTGGCCTTTTTCGCCATTCTCATGCCGGGGAGGTTTCTCTCCGCCAGCACCTTCGAATCGATGGCTTTTCAGATGCCGGAGCTCGGCCTTCTCACCCTGGCCATGTTCCTGCCGTTTGTCAGCGCCGGCTTCAACCTGGCGATCATCGTCACCGCCAACCTGTGCAGCCTGTTGATGGCGTGGATGTGGGTGACCTTTATCCCGGTGGATGCGGGGATTGCCCTGCAGTTGGTCTGGCTGGTCGTCGCCCTCGCCTCGGGGTTCGTCGTCGCCACCGTCATCGGCACCGGCATCGGCGCCATGGTCGCCTATGCCGGCGTCCACCCCACCCTCACCACCCTGGGCGTCATGACCCTCATCAAGGGCATAGGCATCGCCGTCACCGGCGGCCGCCCCATTCGCGGCATGCCGCCGGTTATTCAGTACATCGGCAACGGCACCGTGCTCGGGGTGCCGATGCCGCTGATTGTGTTTCTGCTGGCGGCGGCGTTCACCGCCCTGTTGTTGGGCAAAACGCAGTTGGGCAAGAACGTCTACATGGCCGGCTCGAACATCAACGCCACCTACTATTCCGGCGTCGACACCCACAAGGTGCTTATCGCCATCTACATCTACTCGAGCCTGATGTGCGTCGTCGCCGGGCTGGTCATGACCGCGCGCTTCAACTCGGCCAACATGGGCTACGGCGACTCGTATCTGCTGTTGACCGTCCTTGCCATCATCATGGGCGGGGCAGACCCGAACGGCGGCTTCGGCAAGGTTTGGGGCGCGGTCCTGGCGCTGCTGGTGCTGCAGGTCATCTCGACAGGACTCAATCTCTATGGCGTCAGCCCGCATATCAGTTTGGCGATGTGGGGTATTGTTCTTATCTTTACCCTCGCCATCAAGTACTGCAACAGGCGCTGGTACATGCCGTGGGCGCAGCGCCGGCAGGCGATAAACACATAATGAAACGAAATACATGTACCGTGGAGGCCGGGGACCGGGGTTCCCGGCCTCTGCCCGTTTCCAAAACGACGATATTTGCCGTACCGATCCAAAGATACTGTGCGCCAGTTCGTGCTGGCGGTACAATAGAGGAAGCGTGGTCCAGGCGCTGTCGAGTGAGGGCGGCATGATTTCTGTTATGGCAAGGAAAGGTGTACAGATGAAAAAGATCCTAAACTCGGTTGACCAGATGGTTGTGGAGATGGGGTCGGGGCTGGTGCTGACCTATCCGGGGAAGGTTGCATTCAATTACGAGAATAAATGCGTCGTGCGGGCCGATCTCAACCCCGACAAGGTTACGCTCGTCAGCGGTGGCGGCAGCGGCCATGAACCGGCGCATGGCGGATACGTGGGTAAAGGCATGTTGGACGCGGCCGTGTGCGGCGAGATCTTTTCCTCGCCGTCGCAGATACAGGTCTACCGCTGTATTACCGCGACCGCCGGCACCAAGGGCACCCTCCTGATCATCAAAAACTATTCAGGCGATATCATGAACTTCCAGAACGCGGCCGCCCTCGCCGAACTCGACGGCCTCAAAGTCGAGTACATCAAGGTGGCGGACGACATCGCGGTTGAGGACAGCCTCTACACGGTCGGGCGGCGCGGTGTTGCCGGCACGGTGTTTGTCCACAAGGTGGCGGGCGCGGCAGCCGAAAGCGGCAAGGATCTCGCCGAGGTGAAGCGAATCGCCCAGAAGTGCGCGGACAACGTCCGTTCCGTCGGCTTTGCCTACACGTCGTGCACTGTTCCGGCCAAGGGGTCGCCCACCTTTAATCTTGGACCCGACGAGATGGAATACGGCGTCGGCATCCACGGAGAACCCGGCGTGAAACGGGAACCGCTCACCACCGCCGATGTCCTGGCCGAGCGAATGGTGGGGTCCATCATCAAGGACCTCCACGTTGTCAAGGGCGACACCGTCGCCCTGATGGTCAACGGATTCGGCGGCACACCCTTGCTTGAACTGGATATCCTGAACCACTACGCCATGCAGGTGTTGGCCGGGATGGGAATCGAAGTCGCACGAATCTTCACCGGCAACTACATGACCAGCCTCGACATGGCCGGAGCGTCCCTTTCCGTGCTCCACTTGGACGACGAACTGGAGAAGTACCTGACAGCCGTGTCGGAGGCTCCGGCGTTCAGGGTTGACGGCAACGAACAGCGGCCCCGCTTTACCGGGATTCCGGAGGAACGGAGCGCGTCGCACAAGGAGTACACGGTGAAGGCGGATGCAACCGGCGACGCAAACCGCATCGTCGATGACCGCATCACGCCACGGAACATGGTCTATATCATCGACAAGATGGCGGAAATAATCATCGAGAACGAAGGGCCTTTCTGCGACCTCGATGCGCACGCCGGCGACGGCGACTTCGGGAAAAGCATTGCCAACGGATTCAAACAGCTCAAACGCGATTGGAGTTCGCTGCAGAACGCCGGCTCGAAGGGTATCTACGAGTTCCTCGATGCCTGTTCACTCATCATTATGGAATACTGCGGCGGCGCTTCGGGTCCGATTTGGGGCTTTGCGTTCAAGCATGCGGCCATAAGCGCCAAGGGCAAGAAATCGCTTTCCGTGCAGGATATGGCGGACCTGCTGGCAGCCGCCGTTGCCGGTATT
>JAJQBO010000085.1 GCA_021203245.1 Planctomycetaceae bacterium
CCCCATCCCCATCCCCACCAGGGCAATATCCAGGTCAGGCGTGGCAAAGCGGAGAATCCCGAACGGGATCTCCCTGTTGAACCAGCGGACAAACCCGTGCCGCTCCGACTCGCGCCTGGTCTCCTCGACCTCGTACGTATGGTCGCCGATGCGCGCCGTCCTGGTCGTGTCGTGGCTGAGGTCCGGGTCGTAGAACCAGTCCGTCTCCGGCTGTGGCTCGTCCACGCCCGCCGGACCGCCCTTCCTGGCCATGAAAAAGGTGGCGCTCCGCCCGGCAAAGGTCATGACCACGTTGCAGCCGTTTTCCTCCACCTCGCGTACCTCGATTCGCAGCGGCACGACCCGCCAGACCCGATCCGGCTCGAAATGCGGGACAAAGAATTCGTACTCGCCGCCCTCACGGGTGATGCGTTGCGGCTGGCGCGCGGTCGGGGCGATTTCGCCACGGTCGGGGCTGAGGCTGTGCTCGAGCGGGTCGGCCCGGAAGGCGAGGCGGAATTCGAGCCATTCGCCCGGCCGGGGCGGACGGGCGCGGGAAGGGTCGAAGACGTCGGCCACGCCGCCGCTCGCGTCCACGTCCATCGCCGAGGCGACGGGAAGAAAGCACGCGAAGAGGAGGCAGGCGAGGAGCGGCGCGCGCACGTCAGGCCTCCGTCGCCGGGGGTGGCGTTTCGCCGGTCGCGCCCGGGCCGCCGGTAAAGCCGAGGCCGAGGACATAGTGTTCGATGCTTTCGTTCCGGCAGGCGTCGGGCTTGCGGATCTTGGCCTCTTTGAAATATTTGGCCACCTCTTTTTTAAAGTCCTCGGTATTGCCGCCGTAGAAGATTTTGCAGGCGAAAAAGCCGTTCGGCTTGAGGAGCCGCCGGGCCAGGCCGAGGGTCATCTCGCACAGTTCGAGGCTGCGGGCCTGGTCGACGATGCGGATGCCGGAGGTGTTGGGGGCCATGTCGCTGAGGACGACGTCGAAGCCGTCCGGCGCTTCGCGGAGGAATTCCTCGCCTGTCATCTCCCGGGCATCCATCAATTTGAACGACACTTTGCCTTTGAACTTTTTGTGGATGGGCTTCAGATCGACGGCGCAGACAACGCCCTTTTCCCCGACAGTCTCCAGAGTATATTCGAGCCAGGACCCGGGGGCTGCGCCCAGGTCCAACACCGTGTCACCCTTCTTGATGAGGCGCTCGCGGCGGTTCAATTCTTCCAATTTGTAGACAGAGCGTGCCAACCTGCCCTCGCGTTTGGCTTGTTTAAAGTACTTGTCATGGAGCTTTTTCATACCAGACCCTTACAGGAAATAATTCACGAAACACCTGAAATAATTTGGTTAAAGCCAGTTTAGGGTGTATGTTACCCTATAGACCGCCTGTATGGAAGCTGGCGTGGCCGCATGGCGGCGGCTGCCGGATTCCACATAGCCCCTCCGTCAGGGGCGCGCCGGCGCGATTCCGGGGTCCGATAATCCGCGAGGCGGTGAGGACTTGGAGGCGCGGCCCGACAGTAATTGATCCCGAGGATAAAAATCCCCTTGCCCAGTGTACAGCATACGGGTTATAATAGCTAGGTTGCGATACCGACTCGCGCGCGGTTGCGTGGGCGGTCTTTTTTTGCTCCCCGGTTTTGGCAGAGGCCTCCGGTTTCGGATACCGCCTCACGGACAGACGATGGCCTTGTTTTCCCAGGATTTTATCGAGCGCGTGCGGTCGGCGCACGAGCTGAGTCAGGTCGTCGCCAGCTATAACATACAATTAAAGCGAACCGGGTCGAATCTGGTCGGGCTGTGCCCGTTCCATAACGAAAAAACGCCGTCGTTCAACGTCCGCACCACCGAACAATATTTCCGCTGTTTCGGCTGCGGCGCGAAGGGGGATGTTTTCCGCTTTATCCAGATGATGGAAAAGGTGGAGTTCCCCGACGCGATAAAGCTGCTGGCCGAACGCGCAGGCATCCCGGTGGAGTTCGAGAACCCGGCCGCCGCCCGCGAGGCGCAGCGCAAGAGCAGCGTCAAAAGCAAGTTACAGTGGTGTTGCTCCCGCGCCCTTGATTACTTTCAGGAATGCCTGGCCAAACCTTCGGGCGCGGTGGCGCGGCAATATCTGGAATCGCGCGGTTTTGACGCCGGAACCATCGAGGGGTGGCGCATCGGTTGGGCGCCGAACGACAAGGACGGCCTGAGCGGTTTTTTACTGAAAAGTGCTAAAGACCCGGAGCAAAAAGCGAAAGTATTGGAATATGCCCGCCAAGCCGGCCTGGTTTTTCCAGATTCCTACCGGGACGGGCAGTATGTCGACAACTATCGCGGCCGGGTGATGTTCCCGATTTTCGATCTGCAGGGGAAACCGGTCGGCTTCGGCGGCCGCATCTTGGTGGATGTGCTGGAAAGCGGCAAAAAGCCGCCCAAGTACATTAATTCGCCCGAGAGCGCGCTGTTCGAGAAGCGTCGCCTGTTGTTCGGCCTGGGGGCTGCTGCCAAGGAGATATCCCTCTCCGGTGTCGCCATCCTGGTCGAGGGCTATGTCGACGTCATCATGTGCCACCAGTACGGGTTTCGCAATGTGGTCGCGCCGCTGGGCACCTCGCTCACGGACGACCAGGTCGGCCTCTTAAAGCGGGTCAACCCCAAGGGGAGGGTAATAGCCCTTTTCGACGCCGATTCGGCCGGTCAGGCCGCCACCATGCGCTCCATCCGCATGTTTATGGCGCAGAACCTGCCGCTGTCGGTGGTGAGCGGGCTGGAGATGAAGGATCCGGGGGATTTCCTGCCCGAATTCGGCGCCGAGGAATTTGCCAAAAAGCTGTCCGGCGCGAAAGACAGTTTCACCCACGTTCTCGACCAGACGCTCGGCCATGCCCGCGATCGCGATCCGCAGGCGATGGGGGTGGCGGTCCGCGAGGCGATGGAGATTATCAACCTGTGCCCCGACCCGGTGACGCGCGCCCTGATGCGGCGTCGGCTGGCGGCGGAGGCCGGTATACCGGAAGAATCATTGCCCATGCCCGCGCCAGCGTCGCCGACGGTCCGGGCCGGTGCCGCAGCCCCGATATCGGCGCGGCCGGCCAAAAAACCGGGACTGACGCCGCCGCACGCGGCCATGGATGTGGAAAAGCGCCTGTCGCTCGGCCGGATGGGCCGGGTGCGCCGCGAGGCGCGGTTGCTGCGCTATATGTGGGAAAATCCGGACTGGTGCGCCCGCATTGCGGACGAATACCCGCCGGACGAATGGCAGGACGGTGCCCTGGCCGAACTGGCCGCGCTGGTACGGGATCAATGGAGCACGGAACAACCGCCTGTGTTGCACGAAATCCGCGCCCGGACCGAAAATCCGGAAGCGGCGGAACGGCTGGCGGATGTGGCTTTTCCGGACGACGAACCGTTGTCGGAAGAGGACGTGCGCCAGCTCCTGGGCCACATGAATCTGTTGAATCGTGAAGAAGAGGCCAGGCTGCTCAAGGCCGAGATGGAGGAGGCCCAGAAGGCGGGGGACAGCGCCAGGGCGACCGCCGTCTGGATGCGAATCATGCAATTGAAAAAAGGATTGTAGCGCACGGCGATGGATGCCGCGTTTGCAAAAACGCCAGTCCCGGCTTGGCCGGGCGGACCGTGCCGCGCGCCAGTATTCGCGCTTTACCAAGCTTTTGTAGGAATATATCACATATGACGAAGAAAAAAGCCGCCAAGACCACCACGGGTGCGGGGGGTAAAAAGGCCAAGAACAAGCGTGCCGCCGAGGCGGACGAGGAAGTCGTCCCTGCCAAGGCCGCCAAGGCCAAGGGCAAAAAGTCCGAGGCCAAGGCCGACAAGCACGGGAAATCGGACAAACCCGCCAAGAGTGCGAAGAGTGGCAAAGGTGAACGGGGCGAAAAGGGCGGCAAGAGCGCCAAGAGCGGCAAGAGCGCCCGCCTCAAGGTCCGCCCCGAGGCGGAGGACGACGAACTCGACGATCCGCTCGACGCCCCCGAAGCCGACGACGAAGCGGCCGAAGTCTCGGCCGACGCGCCCGAGGCGGTGCTGGACGAGAAGGCCATTCTCGCCATCCTGAAAAAACTCAAGGGCAAGAAGTCGATCAGCTATACCGAATTCAACGAGCTGCTCCCCGACGAAGCCATCGACCCGAAGGAAATAGACGAGGTCTTTACCCGCCTCGCCGCCGAAGGCATCACCGTCCAGGACGCGACCGAGGAAGTCGTCGCCGTCAATCTGGAAGAGGAGGAGCTGGAGGTCGAGGATCCCGAGGCCGAGGCGTTGGTGGTCGGCTCCACCCTTATTCCCGAAGCGGACGTGGGCGATGTCCACGATCCGGTGCGGATGTATTTGTCCGAGATGGGGTCGATTCCGCTCCTGGCCCGCGAGGAGGAGGTCATCCTCGCGAAAAAGATCGAACTCTCCAGTTCCCGCTTCCGCCGCCGCACCCTGGAAAGCCCGGTGGCGATGGCGTACGTGTTCGAACTCTACGACAAGGTCAAGCAGAACCGCGAAAGCCTCGACAAGATTATGCGCGACTCCCACCCGGCGGGCGCGGAAAAGAACGACGTCTTTACCCGCCTCCCCGGCCACATGGAGACCCTGCACAAGATTTACGACATCATCTCCGACCTGTGGCGGAAGATGGAGGACCACAGCCTGTCCGCCGGCAAGCGGGCGGCCTATTTCAGCGAAATGCGCTCCCGCCAGCGCCGCATGGCCATGCTCCTCGAGGAACTCGGCCTGCGGACCGGCAAGATGCTGAACATCCGCGACCGGATCATTAAAATCGCCTCCGACGCGGAAAAACTGCTGAAGGACGAAGCCAGCCTCAAGGCCCGCGCCGACCGGCTGACGCCGCAGGAAAAGCGCCAGCTCGAAATCGCCCGCGACAAGCTGCTCCGCATCCGCATGGAAGCGAAGGAACCCCTCGCTCGGCTGCTCGTCCGCGCCCGGCACGTGGAGAAGCACTTCGAGGAATACCAGACGGTCAAGCAGAAGCTCTCGAGCGGCAACCTGCGCCTCGTCGTCTCGATTGCGAAAAAATACCGCCACCGCGGCCTGTCCTTTATCGACCTGATCCAGGAAGGCAACACCGGCCTGATGAAGGCGGTGGAAAAGTACGAATACCGGCGCGGCTACAAGTTCTCGACCTACGCGACCTGGTGGATTCGCCAGGCCATCACCCGCGCCATCGCCGATCAGGCCAGGACCATCCGCATCCCGGTCCACATGATTGAGACGATGTCGAAGCTGCGGCGCATCACCAAGCAGTTGGTGCAGGAGATCGGCCGCGAGCCGACGGTCGAGGAAATCGCCGCCCAGGCGGACATTCCCGTTGCCGAGGCGCGGCGGGTGCTCCGCATCAGCAAGCACCCGATCTCCCTCGACCGGCCCATCGGCGCGGGAGACTCCGACGACAGCCATTTCGGCGATTTTATCGAGGACAAGAGCGCCGAAAGCCCGGTCAACATGGCGAGTTACGAGATGCTCAAGGACAAGATCGGCAACGTCCTCCAGAGCCTGACCTACCGCGAGCGGGAGATCATCAAGCTCCGCTACGGCATCGGCGACAACTACACCTACACGCTGGAGGAAGTCGGCCGCAAGTTCAACGTCACCCGCGAGCGCGTGCGCCAGATCGAAGCCAAGGCTCTCCACAAGCTCCAGCACCCGGTCCGCGCGCGCCGGCTGGAAGGCTTCCTCGAGGACGCCGCCCCGGCGTCGTAGAGTTTTTCAACAGCGCTATCCAAGACAAAAAGCGTGCCGCAGCGACGGCACGCTTTTTTTTGTTTTCGGCAAGACGCCTCGCCCTCCCAAAAACGTCACCCAGGCGGAAAACGTATCGCAAAGCCGCCCGTCGCGCCATTCCCCACGCGTTTCCTACCACTCGTCATTCCCGCGGACGTGGGAATCCAGCGGGCGGATCATAAAAGGAACGGCTGCTTCGCCTCAAAGCCGTTATTGAAGCCATTACGGGTATGTACCACCGTTCCTCTTTCGTACGGTCCGCTGGGCCCCCGCGTTCGCGGGGGTGACGAGAATGTAATGACGCGCGAGATCAAGCTCCTACTACCACCCCCGCCCCCAAAACCAGAGTAATTATAACAACAGACGCTGCACCCCA
>JAJQBO010000056.1 GCA_021203245.1 Planctomycetaceae bacterium
CATCCCTGTATAAATTGTCTGGAGGTATTTTACACCACATTTTGGACTTGACTGACCATCACCCTTTGCCTGCCCAAGCCGGGCGTGGTCGAAGATCAGGTCCTGAAGAACCAGGAATCCATCCGCCAGTCGTCCGGCTATCAAAACCTGGTCAATCGGTTGCAGAACGAAGCCGGCGGCGACCGGTCGAAAGTCATCAAACGCCGCGTCGTCAATTCCGTCAACAGCGATCCCGATTATGTCGGGCTGACCGATGCCGGGGCGTACAAAACCAACGCCGACAATCTTGTCGGCACGATTAACACCTTCCTGACCGGCACGCTGCAGAACATGACGAACCCGACATGGAGTTCGCTTGAAAGCGCGTTCAATACGTACCGCGACACCCTGCTTGTGGGCGACAGCGACTATCTCACCCTCAAGGAAGCCGGTTATCCGTCCGAGACGGACCAGCTTATCAAGGACACGCTGAGCGAATTCAAGGATTGGGTGTGGGTCGACGGCGAGTTCCACAGGTCGTCGGTCGTCAAGGGCGTATCCGATTATCAGGCGCTGATCGATGACTTCCCGGACTCACTCGCCGACGAGACGAGCGCGCTCGCAACGCAGGCAGTGGACGCCTTCACCGTGGCATATGATGCGTATTTCGCCGCCCATGGCACAGCCCCGACCACCTGGGCGCAGATGAAGGATCCGCATTTCAATACCGCGTTGGCGGCGGTGAAGTCGAATACCGCCTATACGTCGCTGGTGGCGGCCGGGTATCAGAAGAACGTCGACACCCTCCTCAGTGAGATCGAAAAGCACTTCAGCTCGAGGCTCGCGGTAACCGGCACGACGCCCCAGCAGATCTATGATGAAATCGACACGGTCGGCGACGGCACCGAACTGTATATCGCTACGCATGAAAGCGATTTCCCGGCCTACGACACTCTCGCGGACCAAAACCCGCGGACCAAGGCGGAGACGCTGTGTAAAAACATCCTGGCCCAGGCCAACGTTCTCCTGCTCGGAAAGCCCGGAAGCTGGCAGGCGTTCGAGAACCAGTTGCGCAGTTCAACCACCGCCATGAAGGCGTACGACGAACTCAAGGCGCTGGGGTTGGATGCGGATTTGACCGCGCTCTTGAATCAAATCGTCACCGATACGCAGGCCGACACCTACACGCCGCCGTCGTTCAACCCCCCGCCGACGAATGCGGAGATGTTGAACCAGCTCACCGGAACCGCACCCGGCGTGACGCCGGTTATCGAAGGGTCGGACGCGTACAACGGCCTGCAAATCGCCGGCGACAAGAGCATCCAGCCGACTGTGGATCAGTTGATCGACAACGCGCTCATCAAATACGAGAGCCTGGTAAATTCCAACAATACCGTGAATTGGGAAGCGGCGGTCCGTTCCGTCTTCACCCAATCCAAAGCCTACAGCGATGCGGACCAGGCGACGCGGGCTGCGCTCGATCTCATCGCCGCCGACCTTATCAGCAGCATCTCGGCGGAACTGCCGGCCTATAGCGCATCCATCGCCATTACTGAACGCATGGACGAAATGATGCGCACCGCCTACACCTCCGCCCGCACCAAGATGCCGGAAGGGCAGCAGGTCGGTTCCGTCTCTTTCATCAACCTCGGGATGCGCGTCTATTCGATGGATTACGGTTCGGCCGAATTCATCCGCATTCAGAACAAGGCGGGCGATCTATTCTACCATTACCGCGAGGCGGATTCGATGGAGAAGGTGGTGGTTAAGGCCGACACAACCGTACAGATTGCGGGGCAGGACGCGGAGATCAGCCTGAACGGCGCGCCTGTGTACACCACCGGTATGATCGCCAACACCACCACGCCCGACTTTGCGGGGACGCTGGTGTTCAACAAGGGCAAGCTCGGCCTTGCCACCATGGCGGTCACCGGGTACGACGAGGGCAAGATCTTCTCCAAGGCCACCGCACTCCAGGGCGTCGAAGAAAACGAGCCGGAAATCATCGAACTGAAGCGCCATTTCGAACCGCCGGCCGTCACCGTGTCCATGGGCGTTGCGAAAAATGCCAAGTCCGTGCCGCCTGTCGATGCCGCCGGGATGCTGGACAAGAACGGACAGCCGGTCAATCTGTACATCGATTTTTCGACGCTTGACCCGACGGTGCAGGTGAAGATCCGCAACCTCGCCGATCCGAGCGCCATCAAGATCGATTACGACGGCTTCAACATCAACATCGACGCGTCTTCCCTTGGCGGCCCCGACATGCAGGGAGCGGACCTGCGGGTCTCCATCCCCGTCAATCCGGCCAACCTGGCGAACGGCATTACGGTGGAAAGTCCGGCACTGAAAGGGTTGTTTGTCCGAACCGACGTGCAGATGGACGTCAACAAGAGCGCTGGCGCGTACGAAATCGAGGACTCGCCCGAAATTCAGGCCGGCGTCGGCAATATCATGCTGGAGGTCTTTACCTACGCCACCAATCCGCGCTCCAATACGGACGAAGACCTGTCGAACTTTATCGGCGGGATGCAGTTCCAGCTCGGCAACACCGAAGGCGACCAGGACCGGACCATCTACTCCATCCAGTCGATGTCCATGTCGGAACTCGGACGAATATCGTACAACGGGGTGGAATACTGCCTCCAGAACGTCCTGGGCGGCGGATCGGCCAGCTTGTCGAAAAATCCCATCCTCGCCATGAACATCCTGGCGAAGGCGGTGGACGATGTGTCGACCCTGCGTGCGCGGCTGGGCGCATTCCAGTCCAACATGCTCCAGACCAACATCAACAACCTGGAGGTGGCAATCGAAAACCTGACCAAGACCGAATCCGCCATCCGCGACACCGACATGGCGGAGGAATCGACCCAGTTCACCCGCTTCCAAATCATGCAGCAGGCGGGGGCGTCGATGCTAGCCCAGGCAAACCAGGTGAGTCAGAACGTGCTGTCGCTCCTGCAATAGGGTAGACATGCGAGGCCGTTCACGAACGGCCCATAACAGTACACATGGATTTCCGTTTACTGTGGTCAATGCCGGGACGTGCGAGCGATCGCGCGTTCCGGTTGTTTTTTGGGCAGGGTGTTTCGGCCCGTGCCGCCCTGGTTGACCCCTGGCCTATTCAAAAACGGCTGCATCGGCTTCACCGTCAGCCGCAACCATATAGCGTATAAATTGAATGTGAACCGTCCTCTACGCTTTTCGGCTTATTCCAGCAATACCCTTAAAACGCAGTCAGGAACCGGCGTTTTTTAATAAGCGCTAGCAACGTCCGGAGCGATCAGCCGCCAGCCCCGGGTAAAGGAAGCTTCTGGAATTCCCGCCGCCAACTTGGTGGCGACATCCCGCCACAGCGGGTTGCGTATGGCCGAGAGCCGCCGTATCGTCCCCGCGTTCAGACCGGGCCAGTACCAGCCCGGCCAGGACGGCACGGGCCAATCGCTCCCATGCACCAGACGGTCCGCCACCAGGTGTTTGTCCAGCGCACGCACCAAGGTGCGCGGCCGCAGGCCGAACAGGGCGGCGGTGTCGCCGTAGAGGCTGGGCCAGTCGGGGAGCATGGCTGTCCAGGTCTGGAAATGGCAGGGCTCGTGCGGAAGGGACCGCATGCCGGCATGGGCCGCGATGATTACGGCGCCGCTTGCGAGGAGCGGTATCAGGGCGGCCGGATTGTTCCAGGCCGGGCACCGATTCCGGGTCGCGCCTTCGGACCCGGTATGAATGAGGAGCGGCATGGCGAGTTCGGCGCAGGCGCGGGCAAAGGCCACGGTGCGCGGATCGGCGGGATCGATATTCTGGGTGGTGGGAATCCATTTCACCAACGCCGCCCCGCGATGCCGCCACCGCCGCAGATGGTCCAGCGCGTCCTCCCTGTAGGGGTGAATTGAACAGCCGAACAGGATGGCCTTGCTGGCCGTGGCTTCCGCCGCGCCCGGGATGGCGAGGGGCGATTCGGCGGCGAGCCGGGCGGCGTAACGGGTGGGGACATAGAAATCCGCCTGGTCCGTGAGGGGCGTGCCGTCGTCGCCGCAGGGGAGGGCGAACGGCAGGGCCACGGCGGCGAAGCCGTGTTTACCGGCTGCGGCGGCCAGTCCTCCTGCCACCTCTACCGTTTTCCCGATCAGGTCGCGGAAGTCGGCGTCGAAGTTCGGCCCAAGCGCCGGCAGACCGGCGAGGCGGCGAATCCAGGTAAAGGCGATACTGCTTCGCCTGGCGGATGAAAACCAGCCGCCGTCGGTCGATTCGGGCTCGAGGGCGGCGAGGTGAAGGTGGATATCGAGTACCGGTTCAGGCGTCTGCATGGGCGTATTCTACGATAGAGTTCGACTTCGGGAAAGTGCGTTGCTCTGGTCTTCCAGGCGTATACATTGATCCTTGTCATGGACCAACCCCGCCTCGGTATCTGGGTTACTGCGCGTATCTGCCGTGGAAGCCGCTGACACCCCTGGACAATACCACTTGATTCTGTATATTTACCGCATGAAGTGAATTGGACTCGCCGGAACAGGGGCGGCGCGTCGCAGGACTTGCCATGAATATTCTCCGTTACGATCAGTGGACCGATACAGCCCTTACTCTCCACCTCGTCTCACAAATGCTTGGCAAGGTCAAGCTCGCCCGGATGGTACCACAACCTGAATGGAACCATATCGTCCTCTACCTCACGCCGGACGGCGTAACGACCGGCCTCATCCCGAACGGCGACCGGACATTCGCCATCGATATGCATTTCCGTGAAGGCAGGGTGACCGTCACCGACATTTCCGGCCGTTCCAGCGGTTTTTCATTGCGGAGCGGACGGAGCGTCAGCGACTACTACGACGATTTCCACCGCATGCTCGCCGACGTTACCTGCCAGACCGATATTCACAGCGAGCCCATGGAAATGGCCATTACCACTCCGTTTGAACGGCAGACGGAAAAGCGGGAGTACAATCACGAACACGCCACAGACTTCCACCGCATGTGCGTGTTCGCGCATACCGTGCTTCTCGAATTCGTCGCGCCGTTTCGCGGCAAGAAAATGCTTCCGTCATTTTTCTGGGGCACCTTCGACACCACGGCCATCGTGTTCGGCGGCCAATCCCGGCCGTTCACCGGCCACGGCGTTATTGAAAAAGTCGCATTTGACGAACAAATGATGGAATTCGGTTTCTGGCCCGGGGACGATGCGGTGCAGGAGCCGAGCTTTTTCATTCTGCCCTATCCCTTTCTAAAAGACGATCTCACCGGCGAACCTATACGACCGGACCGCGCCGTATTCAGCCATGAAAAGGCCGAATTCTTTCTCACCCTCAGGGACGCCTTCTCCTACCCCGATCCGAAGCAGGCTGTGGTTGATTTCTGCCGCAGCGGTTTCGCCATCATCAGTAGCCATGAAAAATGGGTACATCTGGACTGGTTAACCAAACCGCTATTTGCCTAAAATCCCCTCTCCAATTCATCTTCAAATCGAAAATCTGGACATAACAATGAGAAAACCCTTAGACGCCATCGTCGAAGGGTTTTCTCATGTTTGGCCTTTTTCTACCTTATCAAATAATGACGTAGGCAATTAAAACGGATTCGAGTTGGGATAATACTTTCATGAAGTGGGTTTTGCACCTATGAGTTTTGCATACCCTCCCAAATACTTGTACCCACTCAAGCCACGAATGTCCATATCGACACCCCCACACGTCACCCCGGCGTCTTGACGTCACGCCGTGAAACTGACGGGCGGTTGTGCCGGGGCAGGCGGGATTGACAAATGCTGCAGGCTTCTTTACCGTATCGAGCCATACCATAATGCGACCGCGCCCCCGACTGCCCCGGCACAACTTCACGACCCTCGCCCGGTTCATCGCATGCACGCCGGGGTGACGTTTTTAGGGAGAATCGAGCGTTTACGGGCATACATTGCCAGTGGAATGGTGACGCCAAAAAGCCAAACGTGAGAAATCCCTTCGACGCCATCGTCGAAGGGCCTTATTTGAAAATCGCTGCCGACAACAGCCGCAGTACGAACTTTTTCGGCGCTCCGTAGCGGATCTCTAAACCATTAAAAAAAAATACGTGAACGCAGCCGATGGCTTCGTGAGTTCGGTGCATTACCCGTC
>JAJQBO010000206.1 GCA_021203245.1 Planctomycetaceae bacterium
AAATTGGAAAAGTCAAAGTAAACCCATCGAACCGCCAGGCCGCGCCCCTCGGTGGGCGCGGCCTCCCCTTACCCGGCCTTCCCCCGACCATCCCCCCGATCAAAAGGAGCATGCCATGATGAAAAAAGCGCTACTCGCCCTGGTGTTAGCACTCGTTGCCGCGGCCGCCCCGGCTGACGATCAATTACACATCGGCTACTCCTGCGCTGATTTCGACGATGCCTTCCAGAAACGCATCCTCGACGCCGCCCGCGCCGAAGCCGAAGCCAACAACGTCAAATTCACCGCCATGGATGCCCGGGAAAAGGTCGACACGCAGGTGCAACATATCGACCAGATGCTGGCCGACAACGTCGACGCGATTTTGGTTGTTGCAATCGACACCGATAAGGTGGACGATGTCGTGCGGCTCGCAGGCAAGGCGAACGTGCCGCTGATATTCGTCAACCGGAACCCCTTTACCGGCGTCCGCCCGCCTGACAACTGCTTTGTCATCGCCTCCGACGCCCGCGTCGAAGGGGAGGCGCAGATCAACTACGTGGGCCCGAAGCTCGACCCCTACGCCCATGTCGTCATCCTCCAGGGCATCCTCAGCAACGAGGCCACCCAGAGCCGGACGGCAGGCGTGCGGGAGGTAATCGCGCAGTCCTATCCGGAACTCGCCATCACCGCCGAAGCGCCCGCCAACTGGCGGCGCGACATGGCCCGGGTGCTGATGGGCGAATGGATCAAGGCCTACGGCCGCGAAGACATGGATGCCGTGTTTTCGAACAACGACGAGATGGCGCTGGGCGCTATCGAAGCGCTTGAAGCCGCCGGTATCTCGGACGTGCTCGTCATGGGCGTGGACGCCAACCCGGACGCGCTGGAAGCGATCAAGGCCGGCCGCATGACCGGCACCGTCCTGCAGGACCCGGTGGCGCAGGGCCGCGGCGGCGTGCAGATCGCCCTCCGTGCGGTGGCGGGCGAATCGCAGGCGCAGAACTTCATCGTTCCGTCGGAACTGGTCACGGCGGAAAACGTGGACGACTACTTGAACAAATAACGGTGGCATTAACGTATCCATATCCCGGCTCTACCACCAGGCGCCTCCAGGCGCCCGTCACAGCGTCAGAAAGGACAACCACGTGTTTGAGAACAGCAGGATCGATCTGGGCGTCGCCCCCATCGGCTGGACCAACGACGACATGCCCGACCTGGGGAAGGAAATTTCCTTCGAGCAGTGCATCAGCGAAATGGCCGAAGCAGGCTTCACCACGACCGAGGTCGGCAACAAGTATCCGAAAGACCCGGCTGTGCTGAAAAAGGCCCTGGCCGAAAAAGGCCTCAAGGTGGCCAGCGCCTGGTTCAGCGCCTACCTCACCACCAAGCCCTACCAGGAGGTGGAGGCGGCCTTTATCGCGCAAAGCGATTTCCTCAAGGCCGCCGGCGCCAACTGCATCGGCGCGTCGGAACAGGGCCATTCCATCCAGGGCCAGATGGACACCCCCATCTTCGGCAACAAGTACGTCATGAACGACGACGAGTGGAAGCTCCTCACCGACGGCCTGAACAAGCTTGGCCGCATCGCCAGGGACAAGGGGATGAAGCTGGTGTTCCACCACCATATGGGCACGGTGGTGCAGACCCGCGCCGAGACGGACCGGCTCATGGCCGAGACCGATCCCGACCTGGTCGGCCTCCTGTTCGACTCCGGACACTTCGCCTACTGCGGCGAAGACCCGCTCGCCGCCCTGAAGGCGCATGTGGGCCGCGTCCGCCACGTCCACCTGAAGGACATCCGTCCCGCCGTCGTCAAACAGGTGCAGGACGAGAAAAAGAGCTTTCTGCAGGGCGTCCGCATGGGCGCGTTCACGGTGCCAGGCGACGGCGGCATCGATTTTGCGCCGATTTTCCAGACCCTTTCGGACGCCGGATACAACGGCTGCATGCTGATCGAGGCGGAGCAGGATCCGGCGGTGGCGATTCCGCTTGAATATGCGAAAAAGGGGCGGGAATATATCCGGAAGACGACCGGGCTGTAGGGTGACGCCGGTTTCCAGAAGTGAAAACAAAAGCCGCTGCCCGTAACGGGTGGCGGCTTTTTCAGGTAAGGCCTGGTTTTTATCGCCCGCGCCCTATTCCCTCATCCGTCACCCCGGCGGGAAAACGGCCGCTGCAGCGTAAACGGGAAGTTGTGCCGGGGCAGGCGGGCTGAACCTGGACGGCAGGGCGGCGTGAATAGCATTGGAGCATAGGGGCATTCCCCCTTGCCCCGGCACAACCACACGCGTGCGCGCTGGTCGACGCTTCACCGCCGGGCTGACGCGTGGGGGTAGCGATGCGCACTCTTTGAGGACCGTCGGTCTTTTCGGTACGGTCTGGGCCTGCTCGCCATGGCAGGAAAACAATAAGCCGCTGCCCGCAACGGGCGGCGGCTTTTCGGTTCATTCGGGGCAGACGAACGCCTCCATGAACGCCTCCACCGCCTCAGCGGTGGGCGATCGACTCGGGAAAGGTGGCCTGGAAGGCGCGCTTTATTTCCGCGACAGCGAGGGTGATGGCTGTCCGGGTCGCGGCCGTGTGGGCGAAGGCGTTGAGCATGACGAAATCGTGGACCACCCCGTTCATTCGCACGCAGGCGACCTTGACGCCGGCGTCGTCGAGACGGCGGGCGTATTCCTCGCCTTCGTCCCGGAGGACGTCGTTCTCGGCGGTGATGACAAGAGTCGGCGGCTGATCCTCCAGGTCCTCCTCCCTTGCGCGGAGGGGCGAGGCGTTCCTTTCCTCGCGGCGGTCGACCTCGGGCAGGTAGGAATCCCAATAGTAGCGCATGGCCTTCTTGGTCAGGACCGGGCCGTCGGTGAAATCGCGGTACGACTTGGTGTCGAAGGCGGAATCGACCACGGGGTAGAAAAGAATCTGGAAGAGAATCTTCGGGCCGCCGCGTTCGCGGGCGAGCATGGGCATAACCGTCGCCATGTTGCCGCCGGCGCTGTCGCCGGCCACGACAAACCCGTCCGGGTCGAAGCCGAGATCGATGGCGTGCAGGCACATATAATCGAGAACCGCATAGCACTGCTCGAGCGGCACCGGATATTTGAAATCGGGCGACAGGCCGTATTCGGGAAAGACCACCGCCACCCCCGCTTCGACGCAAATCTGGCGGATAAGGCGGTCGTGCGTCTCTTTGCTTCCCGCGACCCAGCCGCCGCCGTGAATGTACAGTATGGCGGGCAATTTTTCCCTCGCGCCGTGCGGTCGCACGATGCGGACATCGACCGACCCGGTGGGACCCACATCCCAGGTGACGTCCTGGATGGCGGCGTCGGGAAGGGAAATATTCGCCGATTACTGGGCATCGATAAGCCCCTGGCGGACCGCTTCCGGGGTTTGGGTATAGGGCGGCGGCGCGCCCTTGGCGTCCTGTTCGTCGACGTAGTTTTGTGTTTCAACGCTCAGATTGGGTTTTTCCATGGTAAAAATGGACATGGGCCACTCCTCTCGGGTACGTAGCATGGTGACTGACAAGCGGCTCCCCCCAAAACCGTACGCGTTCCATACGCGATATCAGGTTAGTGTCCGGCCGGACGCCGTCCTCCTTCCGCACCGATCTATACGTCACTATACGTTTATTTTATCCATTCAAACCATTTTTAACGACCGTTCTGTCTTTTCTGTCAAACATGAATTTTATTATGCGTTTATTTTTAGCAAATTCTGCGTCACCATAGTCAAGTAAGTCAATTTTATCCATATTTTCGCCTTGATTCTTGTGAAAAACCAGTATAATTTCCCCGTGGTTCTATTGAATTGCTAGTTTATTTGAGATACCGTTGGTTCCAGTGCACACACATCCCGCGCTACGCAACCGCTCCAATGCGCCCCACTATCGAATCCCCTGTACCTCCTCGGAGGGGATTTGTGGCAGCAGGGTCGGGTGTCTACCCCACGGTGGACACCCGTCTTTTTTTGCCGGCGGCTCCCTGCCCCGCCTCCGGCCGCAGCCGGGCAAAAAAACAGTCGTCCCCCACCGCCCCTGACATTACAATTAGGAGACGACAAGGAGACCATATGCCAGACACACCCCCGGCCCCGCGCGGGAAAAACGAATCCATCGACCCGGCCGAACGCATCCGCAGCCTGCGGCAACTTTCGCAACGCATCGACGAGGCGTTCGAGGCCGGGGCGCAGTCGCAAGGCCGGCAACTGCTCCAGGACGCCCTCGAGGAGGCGCGGCCGGTCCCCGCCTATCACGAATACTTCCGCGGCGGCGCGGCCCGCTACCTCGCGAACAACCTGGAGGACCAGGCAAAACGGCTCGAACTCGCGCTCGAACTGCGCCGGGACGACCCGTTCCTCCTCCGGGCGCTCGGCATCAATCTGTCGCAAAGCAACCACGACGAGGAGGCCATCGCCTTCTTCGACCGCGCCCTCGACATCGACCCGGCCGACACCGTCGCCATGCGCCGCAAAGGCGTCTCCCTCTCCAAGCTCGGCCGCTTCGACGAAGCCATCATGTGGTTCGACAGCGCCCTCGAGGCAAACCCGCACGACGCCGCCGCGATGCGCAACCTCGGCGTCGCCCTGTCGCGCTGCGGCAGGAACGAGGACGCCCTCCCCTGGTTCGACCGGGCCCTGGCCGAAAACTCGCGCGATTACGCCGCCCTGCGGCAGAAGGGCGTCAGCTATTCCATCCTCGGCCGCCTCGACGACGCCCTGGAATGCTATGAAAAATCGCTGGAAATAAACCCCACCAACCCGGCCACCCTGACCAACAAGGCCAGGACGCTGATTGAAAAACACGACTACGCGCAGGCGGTCGACACCTACGATCACCTCATCGCCCACGACAGGAACAATCCCTACCACTACCTGGAAAAGGCCATCGCCCTCGGCAAGCTCGGCCGGGCCCGGGACGCCGCCGACACGGTCAACCAGGCCTATTCCCTCGCCAACCCGACCGAAACGCTGCGGCGCGGGCGGACCTACTGGCTCAAGCGTCTCGGCCTCGTTTCCGGCGCGGCCGAGTCCGACCGGCTGCCGCCCAGCCAGGCCGCCGGCGGCGACTACGGCGACATCGCCAGGGTCATGGAAAAGACGTGGGAGATTTTCCGCGACGACATCCGCTCCTTCCGCGAAAAAATCGAGGAGGCGAAAAACAGCTTCAACGTCTTTATCGGTTCGTCTAGCATGTTCGCGCGGGACCGCACCTTCCTCCTCGGCGCGCGCAAATGGAACTCCTTCACCCCCACCCTGCCGCTGGGCGAAGACGACGAAACGAGCGTCGGCGGCGGCTATTTCCTCTACGCCAACGGGGTCGGCACCGTCATCGATCCGGGCTTCGATTTTCTGGAAAACTTCAACGCCATGGGCGGCCGCCTCGCCGACATCCACAACATCGTCGTCACCCACGCCCACAACGACCACACGAACGATCTCGAGTCCATCCTCACCCTGTTCTACCAGCGGTCGAAAAACGCCTCCGCCTCCACCTCCGCCTCGGGCCGGCTCGGCAAGGGGCGGCCGCGGCCCAGCGTCAACCTCTACATGAACCTGGGGGCGTTCCAGAAATTTTCGCCCATGATCAACCTGCGCACCTCCGACCACATCGGCAGGGTGACGGTCATCGCGCCGCACGAACAATACCAGTTGGGCGACTCGGGCCTGACCATGCGCGTCCTGCCGGCCCACCACGACGAGATCTTCTCCAAGACCTACGCCGTCGGCCTCCTCTTCACCCTGCCGACCCGGCCGGCGAAAACCGTGCTCTTTACCGGCGACACCGGGCTGTTCCCGTCGGGAGCCGACATCCGCGCCGACAATGTCGACGAACTGGAGATCGGCACCCAGTACGGCATCGAACCCGGCACGGTGGATTATTTCATCCCCCACCTCGGCTCCATCGGCGACAACGAACTCAAATCCCCCGACCGGCAGGACAAGCTGGGCGAGAGCTTTTACCCGAACCACCTGGGCGTGCAGGGGCTTATCCGCCTCATCGCCCAATTGCGGCCGAAGTATGTGTTTGTCTCCGAATTCGGCGAAGAGCTGAAGGGGTTCATCGTCCTGCTGATGGAACTGATCAACCGCTGCGTCCGGGAACTCGACGCCCTCAACGGCGTCCGCGAGGAGGACATGCCCGTCATCCTGCCGATGGACCTGTACTTCTTCTGCGATCTGGCGCGCGACGAAATCTACTGCGCCCGTTCGGAATCGTTCGAACCGCTGGCGAAAACCACCTACCGCCATCTTGAAAAAAACAACATGTCGCAATTCTATTATGAACGGGTCGACTTCGACGCCACCGGCTGCGACGAGTACTTTGCCCTCAAGAAGCTTGAATATGCCTGCAAGATCAACTCCGGCCCCTTCTCGGACAAGTCGAACCGCACCCACCGCATGGTGATGGAGAGGTAACGATGGACCCGCGCGCCTATCTCGTCAATGCCGCCATAGCGGCCGCCCTCGGCGCAGGCACGAACGAACTCGCCATCGTCGCCATCCTCCGTTACGTCCTGCCCCGAAAGAAGTCGGAGATTGCCCGCCGCATCCGCGACCTCATCGCCACCGACCTGATATCGCCTGAAAAGATGCGGCAAAAGCTGGACGAACCCGGCGTCGGCCGCCTGCTCGAACACAGCATCGACGACGCCCTCGCCTCCCTCCTCGCCCGCAACCTGCCCGAACCGGATGCGCTCCTGGCCGACCACCTCGGGTCGTTCGACCAGATGCTGGACGGAGCCATCGAAGCGCTCCTGGACGAATTTTCCTGCCGCGTCGCCGCTCCCGATTTTCCCGAAAAAGTCGTGCGGCCGTTTCTGGCCGAGCGCTGGGACGCGCTCCGGAGCCGGACGCCGCGCTCTCTCATGACCGCGCAGGCCGACCGGGTACCCGGGTTCGTCGCCTCGTGGATAACTTCGCTCCCCGGGTCGGAGCCGCTCCGGGAAAGCGTGCGCCGCAGCGTCGACCGCTGGCTCGCCAGACGCATCGCCGCCGCGACCAGCGCCTCCGACCTCCTGACGCCCGGCCTGGTGACGGCGGCGGAGGACCTGGCGGTATCGCAGGCCCCGGCCATAATCGGGCAACTCATGGACATCCTGCGCGAGCCGACGGTGCAGAACACCATCGCCGACGGCATCATGGAATCGATCTGGAGCCAGCTTCGGGGACAAGGCGTGATGGGCGGCATTAAAGGCGTGTTCGTCAGCGCCATGAACATCCGCCGGGACATCGACGGCATCTGCCGGCGGCTCCCCGACGCGCTCGAGGCCAGCTTCCGCCAGCCGCTGAACCGCGACCACCTCGCCGCCGCGCTGCGCTTTGCCGTGCGAAAGGGTTTTGCCCGCGGCCTGGACGATGACCTCCGGACGCCGGAAAAACGCGCCGCCCTGGTCGACCTCCTCCTTGGCGCGCTGTGGCGCGACGATATTTTCAGGAAGGCGGCGGACAAGGCGGAGCGATTCGTGACAGACGCGTTTGGGCGGAGCCTGGAAGACACGCTGCTGACGCTCGGCGCGGAAGATTCCGTGGACGCCATCCTTGACGAAGCGACGGCGCGGGTGCGGCGCATCCTTGTTCATCCGGCGACGCGGGGGTTGGCGGCCGATCAGTTGCGGGAACTCGCCGCGGCCTGGCGGACGCGGCCGCTCGGCAGGCTGGACCGGTTTATCGGCGACGACACGCGCCAGCGCGTCGCGGCGGCGGCGACGCGCGAAGCGCTGGAAATGCTGCGCGGCAGGCTTGAGGAATTGACCGAACAGTCGGGGCTGTGGGACATCGTGGTTGCGTCAATCGAGGCGTACGACGACGCGGAACTGGCGGCCATGATTCGGCAGTTGGCGCGGAGCGAACTGCGGTGGATTACGGTTCTTGGCGGGTGTATCGGCGCGGTGGTGGGGGTGTTGCAGACGTTTTTGTATGCGCGGGGATGGCTGTAGCACGGGGTGAAACGCGTATCCGGGGTGATGGGGTTAGTCCACGTTTTTCACCGTGGCGCAGGCCCGATCCGGCCGAAAGCCCCCTCACCCCGACCCTCTCCCCCTCCGGGGGCGAGGGAGTCGGTTTGCACTCAGGAACTGGCGATCGACGCCGGCGTCACGCCGCTCTCGCGCATGTTTTTCTTGATGAGGGTGGCGAGCGCGTTCATCGTTTCCAGGTGGACGTACTTGGTCTGCCTGAGCGCGATAAGCTTGAAGCGGAGTTCCTTGTCGTCCAGTTCGGCGACAAGCTCGTCCGTTATCTTGATGGTCTTTTCGACATGGGCCTGCATGTCGTTCAGCATGCCGATGAAATCTTCCTGACTGAGCATAATTCCACTCCATTACATGAATAAGCCGATATCAGTTCGAGCTTGGCGCCTTCACCGTTTATCCCGGTGGACCCCGGCGAACCGCCCGCTTCCTCCGCTGGTCAACGTCCGCACGCCGGGGTGACGTATGGGGGAGGTTGAGTCGTTTTTGACAAGCGACGCGGGTCCCCCCTTTTCGTCACCCCGGCGTCAGTGCCGTGAACCGGGCGAAAAACGGGCGGTTCGGCCGGGGTCCACGCACCGTCATCCGCTCCGGATACCAGCGTCCATTCGGTACCATCATGTTCATTCGCCTCCACTGTTCATGGAATTTCATAAACCGCATTAAAACTCGCTGTGCTTGGATTCCTGGATGTTGAGGTAAATCGTCTCGGCGTTGGCGCGGGTCGCCTCGGTCTCGCGGCGGATTTTTTCCAGCACCTGCCGGGTCGTGTATTCGATATCCGCCGGCAAACCGTACCACGGCAGCGTCTGCAGCATATGGCCGACATAGAGCGGCATGGCATAGCCCTCGGTGACGATAATCTCGTTGAAGCGGCGCAGCAGTTCGGCTTTGGTGATCATGGCGTCTCCTCCGTCGGGGCGGCGCTTCTGCCGAGGCGGTAGAGCCCGGCGAAGGGGTAGTTCGAGCCGCCTTCCAGCATGGCGAACCAGGCCCAACTATTGGTGTAATAGTCGTCCTTGTCCTGAAAGAACATAAAGCCGCCGTCCCGCTGCAGATGCCGCAACGCCTGGCGCTCCAGGGCGCGGCTGACGGTGGGGTCGAAGTCGCGCGTGGCCCAGCGGTAGACGGCGGCCATGCCGGCGTTGGAATTCTTGACAATCGGCGTGCCGTCACGCTCGCTCTCGCTGGCGACGTCGCCGCCGGCTTGGTCCATCGACCTGCCGAGGAAGGGAAGGAGCCGGGTGCGAATCAGTTCTTCCGCCTTGAGGTTGCCCGAAATCTCCCAATCGAGCCGGAGACGCCACCAGAGGCGGAAGGCGTCCCAGCCGGAGACATAGCCCCGCGACGCGTCCGTGACGAACGTGCCGTCCGGGCGCATGGCTATCCAGTCGGGGACGGTGACCACCCGGTTGGCGTCGCCCAGGGGCGCGGCGAGCAGGCGGTCGATCTGGCGGTAGGTGTCGCCGGCCAGCTTGGACCAGCGGCGGTTCCCCGTCTCTTCCTCGAAAATGCGGTAATGGCCGGGCGAGAAATAGGACGGGTTGAGCATTAAATCCCGTTCCGGATCGCGGCTGCCGGTGAGGGGCCACGGCAGCAGCACCAGTTCCCCGTTCGGGTGCAGGTGCACGGCGCGGGACATGATGCTGTCGGCCACAGCCAGCGCCTTTTCCCGGTAGGCCATGGTGCCGAGGGGCGAGCGCCCGTCCGGCCATATACGTCCGGCCAGGAACAGGGCGAGGGCGTAGTCGAGGTCGGCGTCGAGGGCCGGATTATCGTCCAGAATGGCCTGGCCGCCCATCGAGTCCGAGCCGAAGCGCCACGACAGCAGGTGGTCGCCGTGCGACTGGACCCGGGAAAGATTCTGCTCGGTCCAGCGGTAGACGGCGTCGAAGGTGTCGCGGTCGGCCTGCCAGCAGGCGCGGAGCATCGCGTAGGCCTGGCCCTCCGACACGGTGTCGAAGTCGTTCTTCGGACGCATGACCTGGCCGTCGCGGATATAGTAGTGGCGGTAGCTTTGCCAGAGGATGTTCAGGTTTTCCCGCGCCGTCTCCTGGGCGCGGATAACCACGTCCTCGGTGAAGAGCCGGGAAATGCCCACGCTGATCAGGCCCAGGACGATGACCACGCAGGCGAAGAAACGGATGCTCCGCTTCAGTGCCGCCGTCGCCGCCGAGGTGCGGTCGAAGTTCTTGTTCTTTGACGCCATGCCCGGATCTCCAACGCCACGCTTTGGCCTCGGCCGGGACCGGTTGCACCACGTTGGCGGGACCGGTCCACCGCGTCGGCGAGAGGCGGAAATAGAAAATGGCCGAGAGCATGACGAAGTGGTAGAAGGTCCACATCATGCTGACGGCGAGCTGGGGCGTCTGCTCGACGACGATGCGCTGCACCCCCCAGATAAGGGCGGCGAAATTGATGCCCCAGATGATCAACTGCGGCAAAAACACCCGGTAGGGCGTATCGCCCGAGCCGGAACGCTTCTCGGTGACGTTGAAGGAGGAGCGGATGCCCAGGAGCGCAGCGAACAGTGCCTTGACGTAAATCGGGAAGCAGACAAAGCCCAGGAGAATCCCCAGCAGCAGGTCGCCGAAGGCGTAATTTCGTCGATACATGCTGAGAAAGAAGATGGTCAGGCTGAGAAGAAAGTACGGCGCGAACAAGGAGACATACATGAGTTCGTTCATGTGGAACACAGGGAGATTGAAGAAAATCTGCGTTATCGGGCAGAGCATGAGAATGCAGTACGCCAGGCCGATGATGTAATACGATCCGGTGGCGAAGTGTTCCCACCACTGGCGCAGGGTCAGGCCGAAGGGATGGCGGAAAAAGGTGCGAAACACCTTGAACAGGACGCCGATGTTGCCCCGCGACCAGCGCCACTGCTGCTTCATATAGATGTCCAGCGCTTCCGGGCCGGAGCCGAAAGTGCCGACCTGGCCGTTGTAAAGGCTCTTCCAGCCGGCGAGGTGCAGGTCGATGGTGGTGGCGAAGTCCTCGGTGACCGACCCTTCGTCAAGGCCGCCGACGGCGCGGAGCGCCTCGATGCGGAGAATGGCGTTGGTGCCGCAGAAGATCATCGCGTTGCCGGCCGATTTCCCTTCGCAGATGAACTCGTAGAACATGCAGTGCTGGATGTTCGCGCCCTTGACGATGGAACTCGACTCGGTGTTGGTGTAGAACTGCGGCGTCTGCACGAAGGCGAGCTTCGGGTCAGCCTCCATGATGGGGACGAGGTTCTTGAGAAAACCGAGCATCGGGTTCTGGTCGGCGTCGAAGACGACCAGGTACTTGGTGTCGAGGGTCTTGACGATGTCGTTGATGATGCCGGCCTTGGCGCCGTGGCGTTTTTCGCGGCGGAAGATGCGCACGCCGAAGGTGGTGGCCAGTTCCTCGGCCTCGCGGTTGTAGCGCTCCTCGGACGAGTCGTCGAGGAAATAGATTATCTTGTTCGGGTAGTCGAGATTCTTGAGGCAAAGAAAGGTCCGTTCCAGCACCTCGTATGGTTCGTGCCGGGCCGGCACGAGAATGGCGACGCTGGGCGCCTTGGACCAGTCGCGGATGTCGGCGCGGGCCGGCTCGGGCGCGCGCAGGGCCGAGATGAAATTGATGGCGTAGGAAATCGAGTGGAAGACGACGAACGCCTCGGTCATCACCAGCGCGGTCGAGACAATGCGGCTGATGAGCATCGCCTCCTCCATCTGCGACTACATATAAATGCGCACCGCCACGTAGGCGCAGGCGAAAATGAAGGTGAGATTGGCCAGGATGAGGATTATCCCGACCCTGACCCGGCTCTTCATCTTCATTTCGATATTGGTGTTGTCTGGTTCTATTTTCATTCGCAACCCCCGAACTTGTAGGTCAGTCCAGCCAGCAGCTTGACTTCGTTGTAATACGATTCGCGGTTGAAGTCCAGCCGCGCGAAAGCGGTCAGCCGCCGTGAGTAGTCATGGTTGATGCCGAGATAAAACTTCTGCCCCGTCGACGAGAAGCGGTCGCGGTAGATGGACAGGCCGAAGTCGATATACGACGCGGTCGAGCCCCACACTTCGGGACTGCGGCAAAAATAGTACCGGCCGTCTATGTCGATGCCGTACTTGTAGACGTCGTTGGGCGAATAGTAGGTGGGCGAATAGTCGACCCAGTTTTCATACTCGACATGGCCGCCGAGGGTGATGAGCATGCACTCCGTTTCGTAGAGCCGGTACTTGGCGTCGCCGTAAAGATAGATGCGGGTGTTGCTGTCGGTGAGGACGCTCGACACCAGCTCGGCGTTGAAGTTCCACTTGCGCCAGCGGTAATGCGCGTCAACGCCGAAATCGTAGGCATAGAGGTCATCGTAGGCGTTGATAAAGTTGTCGTAATGCTCACGCCTGCCGGAAAAAATGCCCAAGTTAAGCGGCCGGCCGCCGATTTCAATCATCTCGGCGCGGAGGTTGTAGAGCCACTGATCGTCGACCGCATGGCGGGCGCCGCGAATGCCCTGGTCGGAGCCGACGAACCAGCGGTAGCCGAGGTCGCCTTGGAAGCGCAGGTTCGGGTGTCCCATGAAGATGCCGCCCAGCTTGAAGCGGTAACTGTTGAGGTCCGACACGCCGGCCTCGCGCATGCCCCATTTTTCCCGGTCGGCGTCGGCGTAGAGCCGCCAGAATTCGGAGAAGCTCCGTTCGGCGTGCAGGCCGAGATACGTGTAGGTCAGTTTGGCCTGGCGGTCCTGCGACGCGTCCTCGGTGCGCTTGGACGATTTCCGCAACAGCCCGAGCCGCAGCGTGACCGGCGAATCGACCAGGTAATCGCGCATGTTGCGCATGCCCTTGATGGTGGGCTGGTGCGACGGGTCGTGCTCGAGCACCACCCGGGCCTGGGCCCGCGCCTCGGGGAAGCGCCGTTGCCGGAGAAGTCCCTGATATCTGTCCGACTTCCAGGTGATGTCCTGCGGTTCGAGTTCCTGCAGCACCTGCAGGTGCTTGGCGGCCTCGACCTCCTGGCCGTTGGCGACGGCTTCGCGGAACTTCAGTTCGGTCGCGATGACGCCGCTCGGGTCCTCCCACGCCAACTGGCGGAAGACGTCGAACGATTCGCCGTATTCGCGCAGGAAGAACAGCGCCCGCGCCAGGCCGCGCCGCGCCTCTTCGTCGTCGGGCGCGTAGAGAAGCACGCGGCGGAACTCGGACTCCGACTGTTCGTAATCCCGGTTCCACATGAGCGCGTTGGCGAGGGCCATGCGCGTCTTGTAGTCGTCGGGGCTGAGCTTGAGGGCGGTGCGGAACCAGTCGGTGGCGCGCTTGACGTCCTTGACTTCAATGGCCATCTCGCCCGCCAGGGTGAGCATGCGCCCGTCGAAGGGGTCGAACGACAGGTAGTTCTGCGCCACCATGAGGGCTTCGCGGATCTGGCCGCTCATGCGCAGGCTGGTCGCCAGGCCGAAGTTGATCTCCGAATCCTCGGGGTAGAGCGCGGCCAGTTGGCTGTACTCGACGGCCGCGCCGCTGAAGTCGTTCACGGCCAGGAGGGCGTTGGCGAGCTTTTTCTGGTATTCGTTCCCTTCGTCCTCGAAATCCTCGCGGCCGAGAATGATGCGGTAGTGACGGGCCGCGGCCGAGAAGTTCTGCGACGCCATCAAGGCTTCGGCGTACTGCTGGCGGACGTCGAGATCTTCCGGCCTGGCGGCGAGGTATTGCTCGAACGGGGCGATGGCCGCGCCGTACTGGGCCGCCGCGACGCGGTTGACCGCCAGCTTGAGGACGAGATCGCCGTCCTCGGGATGCCGGTCGATGAGGATGGTGGTGATTTCGGCCGCTTCACCGAAGCGCTGCAGGGCCATCAGCGAATTCATCTTCCGGTCGAGCAGCGAGTCGTCGTCGGGCGAATGGGCGATAAGGGCATCGAGAAGCGGCAACGCCTCCTCGTACTCGTGCAGCGACAGCAGCAGGTCGGCCAGCATGAGGTTGAGTTCCCAATCCGACGGTTCCTCGATATGGAGCTGGCGCATCAGTTCGACCGCTTCCCGGCCGCGGCCCGACCAGGTCAGGGTCTTGGCCCGCATCATGCGCCATTCGCGCTGGGCGGGTTCGAACTGCATGAGACGGGAGTAGTACTCGGCCGCCTGGGTGAACTTCTTCGACGCAATCGCGACGTTGGCGGCCTCCTTGACGGCTTCGACGTTGCCGGCGTCAATCTTCACGACCAGGTCGAGGATGCGGAGGGCGGAATCGGGATCGCCCGACAGTTCCGCCGCCTTGGCCCAGCGCATCAGTTCGACGATGGTCAGGTTGACGGAACGGCTGGCCAGTTCGGCATAGACGCGGGCGGTGCGGTCGTACTGCTGGTCGGCGAAGGTCGTTTCGGCCAGGCTGCGGAGGACGTCGTCCATCTGCAGGTCCTCGTCCGGATCGGGCGAGTCGCTGTCGGCGGCTCCGGCGGCGGGCGCAGCCGTTTCTTCCCTGAGCCAGTCCTCGACGACGGCGTCCCGGGAGAAGCGGCGCTTCAGGTCGTGAGTCATCTGGGGCGGCACGGCGACGGCGGTGGAAATGTAGTCGCGCTTCATCGCGACTGGGGCGTACCCCGGGCCCTGCATCAGCCAGGCCTGCTGCCCATTGGTGGTGACGGCCGGCGCCTGCATGGTGCGCTGGCGGATGTATTCGGCGAATTCGCTCTGATACTTCGACATGATGAACTGGTTCAGCTCCATCGCCATGTCGGGCTGCATGAAGGGCGGCATCTGCGGCATCTGCGGATTGTAGAAGGCCGGCATGGTCGGCATGCCGCCGTAGTTCCCCTGCCCGCCCATCATGAAATAGATCTGCGGCTGGGCGTTGTTCGACGTGGTGGAGGCGGCGCTCGTCTCGGGCCGGCCGGCGGGTTCGCGCCTGGAGGGATAGGACGCGAAGTGATCGCGGCGCTCGGGCGCGTCGCCCTGCCGGACGGCGCGGGCGGCGTCCTCGAGCGCGTCCAGGCGGCTGGCGTATTTCATGACGTAGATGCCGGCGACGACGCACACCGCGCCGAAGCAGACCACGCCGAGGCCGAGAAAAAAGCCGAGGAACACCCCGCCGCCGCGCGGCGCGCGGTACGGTGGCGGTTCGGCTGGCGTTTCGTAGCGGTTGTAATCGCTATTCAAGGCACCCCTCCTTGAAGATACCCATCGGCAAATTCAGCAGTTCGGCGCACAGCGCCCGGTCCGTATTACTGGACCGCCCCATCCCGGCTGAATTGCTTCTGAAATCCGGACAACGATTCGAGAATCCTGGGCTGGCCGCGAAGCGGCTCCAGGATAGAATCCCAGTCCTTGTTGGAAAGAAGAAAACGGCGTTCCGTCACCTCGGGGGCCGCGCGCCCGTCGCGCTCGGCAACAATATCCCTGGCCAGCTCCAGCCAGCGGGTGGCGATGTCCGGGCGCTTGGCCCAGTTGGCGGTCTCGGCCATCTCCATGAGGAGCGCCGGACTCGGGTTCGGCGTCGCCGCCAGGACCGCCGCGTACAGAGGCAGCGCGGTGGCGTGGCGGCCCTGGGCGCGCAGACGGCGCGCGAGCAGCAGCCGCAATTCGGTGACCCGCTCGGTGTTCATGGCGCTGTCGCCGATGATGCGGAGCAGGAGGCCGTTGGAGTTCGAGGACATGGCGTTCAGGGCCAGGCGCTCGCGCTCCTCCTCGGTGACTTCGTTCCGGGTCAACAGTTCGTCGACGAGCGGCATGATTTCCCGCTCGCGGCCGAGGCGGCTGTAGACGAGGGCGTAGTTGACCCGCGCGCTCCTGTCGGCCGGATTTTCGCGGTACATGCGTTCGACGTAATTCTGCGCCTCCTCGTACTGCTCGTTCCACAACAGCGCCTGGACGAGACCGTCGGTGGCGGCCTTGTCGTTGGGGCGGCGGGAGAGGATGTCCCGGTACCAGCGCACCGCCTCGTCGAGATTATCCATGTAGGAATAGTTGCTGGCAATCTCGCGGCGAATATCGATGTTGTTTTCGTCGCGCTTCAGGGCGGCCTGGAAGCTGACGTTGGCGTTTTCGAAATCGCCCCGCCCTTGCTGGAGGTGGGCGATGGTGAGGAGATACTCGACATTGTTCGGATCGAGTTCGGCCAGGCGGTTGTAGTCGCGCATGACTTCGTCGAAGTTGCCGAGCTTTTCGTTCAAGTCGACCCGGAAGAGGACGAACTCGAGATCCTCGCCGCCGCTGGCGGCCAGGCCGTCCAGGAGCGCCTTGGCCCGGGCGTAGTCGCCGGCCCAGTAGTTCAGGGTGGTGAGGTTGCGGCGCGAATACTCGACCGACTCGTTGCGGGCCAGGGTCTCGCGCGCGACGTCGCGGAGCTCCCGGGTCTCGCCCAGGTCGTGGAGAATCCAGCCGTACTCCATCAGCGTGTTTTCCGGCAATTGGTTCATGCGGAAGAGCTGCCCGAAGACGCGCACCGCCTCCTCGTACTCCTTCGCGCCGGCGGCGGAACGGGCCAGCCCGAGGAGCACCCCTGTGTCGCCCGGTTCGAGCGCCGACAGGCTGCGGTATTCGCTCATGGCGTCCGAGTAGTTATGGCCCCAGAGCAGCGCGGACGCCAGCTTGCTCCAGAGCGCCAGGTCGTTCGGCCGCTGGGAAAGGACGTCCCGGTAGATGGAGGCGGCGGAGGCAAAGCGCTTCTGCCACACCTGCAGGTCGCCCTGGAGCTCGCGGTATTCCCAGTGCTTCTCGGGGTGGAGCGCCATGAGCTTTTCGAGGGCGATTTCGGCCTCGCCGTGATCGCGGACCTCCATGGCCAGGTCGTAGTAACGCTGCCGGATGACTTCGTTCGTCGGATAGATGACGGAGATCATCCGGTACAGGGTCAGCGCGCCCGACTTGTCGCCCTGGATATCCAGCCAGTTGGCGCGGACCATGAGGCCGTGACTGGACTAGGTGGTCTTGTAGAGGGCGGTGACGGAGAGCATGATGAGAAGCATTGCCACCACCGGGCCGACGAAATAGCGGGCCATCTGCATGAGGGAAACGCGCTTGACCGCGGCGACGGCGGAGGAGGCGCTCAGGAACTTGTTGATGGCGTCGGCTGCCTGGTCCTCGGACATCTCCCGGGTCAGGGGCAGGTTGAGGTGGCCGAGTTCGAGCCCTTCGGCGGCGACAAAGTCGCGCATGGCGGCGTGGAGCGCGCCGAAGGTGGCGGGGCGGTTGGCCGGGTCGGCCTCCACCAGGGACGAGACGATGGTGAGGAAATCCATCGGCAGGTCCATGTCAAGCGCCAGGTCCTGCATGACCGTGCCGGGATTGTACTGCGCGGCAGCGTCGGCGGCGGTGTCGCCCCGGAGGGACGGGCGGCCGGTCAGCGAATGGATGATGGTAAGGCCGAGGGAGAACATGTCGGCCTTGACGCCCGGCTCGTCCGTCGAGACGCGTTCGGGCGAGAAGTAGAAGGAAATCGGGTGGTGCTTTTTCGCCAGCCAGTTGCGGTTTTCGACCGGGTTGCGGGTATAGGCCCACAGGGCCAATTTCGCCTTGCCGGAGGCGTCAATCATGATGGAGCCGGGGCGGATGTCGTCGTGGGTGATGCCGAGGCGTTCGGCTTCGGCGAGCACGCCGGAGATGTCGTGGAGAATTTCCGCCGCCCAGGCCCACTCGATTTTGCCCTGGTCGGCGATGATGCGCTCGAGCGGGACGCCGTCGATATAGTCCGCCACCAGCGCGCGGTGGCTGTTTATCGTTTCGTCGGCGAGCAGCACCTGGGTCGAGGTGCCCCGCAAGGACATCGCCTTGCGGACCTTGGCGGCGAAGGGCGTCTCGTAGACGACTTCGGGCGCTTCGAGCGATTCCTCGCCCCGGCGCACCGCGTAGGCGACGACGGTATCGGCGGTGTTGAAGTGGTGCATGACCACGACCGCGCCCGAGGCGTTGTGGACGGCCTTGAAGGTGACGCCGTCGATGTGCTGGCCCAGCGTTTCGAGAATTTCATAATCGCCGACGGCGCGGCGGCCGCCGCTGCGGCCCACCGGACCGGAGACAAGGGCGGGCGCGCCCTGGCGGCGGGCCATGGCATGGCGCTTGGAATACAGCTCCATCTGCTCCTTGCGGAGCACGCCGCATTCGACCAGCAGTTCGCCCAGCCGCTTCGGCTGCCTGCCTTCGTCGGTGGCCTGCTTTTGCAGGACCAGGCAGCGCTGCACGTCGGCCTCGGAGACGAGTTTGTTGGAGACGAGGAATTCGCCGAACAGGTTGCCGGGCGTTTCCTTTTTCTTCAAGAGGGCGGCGAGGTCGTCACGTTTGATAATGCCCTTTTCCACCAGCATTTCGCCGATGCGCGGCGCCTGCAGGCCGGCGTGGACATATTCCGCCTGCTCGTCCAGCGCTGCGCGAAGCTGCTCGCGGGTGACCAGGCCCTTTTCGACCAGTTGCCGGCCGATGAGCCCGGCGGGATTGGCCTGCATCTTGAGGATAAGCTCGACCTCTTCGTCGGTGATGATGCCGCGTTCGACCAGCAACTCGCCCAGCTTGGGGGCGGGAAGATTTTGCGAGCGGTACTTTTCCTGTTCCTCAACGCACGAGACGATGTCTTCATAGGTGACCAGGCCGGATTCCATGGCCAACCTGCCGAACATTGACATGCGTGCATCGAGATTTTTTTTTGCTCATGCTATGTACTCGCTGGTCGAAAGACCGGTCCAAAAACGGCGCCGGGGAAGTCCCGCTCCCGTCGCTGCCACAAGGCAAACCGCGCCGGGAAAGTGGGTTAGCGATTCAACTTCCGATAACACCATCCTATAACAGGGTTTGCCGCAAAACTGCTTCTGGCGTATATTACGCCGCACAGACGGTTTCTTTCGCACTAAACAGAATTGCCATATATTTTTTCAACGCCCTGGCCAAGCCGCAACCCGAACGGTCCGCCGGAGTTATCGTGGTGCCAGGCCGAATCGCGTCAAGAGTTACCGTTAAGAACAGCGTGTGGCCGGCCTGCGCCGGCGGCTCTGTGCGCTTTAATCGATGATGCCATTATGTGTCATGGCGGGGGCGGTTGGCATTCCCTCCCCCCCCCTTCTCCACTATACCTTATATTCCACCCGCGCATGCGCCACGGCCGCGCCGGGTGAACAGGCGCGGCGGACCGGCGGGATCTTATGGTGCGTTGGAGTGGACGGCGGCTGTCAGGGCCAGCGGGCGAAACGGGCACCCATGGCGTAGGCCTTGGCGCAGTCGTCGGGAAAAACCTCCCGCCGCCGCCGCGCCTTTGCCTCGGGGTCGAAACGGGGCGCATGAACAGCGCTGTAATCGGCGAATTGCAGCGTGTCGAAGCTGCAGAGCGTTTCGGCATGGCCAAACACCCGGGCCAGCATGCCCTCCGTTATCGCCATGCCCGGCCGGATGTCCATCTGCCCGGATTGGAAAAACTCCTCGGTCACGTTCATGGTATAGACCACCCCGACCGGGATGGACCGGGTGAACACGGTCGCTGGCGGGTCTGTGTAGGTGATAAGGGGAAAGACAAGCCGCTCGAGGAAGGAACGGAATTCGCCGGTGGCTGCGCCGAGATAGATAGGTGACCCGAGGATCAGCGCGTCCGCCCCGACGGCCTGCTCGAGCACGCGGCTCAATCCGTCCTGCACCGCGCAATGGCCCGCGGCCCCGGGGCGCAGGCTCTTGCAGGCGAAACAACTGACGCAGCCCTTGAAATCCAGTTCGTAGAGGTGGACCAGTTCGACAGCCGCCCCTTCTGCTGACGCGCCGTCGAGGGCGTGTTGCAACAGGGTGGCGGTGTTCCAGGTCTGGCGCGGGCTGCCGTTGACGGCGAGTATCTTCCTGCTCATGGGTTCCCCTTGTTCTTCCGGCTTACCGGTAGTTGCCTATCTCCACCCAGACCGGCTTGCGGCCGACCTCCACCCTGCCGCAGGGACTGAGGCCGCCGGTGTCGCGGTCGATGCGGTAGGCGGCGAAGTGGTGCGACTTCTCGCCCGCCGCGACGAGAAAACCGCCCTTCGGGTCGATGGCGAAATTGCGCGGCCGCTGCTCGGTCTCGAAAATCCCGGCATAATCCAGCCTGCCCGACACGACATCGACGGCAAAGCAGGTCAGGGTGCTGTGGGTCCGCTCCGACGCGTACAGGAAGCGCCCGTCGGGCGTGAGGCTGATGTCCGCCGCCCAGGCGACCGGTTCGGGCGAATTTTCGCCCGCCGGCTCGTTGGTGGGCGGGGTATAGGAACTGGGCGGCAACGGCCGCGTGGGATGCAGCAGTGACACCGCCTCCTTCGCGCTCAGCCCGCCGGTAACCGGATCGAGAACATGGGTGACGACGTCGCCGTTCAACTCGCAGACGAGGTGGGCGAAGCGGTTGTCGGGCGAAATGGCGAGATGCCGGGGACCGGCCTCGCGCGCGGTCAGGACGACCGGCGCGGCGGCCGGGGCGAATTCGCCGGTCGCGGCGTCGAAGCGGTAGATGCCGACCTGGTCGCTGCCGAGGCAGGGAATATAGACAAAGCGGTTGGCATGGTCCACGACGATGCAGTGCGGATTGCGGCCTGGCCGCAGAACCGCCGCCGGATGGCCCTGCACCAGCCCGAGCGGCGAAATCGGCAGCGAGCAGGCGATGTCGCCCGAATAGGACGCGCCCAGCAGGAACCGGCCGGCGCGGTCGGTCGTGATATAACTCAGCTTCGCCGGGGCAGGCACGACCGACAGCACCTGCATCTGGCCGGTGCGGGAACTGACCGCCAGCGAAGCGATCTGGGGCGGATTGGCCAGGGCGACATACAGGGTGCGGCCGTCCGGATGCACCGCGAGGGCCGACGCCGATGCGTCGACCGGCAACACCGTTTGCAGTTCGAGCCTGCCGTCGCCCAGGAGCCGCAGCGAGGCGATGTCGTTCGATTCCGCGTTTGCCGCAAAGACGAAGGTATTGTCCTGCATTCGCTGCCCCTTATGATTCCATGCCCAGCCAATCGGTGTGGAAAACGCCCGCGCGGTCGACCCGCTGGTAGGTGTGGGCGCCGAAGTAATCGCGCTGCGCCTGGATGAGGTTGGCCCACAGATACCCGGTGCGGTAGCCGTCGTAATACGACAGGGCCGAGGCGAACGCGGGCACGGGGACGCCGCGCCTGGCCGCCAGCGCCACCACCTCGCGCCAGCCCGCCTGCCCCGACGCCACGGCCTCGACGAAGTAGTCGTCCAGGAGCAGGTTGCCGAGATCCGTGCGCCTGGCATAGGCGTCGCGGATGCGCGACAGGAACGCGGCCCTGATGATGCAGCCGCCCCGCCACAGCATCGAAATGCCGCCGAGGTCGAGGTCCCAGCCGTATTCCCGGCCCGCCTCGGCGAGGAGCGAGAAGCCCTGCGCATAGCAGCAGATCTTTCCCGCATACAGGGCGTCCCGCACCATGGCGACGAGCCGTTTGCGGTCGCCCAAATCGAACGGCTCCGGCCCCGCCAGGACGCCCGCCGCCGCCAGGCGCTCGTCCCGCAGGGCGGAGAGCGAGCGGGCAAACACCGCTTCCGCCACGGTCGGCGTCGGCACGCCGAGGGCGAGGGCGGACTGGCCTGTCCACGCGCCCGTCCCCTTCTGCCCCGCCTTGTCCATGATAACCTCCACCATCGGCTTTCCCGTCTCCGGGTCGACGCGGCCCAGGATGTCGGCGGTGATTTCAATCAGGTAGGACGAGAGTTCGCCTCTGTTCCATTCGGCAAAGACGTCGCGGAGTTCGTCGTACTCAAGGCCGGCGACGTGGCGGAGAAAATAGTACGCCTCGGCGATAAGCTGCATGTCGGCGTATTCGATGCCGTTGTGGACCATCTTGACATAATGCCCCGCCCCGTCCGGCCCGATATAGGCGCAGCACGGCTGGCCGTCGACCTTGGCCGAGATGTCTGTGAGCATCGTCTCCACATGCGAGTATGCGTCCCGGCTCCCGCCCGGCATGATGGACGGGCCTGTCCGCGCGCCTTCTTCGCCCCCCGATATGCCGACGCCCAGGTAGCGGTAGCCGTCGGCCTCGAGCGCCAGGCAGCGGCGGCGCGTGTCGGCGAAATACGAATTGCCGCCGTCCATGAGGATGTCGCCCTTGGCCAGGAGCGGGCGGAGCTGGTCGATCTGCTGGTCGACCGCGTCGCCCGCCTTGATCATCAGGATGATGGGCGCGGGCTTGGCGATAGTGCCGAGGAGTTCCTCGATACTGCGGCAGGCGATCAATTCCCGGCCCTCGGCTTCGGGCGAGGCGACGAATTCCAGCGTCTTTTCGACGGTTCGGTTATATACCGCGACCCGGTGGCCGTGGTCGGCAAGGTTGAGGGCGAGATTGCGTCCCATCACCGCAAGACCGATGAGACCTATGGTGGCGTGCATGGAGTGCTCCTCTCATTCGAATTCGGATCGGTGCCACACCCGGTTGTCGCGGGCCAGCAGCCCGGCGGCGAGATCGGCCCCGGCGCTCCCCGGCACGTAGAGGCTGATGTTGGTCGTGAGGTCCTCCTCGTCGAGGATGGGCGCAACCACCCGCCAGGCCGACTCGATGGCGTCGGCCCGCCACGCCAGGCCGGGCCGGCCGGCAAGGGCCTCCATCAGGACGCGCTCGTAGCCGGAAAACAGTTCCCGGTCCGCCGACGGCAGGCCCGAAGTCAGATCGGCATAGCGGAAATCCAGGGCCGCCGGCACCACCCGATCGCGGTAGCCAGGAGCCTTGACGCCCAGCGACAGGCGGATGCCTTCACTGGGATGAATGCGCAGGGACAGGACGTTCGGATCCATCTGGGTGTAGTTGTTGTCCTCGAGCAGGTGGAGCGGAATGTCCTTGAAGACAAACGTCACCTCGCTGACCCGTTCGTCCAGGCACTTCCCCGACATCAGGTAGACAGGCACGCCGTGCCAGCGCCAGTTGTGGATGGACAGGCGCACGGCGGCGAAGGTCGGCGTCTGCGACTGCGGATTCACGCCGGGCGCGTCGCGGTAGCCTTCGTACTGGCCGAAGACGAAATCGCGCCGGGCCGGCGGATCGATTGATCGCAGGAATTCGGCGGTTCTGTCGCGAATGGATTCGGAATCGTTGGCGAGCGGCGGTTCCATGGCGGCAAAGGCGAGGAGCAGCAGGACGTGGTTTTGCAGCATGTCCCGCACCACGCCGATGCCGTCGTAATAGCCGCCCCGGTTCTCGACCCCGATGGTCTCGGTGGCCGATACCTGGATGTGGTCGACATAATGCCTGTTCCACAGCGGTTCGAACAGCACGTTGGCGAAGCGGAAGACGAGCAGGTTGCGGACCGTGTCCTTGGCGAGGTAGTGGTCGATGCGGTGGATGTGCTCTTCCTTGATGTATTTCTGCAACTGGCGGTTCAGGTGTCTGGCCGAGGCGAGGTCGGTGCCGAAGGGCTTTTCCATCAGCACCCGCGCGCCGTCGGTGGGCAGGCGGCCGGAGGCGAAGGCGTCGACGACCTTCGAGGCGGCCTGCGGCGGCAGGGCGAGATAGTAGTTCGGCGCTTCGCACGAGTCGCACTGGATGCGCTCCCGCAGGCGGTCGAAACCGTCGCCGCCGTCGTAGTCGCCGCGCACATAAAACATGCGGTCGAGAAAGTCGGGGCAGGATTCGGTATAGCCTTCGGCATACTCCGCCATCGCCAGATCCGCCATGCGGCGGAACGATTCGTCGTCCAGATCGGAGCGGGCGTAGCCGAAAAGGCGGAAGCTGGCAGGCAGGCGTCCGGCCTGGTAGAGCCGGTAGAGGGCTGGCAGAATTTTGCGGTGGGTGAGATCGCCCGATGCGCCGAAGAGCACCAGGGTTTGCCGAGCTTCAGTCATAGCGGCCTCCCGTGTTGGGAACTGCCCCCCGCCCCGCCCTGCCTTCATTAGAAACGCCGGCGCGGCCGAAGTCAAAGACAAATCGCGACACGGCCGGCCGTGTTCCCCCGGTTAGCGTATCCGCGCCACGCCGCTCTCCCGAGCCGCCTGCGCGACCGCCTTGGCGATCGAGGCGGCGATGCCGGGCATGAACGGCGGCGGCAGGATGTGGGTCGGGCGCAGGGCGTCCCCGACCATGGCGGCCAGGGCTTCGGCCGCCGCCACATTCATGGCCCCGTTGATGTCCGAGGCGCGCACGTCCAACGCGCCGCGGAAGATGCCGGGGAAGGCGAGGACATTATTGATCTGGTTCGGGAAATCGCTCCTGCCGGTGCCGACGACCGCCGCCCCGGCCTCGAGGGCGAGGTCGGGCATGATTTCCGGCGTCGGATTGGCCATGGGAAAGAGGATGGGCTTGTCGGCCATGGTCTTCACCATTTCGGGCGTGACCGTGCCGGGGGCGGAAACGCCGATAAACACGTCGGCGCCGCGAAACACGTCGGCCAGACTGCCCTTTTTCCCGTGGGGGTTGGTATTTTGGGCCAATCGTTCCTTGACCGGATTCAGGCCGTCGCGGCCGCGGTAGATTGCCCCCTGGCGGTCGCACAGGACCACCTCCCGCACGCCTGCCCCGGACAGCAGGTGGGCGATGGCGACGCCGGCCGCACCGGCCCCGCTCATGACGACGCTCACCTCGTCGAATCGCTTGCCGACGATGCGCAGGGCGTTCTTCAGGGCCGCCAGGGTCACGACGGCGGTGCCGTGCTGATCGTCGTGAAAAACCGGGATGTCGCAGCGGTGCTTGAGTTGTTCCTCGATGGCGAAACAGCGCGGCGCGCCGATGTCTTCCAGGTTGATGCCGCCGAAGCTGCCCGCCAGCAGCGAGATCGTCTCGACAATGGTGTCGACGTCCTGGCTGCGGATGCAGAGGGGTATGGCGTCGACCCCGCCGAAATTCTTGAAGAGGAGGCATTTTCCTTCCATAACCGGCATGCCGGCCTCGGGCCCGATATTGCCGAGGCCAAGGACGGCCGAACCGTCCGTCACCACCGCCACCGTGTTCCAGCGGTTGGTGAGATCGTAACTCTTGCTGACGTCCTTGTGGATTTCCAGGCACGGCTGGGCCACGCCCGGCGTGTAGGCGAGGGAGAGGTCCTCCTGATTTTCCACCTTCACCTTCGAGCACACCTGGATTTTACCCCTCCACTGGTAGTGCAGTGCCAACGATTCGGCTCCATAATCCTTCTTTGCCGCCATGGTGGTCTCCTTGTGCGCGCTCGGGTTGGTGCGTGGCGCTGCTTTATATGTTTGTCGCCGGGGAGGCGGTTCTTCCTTCCCTTCCCGCCCCGCTTGGGGTAAAACTTGGGAACCACCAGCTGTCAAAGAGGGGATTTCATGCCGTTAACCAGAGCCAGCCTGGCGTTTCTCGATCAGGTCCACAAACAGAACAGCAAGGGGTGGTTCACCGATCATCGGGAAGAATACGTGCAGGTGATCGAGCGTCCCATGCTGGAGTTGACGGGGGCGTTGTCTCCCGTCGTTCTCAAGATCGACCCGTTCGTCAATGTCGAACCGCGCCGGGTGCTGACGCGGATTCACCGCGATACCCGTTTCTCGCGCGACAAGACCATGTACAAGCGGGCAAGCTGGCTAGTTTTCCAGCGGCGCAAAGGCATGCTCGGGCCGGTGTTTTTCTTCGAATTCACGCCCGATTTTTATCGCTACGGCTGCGGCTACTATTCGGCCCCGCCGAAAGAAATGGACAAGGTGCGGCGGCTGGTAATCGCCGGCGACAAGCGCTACCGGGCGGCGCAAAAGGCCCTGGACAGACTGCCCCACTTCAGTCTCTACGGCGACCGCTACAAGCGGCCGCGCTATCCCGACCATACCGAAAAAGAACGGGAGTGGCTCGAGCGGCGCAGCGTAACGGCCATGTACGAGACGACGGACATGGACGGGCTGTTCGCGCCCGTTCTGGCGAAAACGCTGGGCGGGACGTTCCGGGATCTTGCGCCTGTGTACCATTTCCTCGTCCATTGCAACGAATGGACGCCGGAGTGAATCAGGCACGGACAACTGGTCGACGCTCTCCCGAAGGGGTGACGAGCGATGCCGATATGGCCGAGCATGCGAAACGCTCCCCCGGGAGGAGTGGCGTTTTTCAGTGTCTGGCGCGGTTTCTTATTTCGGTCCGATGAGCCGGCCCGACTTCGGGTGGAAAAAGGTGAGCATGTCCTTGACCGTGTTGTCGAAATGGGTGCGCATGGCCGCGACCATGTCTTTCTGCGAACGCTGAAGCAGCGCGTCCAAAATGCGGGTGTGTTCCTCGACCGTCTCCCGCTGGCGCCACAAAGGGGACTGCCGGCTGGCATAGATGCCGAAGGTCATGCGGTCGGGGTTTTTATGGTCGAGGGGCGGCCAGGACCCGTTCTCGTGCGTTCACGGTATATTCCCCTCATGGTCTCTTTTTAAATTTTAAATTTTAAATCTAAAATCCTAAATCCATAATCACGCTACACCCTCTTTCGCGACCGCGCCGGAAAATTTTCAAAAACTTTCTCGCTTTGCCCGGACGTGGGGGTACAATCCCCTAGGTGTTGCTGTACGAACCACCCCGGTGAAGCCGGGGAAGACCGTACTATGGAATGGGTCAGGCCTCGCATGAGGCGACGCCCTGCCGGGCAAAAGCGGTGCGATTCTGGAAACGGGAGTGGAGGGGACAATGGACAGGCGTATCGGGGTGATTGCGGCGTTGTATGGCGGATTCTTCGCCGTGTGGTGCATTGGACTCATCTTCGGCGAAGTATGGACCGGGCCGGCCCAGCCGTTCATGGCCGGGATGCCGCTGTGGTTTCTGATCGGCTGCGTCGTCTCGTTCGTGGCCGTCTCCGTCGCGCTGGCCTATTGCCTGTGGCGGCGCGTCCTGTGAGCGCCTTTCTCGACGGAGTGCGGAGTCAGCCGGTCGTCTATGCCGTCATCCTCCTCTTCCTGCTCGCCATGGTCGCCATCGGCGTGTGGGCCAGGCGGGCGCGGACCCGGTCGCGCGGCTCCGGCGGCGTCCGTGCGTTTCTGGAAGAATACTTCCTCGCCGGCCGGAACCTGGGCGGCTTCGCCCTCGCCATGGCAACCATCACCACCTATACGAGCGCATCCAGCTTTATAGGCGGGCCGGGCATCGCCTACTCGCTCGGCCTCGGCTGGGTGCTCCTCACCATGATCCAGGTGCCGACCGCCCTCCTCGCCCTGGGCGTCCTCGGCAAGCGTATGGCCGAATACAGCCGCAAAACCGGCGTCCTCACCGTCAGCCAATACCTCTATGGACGCTATGGCTCTCCGTTCCTGGTGGGGTTGACAAGCTGCTTGATGATCCTGTTCTTCGTCGCCATCATGCTGGCGCAGTTCATCGGCGGGGCGCGATTGTTCCAGGCCATCACCGGCCAGTCGTATATCGCCGGGCTGGTGCTGTTCTGCATCACCATCGGCGTCTACACGACGATGGGCGGCTTCCGCGCCGTGGTTTTGACCGACATCATCCAGGGCGTGGTGATGCTGACCGCCTCCATCGCCATCCTGATCGGCGTCGTCGCGGCCGGGGGCGGCCTGCCGGCCATTCTCGCGCGGCTGGAAGCGATCGACCCAGGCCTCCTCAGCCCCACTGGCGCGGGCGGTGCCATCCCGGTGCCGATGCTGTTTTCGTTCTGGGTGCTGGTGGGAATCGGCGTGCTCGGGTTGCCGCAGACCATCCAGAAATGCCTCGCCTTCAAGGACGACACCTTGCTTCGGCGCGCCATGCTCTACGGCACCGTCGTCATCGGCTTTATCCTCTTTACCACCCATCTGGCGGGAGCGCTCGGGCGGGGCGTGATTCCCGACCTGCCCGCCGGCGACCTGATCATGCCGACCCTGATCATGCGGCTGATGCCGCCGTGGCTGTCGGGGCTGTTCGCCGCCGGGGTGTTGTCCGCCGTCATGTCGACGGTGAGTTCGATGCTTATCATCGCTTCGGCGACCATGATCCGCGACGTCTATATCGCCTGGTACCTGAAGGGCGACATGGAACGGGCGACCACCCGCTTCACCATGCGGGCGAGCGTGGGCATAACCGGGGCGCTGGGGGTGCTGGTGTTTATCCTGGCGCTGGAACCGCCCGATCTGCTGGCGTGGATCAACCTCTTCGCCTTTGGCGGTCTTGAGGCGACGTTCTTCTGGCCCATCCTTCTCGGCCTGTTCTGGTCCGGGGCGAACCGCTCCGGCGCGCTGTGGTCGGTGGTGGCGGGGGTGGCGTGCTTTATCGGGTTGACGGCGACGAAGACCTCCGTCTTCGGTTTGCACCCCATCGTTCCCACGCTGGTACTGGCGGGGGTGGCTTTTTTGATCGGCAACCGGTTTGGGGGCATCCAAAACGAGTAGCCAGATCTTTCCGAACTGCGATAGTGTGGATTCCGTCGCGCAGGCATACTCCCGTGGACCCCGGCCGAACCGCCCGTTTTGAGCCCGGTTCAAGGCCTGGACGCCGGGGTGACGAAAAAGGGGAGTCGCGCCGTTTTTACGCAAAAGCACCTCAATCTCCCCCATACGTCACCCCGGCGTGCGGACATTGACCAGCGGAGTAAACGGGCAGTTCGGCCGGGGTCCACGGGACAGACGGTGACGACACCGAACTCGTCCATGAAAAGCCCGTTTCCCCGTCAGGCGGGGAAACGGGCAGCTCATGTTTGGCCTTTTTCTATCTTACCAAATAATGACTTAGGCAATTAAAACGGATTCGAGTTGGGATAATACTTGCATAT
>JAJQBO010000171.1 GCA_021203245.1 Planctomycetaceae bacterium
GTCGCCAGCCGTGGGCTGGGCGGGTGTCGACGGGCCGCCGCCCCTGACCGCATATTCCTTCAGGGTGGCAATGATGGGCTGGGCCTCGGGCGGCATCGCCACCTGGCGGTCCAGGAGGATGTCCCGGATTCCCACCGACCTGCCGTAGAGGGCGCGGTTGTAGTCGTTGTTGTTCAGGTAGGCGCTGCCCTCGAACGACGCGCCGGCGTAGAGGCCCTTGGCCCGGGAATAGGTCAGGAACGCCGTCCCCGGTCCCACCTGGGCCGACATGTCCCGCCCCACCGGTCCGGCCGCGGCCGAGGCGTCGACGCCGATGGAGAAGCGGGTCTTCAGCAGCATGTCCACCCCCTCCTGGTTCATGATGAGGATGATGGCGTCGACGGACTGGCCGCCGATCTGAAAGCCGAAGCTGCCGTCGGCCGAGCGCACAAACGCCGGCGGCGACCACTCGCCGGTGAAGCGGTCGTGCATGAAGATGACGCCATGCCCCACCCGCGCGCCGAAGATAAAGCCCGCCTTGTATTGGCGCATGATAATGACCCCATAGCATTCGGCCAGCAAATCGCCGGGAATGCCCGAGTCGGGGGCAAGCTGGAAGTCGATGAAGAACTTCCGGAAGTCCTCCAACCGGTTCGTCACCTCGTTCCGCGACGCTCCCCAGCCGTATCCGCCGCCCAGAAGGACGACCGCCAGGAGACAGAGGATTCGACGATACAGTGTGCTCATGGCTCTCTCCTTTTTTTCAATCGGCCGGGAACGCCTCACCCCTTTTTGGCCTTGGGACGAAACCGCCGCAACCGCAGCGCATTCGTCAAAACAGACACGGAACTCAACGACATCGCCGCGGCGGCCAGCATCGGGTTCAGGAGCGGGCCGCCGAACAGGTGCAACACCCCGGCGGCAACCGGGATGCCAAGCGTGTTGTAGGCAAATGCCCAAAACAGGTTTTCCTTGATGTTGCGGATGGTGGCGCGGGCCAGTTCGACCGCCGCCGGCACGTCCATGAGGTCGCTGTGCATCAGGACCACGTCCGCCGATTCCATCGCCACGTCCGCGCCCGATCCGATGGCTATGCCGACATCTGCCTGGGCCAGGGCGGGAGCGTCGTTGATGCCGTCGCCGACCATGGCGACGCGCTTGCCTTCGGCCTGGAGCCGCTTGACCTCGTTCGCCTTGTCGCCGGGCAATACCTCGGCCAGCACCCGATCGACGCCGACCTGCCTGGCGATCGCCTCCGCCGTGCGGCGGTTGTCGCCGGTCAGCATCGCCACCTCGATGCCGAGATCGCGGAGCGCCCGCACCGCCTCGGCGCTGGACGGCTTGACCACGTCCGCCACCGCCAGCACCCCCGCGAGAGCGCCGTTCGCCGCCACGTACATGGCGGTTTTTCCTTCGGAAGCGAGGCGGTTGAACGCTTCCGCCAGCGCGTCGGGCATAATGCCGTTATCCCGGAGCAAACGATCGTTTCCGAGGAGGATACGGTGACCCGAGGCGGTTGCCTCGATGCCGCGTCCGGGCAGCGCTTCGAAGTGATCGAGCGGCAGGAGGTCGATTCCCTCCTGTGCCGCGCCCTCGACGACCGCTTCGCCCAGCGGATGCTCGGATCCCCTTTCCGCCGACGCGGCCAACCGCAAGAGGGCGTCGCGGTCGCCGCCCGGGACCGGCAGGACGTCGGTCAGTTCGGGTTTTCCTCGGGTGATGGTGCCGGTCTTGTCCAGGATGACGGCGTTTATCTTTTGCGCCGATTCGAGGGCGTCGCCGCCCTTGATAAGGATGCCGTATTCCGCCCCGCGACCGGTGCCGACCATGATGGCAGTCGGCGTGGCGAGGCCGAGGGCGCAGGGGCAGGCGATAATCAGGACCGAAATAAAGATGGATAGGGCGAAGGCGAAGTCATGCGTGCCAATCCACCAGGCGAGGGCGGCCACGACCGCCACCAGGATGACCGCCGGGACGAAATAGCCCGCCACCACGTCGGCCAGCCGGGCGATAGGAGCCTTGGCGTTTTGCGCGCCCTCGACCAGCTTGACGATCTGCGCCAGGGCGGTGTCGGCCCCCACCTTGTCGGCCCGGAAAAGGATGCGGCCGTTTTTGTTCAGAGACGCGCCGTAGACCCGGTCGCCGGCCTTTTTGTCGACAGGCATCGACTCGCCGGTCAGCATCGCCTCGTCGATGGTGGTCCTGCCCTCGAGGATGACGCCGTCGACCGGTATCTTGTCGCCAGGCTTGACCACGACGACGTCGCCCGGTTCGACTTCGTCTATGGGGAGTTCCGACTCGACCCCGTCCCGCACCACCAGCGCGGTTTTCGGAGCCAGGCCCATCAGCTTCTTGATCGCCTGGGAGGTCTTCCCCTTCGAAACGGCTTCGAGGGACTTCCCCAGGAGGATAAGGGCGATAATCACCCCGGCCGACTCGTAGTAGAGGCCGTGGACGGCGTGCACATCGCCTTGCCAAATCCGCCAGGTCGAGTACAGGCTGTAAACGATGGCGGCGGAGGTGCCGACGGCGATAAGGGAATCCATGTTCGGCGCGCGCTGCCACAACAGCCTGAAGCCGACCGAATAGAAACGCCTCCCCACCCAGGCGATCGGCAGGGTCAGCAACAGTTGCACCAGCGCGAAACGGAGCGGATGCAGCGCCGGGTCGAGAAACGCGGGAAACGGCGCGCCCGGGATCATGCTGGCCATGGCGATATACAGGAGCGGCGCGGCAAAGACGACGGCGACGGTAAACCGCTGCCACATGGCCCTGACCTCGGCCTCGCGGCGGACGCAGTCGGCATCGACCGCCCCCTCCTTTTCGATATCCAGGGCCTGGAAGCCGGCCTTGGCGACAGCCTCGCGGACGGTGGCCATGCGCAGGATGGCGGGGTTGTAGACGAGGACGGCTTTTTCTGTGGCGTAGTTGACGCTGGCCGAAACCGCGCCGTCCAGCCTGCCCAGCACCTTTTCCAGGCGCGAGGCGCAGGCGGCGCAACTCATGCCGGCGATGGGGATAATGGCGGTTTTTTTATCCTGCCGCACGACGCCGAAGCCGGCCCGGGAGACGGCGTTTTCGATATCGGCCGGTCCGACCACGGCGTCGTCGTAGGCGACGGAGAGTTTTTCAGTGGCAATGTTGACAGTCGCGGCGTCGACGCCCGGCAATTTGCCCACAACCTTTTCCACCCGCTTCCCGCAGGCGGCGCACGTCATGCCGGTTATGTCCACTGTGGCGGTGACGGTCATAAATCGTCCCTTGCAGTGCCCTACCTCTATTATAGCTATACGGGCGGACTCGCACAAGGCGCGTCGTGAGGCCTTTTTAGGGTTGGCGCAGGAGTTTGTCGAGAATCGTGTTGATTTCCGTTATAGCCGCGTCGGTTTTCTGGGGTTCGGCCATGCCGGCGCGCATGGTCTCCTCGATATACTGGATCAGCACCATTTTATTGGCGCGTTTGAGCATGGCCTGGGCGGCAAGTATCTGGTTTGATACCTCGAGGGAGTCGCGGGTTTTCTCGACCATGCCAATAATGCCGTCGAGCTGGCCGCGGCAGGTGCGGAGGGCTTTGAGGATCGGCTTGATTTCTTCCTGGGCCGGGACAGGGTTTTCAACGTCGCTGGTCATGCTGGTATATCCTCTCTTGGGCAACAACCACCAACGTGAGAAGGGTTTAAAAGGAAAGAATTAATTTGTCAAATGGAAAAATTAATTTACCCTCAATTAACATGGCAGTGTATGCCGCCGCGGTCGGCCTGGTCGGACCGTCCTTACGGCCACAGTTGACGCATCCATTAAACCCGCTCCTACAAAACATGTTGCATAAATGCAATTTTTTCTGGATAACGAGTTGCAAAGTTGGTTTCATGGATTATACTAAAGAATGTCTTCCTCTCAACTATACAACTCATAGCGAAGTTTCATCGCTCTTGAAGGGCTTTGACGGGCTCTTTGCCTAAATCAGGCAACGAACTGTCAAAGCCCGTGTATTTTTAAGGGAATAGTGGATATGACACGTCATGACTCTTTACAATCGGGCCGCCTGCCGCTCGTGTCTGTGCTCGCCACCGGCGGCACCATCGCCGGCCGGTCGACGCGCCAGGGAAGTTCGGCGAACTACCGATCCGGGGTAGTCTCGGGTGACGATTTATTGGCCGCCGTCCCCGGCTTGTCGGCGGCGGCGCGGCTCCGGTCGCACCAGGTTGCGAATATCGGGAGCGAGGATATGACGTCGGACGTATGGCTCGATGTGGTCCGCGCGGCCGGTCGGGAACTGGACGATCCCGATGTCGCGGGGGTGGTTGTCCTGCACGGCACCGATACGATGGAGGAGACGGCGGTGTTTCTGGACTGCCTGCTCCATCACAGGAAACCGCTCGTGATGACCGGCGCGATGCGCCCGGCCGACGCCGTCTCGCCCGACGGGCCGGCCAATATCCTGGCTGCGGTGCAGACAGCGGTCTGTCCGGCCGCGTCCGACCGGGGGGTGCTGGTGGTATTTAACGCCGACATCCATGCGGCGCGCCGGGTCAGAAAAACCGATTCCATGGCCGTGAACGCCTTTAGCTCATGGGGCGGTCCGGAAGGGCGGGTGGTGGACGGCGAGCCGGTGTTTTTCCGACCCGCTTCGAGCCGGGAAGGGCTGCCGATCTTTTCGATGGCGGGTTTGGATGTCTTGCCCCGGGTGGACATCATCTACGGCCACGCCGGGCAGGAGCGTGGCCTGGTCGACGCCGCCGTCGCCGCCGGGGCGTGGGGCCTGGTGCATGCCGGCGTCGGCATGGGGAATATCCACAGCGCGGTGCGGCCGGCCCTGGCCGAGGCAGTCGCCGGCGGCGTGGCCGTGGTGTGCGCCACGCGGGTGGTTGACGGGCCGGTGCCGCTGACGGAGAAGATACGCCGCGACGGATTCATTGCGGCCGGGTTTATGAATCCGGCCAAGGCGCGGGTCCTGCTGCAACTGGCGTTGACGCGGGGCGACTGGACCAGGGGCGGGATTCAGGCGCTATTCGACCGCTACAGCCTGGCGTAGCCCAGGCAAACGTCATCGTCAGGCGAATTCGTCCGCATCCGCCAATTCGCGGAAAAGGCGGATATCCTCGTAATACCGTCTGCACGCCATACCGAGCCCGTCTCTATCGTCCGACTGGACCTCCGGAAGGGTCAACTGCCGCCTCGTCGTCATCAAGCCGAGAAAACAGGCATCCCCAATCCGCGAAAAGTATGGCTGATAGCCGTCCTTCTCGAACAGGGAGAGGATCCGCTCGCGCGTGGCAGGGGTGGGCGGCGGAACCTCCCCGGCGGCAAGGACGATGAACCAGCGGACAAACTCCGGATCGTGCACTACCTCGAGTTCCCTGACCGGCAGCAATTCCTCCCGCTCGGCCGAGCGGATTCGTTCCGTCAGGCCTTCCGGCGTCAGCCCGGACGAGCGCGGAACAATCATCACCAGCCCGGCAAGCGCTTCCCGCGCCGTTCGCCGCAGAAACATCCCGCTGAACAGGGTGCCGCCGAACAGGTGGCAGCCGTGCCGCAGCTTCTTGTCGGCCTGGAGGGTGGAAAAGGAAAACGCCCTGCCGTCGGCGGCGGTTCCCGTGAACCGGTTGTCGCCGCGCAGGCTGGTCACTCCCTCGCCGACGCTGTCGAATAAAAGGCTCGAATCGAGGACAGCCCGGGAAATACGCTCCTCCGGTTCGTATTCCATGGACGAATCGACAAGACGGCCGATGGGACCGAGCACTGTCTGCGTAAACGCACGCCGCGCCGAGCGCGCCAGCGCCCCGGGTGCGGCATGCCAGACAAAGAAGGCCGGAACCAGCGAAAAAAGGACGGCGGCAAAGCGGGTGAGTCCGTCCCGCTCGCCCGACCCGAACAGCCAGGGCATCCGGCCCAATACCAGGTAACAGAGGACGAACACGCCCAGCGCCAGCGGCGTTACCCAGCGAAGGCCGCGCTTCTGCACGGCGACGGCATGGGCCAGCGCCTGTTTCAGGCCTTCGGCTTCCCGGTCGTCCAGCCCGCTTTGATCTGCCATCAGGTCCTCCTTTCCCTCCGTAGTATAGTGTACCCCGCCGC
>JAJQBO010000244.1:0-4909 GCA_021203245.1 Planctomycetaceae bacterium
GTCCTGGTTATCGCCGGGTCCGTCGGCATGACCGGGTCCGGAGCCATGGCCAGCCGCTCGTGCATGCGCTCGGGTTCCGGCGTCGTGCTCTGGGCCATCCCGAAGAGTTTGAACGCGGTCGGCGAGACCCTCTCGGTCGAGGTCATGACCCTGCCGATACCCGACACGCCGTCGGGCGCGCCGGCCATGGACGCGCGGGAAATCCTGGTCGAGGCCGCCCGCGAGACGGATTGCGTCATCCTCGGCCCCGGCCTGCCGGTCGCCGGCGACACGGGCGAGTTGATGCGCCTCCTGATTCCGGAAATTTTCCCGACCCTTATTATCGACGGCGGCGCGTTCTCGGCCATCGGCACCGACTTCATGATTCTCCGCAAGCGCCAGGGCTCGACCATCATCACGCCCCACCCGGGCGAGATGGGCCGCATCACCGGCAAGACCATCGCCGAGGTGCAGGAAAAGCGCCGCGATTTCGCCGTCAAATACGCCAAGGTCTCCGGCGCGGTCGTCGCCCTCAAGGGCCACGCCACCCTGGTCACGAACGGCGTCGATGTCTACCAGAACGAAAGCGGCAACCCCGGCATGTCAACGGCGGGGTCGGGCGACGTTCTGTGCGGGGTGATAGCCTCCCTGGTGGGGCAGGGCCTGGCGCCGTTCGAGGCGGCCAAGCTCGGGGTTTACCTTCACGGCCTGGCGGGCGATTTGGCCTGCACCGAGGCCGGCGTGCACGGGATGATCGCCTCCGACATCATCTCGCACCTGCCCGCCGCCTTCATGGCCTACGGCGCAGCGCGCGCAAAAGGAAATGCATGATAACACCGGTGGTTTTTGATCCCGGGCGGGAGCTCGGGGCAACGCCGCGCCCGGCCCTGGTGGAGTGGCTGGCGGCGGAAGGCGAGCACGTGGCGGAAGGAATGCCGCTGTGCCGCTACGAAATCGACAAGGCGGTTCTGACCGTCGTCTCGCCCGCGTCCGGCTATCTGCGCCGCTACCTGGTGCCGGCGGGCGCGCGCTTTTCGTCCGGCGACGTGCTGGCGCTCCTGGCGCGGTCGTTGGAGGAGACGCTCCCTGAGACCCGCATCGCACCGCTCCCGAACGAGAACGACATTCGCGGCTTCGACTGGTCGGAAATCGACAACCACGGCGGCCCGGCCGAGCCGCTCGGCGTTATGCGCCGCGCCATCGCCGACCGCATGGCCATGTCGAAGCGCCACATCCCCTGTTTCTACCTGACCGGGGTGGTGGACATGACCGCCTGCATCGACCTGCGCCGGACCCTGAAAAAGCAGGGCCGCAAAGCCACCTTCAACGACATGGCTATCCGCGCCGCCGCCATCGCCTTGACCCGCCATCCCCGCGCCGCCAGCGTCTATACGCCGGAGGGGCTGGTGCCGCGCACCGATCTGCATATCGGCTTCGCCGCCGCCCTGCCGGACGAGGGCCTGGTGGTGCCTGTGGTGAAAAACGCGGACAAACGCTGCCTCGTGGACATCGCCTCCGACACCCGCGCCCTGGCCGACAAGGCCAAGCGGGGCGAACTGAAACCGGGGGACTGCTCCGGCAGCGTGTTCAGCGTGTCGTATCTGGGCGCGTACGAGGTCGAGAATTTCATCGCCATCGTCAACCCGGGCGAAGCGGCCATCCTGGCGATGGGCCGCACCGTCGACCAGCCGGTCGCCGTCCACGGCGAGGTGGTCGTCCGGTCGATGGCCAAACTCACCCTTTCCTGCGACCACCGCTCCATCGACGGCGCGCTCGCGGCACGGCTGATGACCGAAATTAAGAAGATACTCGAGAGTGCGGAGGGGTTGGTTTTAATGAACAATGAACAATGAACAATTTCTTCCCTGTGACATGCTTCAAATAATTGTTCATTGTTAATTGTTCATTGTTCATTATTCTATCCCATAACCTGAAACAGAACCTTCCGCCCGCGAAGGGGCTTCTCCAAAGCGTACTGGGCGTAGTCGACGAGAAAACGGAGCCAGCGGCGGCGTTCGCCCGCCGGCAGGGCGAGTTCGAAGCGTTCGTCGCCGTCGCCACGGAGGCGCAGGCTGGCGAGGGCGTTGTCGCCGATACGGATGCTTTCGCCCGCCTTCGGCCTGCAGCCCCCGCACACCCAGCCGCCGGACCGCCTGCTCAACGCGCCGCCGCCGCCCACCGCCCGGCCGCACACGACGCAGCGGTTCAATTCCAGCCCATAGCCGAGCCAGCCCAGCATGTCGAGAAGCGCCAGCTTGAGGGTCCGCCCCACCAGAACGGTTTTTTCCGCCGGCGTAAACGGGAGCGCCGCGCCGAGCCCGGCGTGCGCGGCCGCGTCGCCGAGGCTGGACAGGAGGGACAGCGCCCCGGCCAGCGTGTCGTAGAGTTCGGGCAGCGGTTCGCCCGGCAGGGTGGCTTCCGCCGCCAGGTCGGCGAGAAGTCCGGCGGCGGCGAAGGCGGTGGGGGAAAAACGCAGGCCGACGTGCTCGTCGGCAAAGGCGGCTTCGATGAGGAGGTCAAGTCCCGCGCCGGGGCGGCGCAGCACCAGAACGTCCTCCTTTTGGTACAGGTCAAGGTGGCCGAATAGCGGACTTTTTTCCCGCCGCGCCCCCTTGGCAAGGACGTCCAGCCTGCCGCTGTCGCGGCCAAGCAGGGTGACCACCAGGCTTGTCTCGCTGAAGCGGCGGTTGCGGAGGACTATGGCTTGCGTCTTTATCGAATTCATGCGTCGAAAAATTCCGAAAGCAGCGACGCATCCCCGACCATGGACGTTAAAAAGCCGTCCCAGTATTCGGGCAGCGTCGCCATAACACGTAAGCCTTCCCGTTTGACCGGGTGGTTGAAATCGATGCTGCGGGCGTGGAGCAGGATGGCGCGCCCGCCGTACACCGGCAGCGGCCTGGCGGGTTTTCCCGGAAAGCCGTAGCGGAAATCGCCGACAACCGGCATGCCGGCGGCGGCGAGCTGGCAGCGGATCTGGTGCTTGACGCCGGTTTCGAGGTCGACCATCAGGCACGCCATGCCGGCTTCCTCGTTGTAGGCAAGCAGTTCATACGAAAGTCGGGCCTCTTTGGCGCGGTCGATTCGCCGCGGATGCGCTGCCATGCTGCCGTTGTCGCCCTGCGTCAGCCAGTTGCGGCAATAGCCGGATTCCGGCGGGGGGATGGGAGCCTGGACCATGGCGAGATAGCGCTTGTCCACCTCGCGGCGCTGGAATTGATCAGACATGCGCGACGCCGCCTTGCCCGTCTTCGCCATCAGCACGACGCCGCTGGTGGGGCGGTCGAGCCGGTGCAGCAGGCCCAGGTAGACGTCTCCCGGCTTGTTGTACTTTTTGCGGAGATACTCTTTCGTCAGCACGTCAAGGGACGGATCGCCGCTCGAATCGGGCTGGCTCGGCAGTCCCGCCGGCTTGTTCACTGCGAGGAGGTGGTTGTCCTCGTAAATGAATCGCAGCGGCGCTTCCGGGTTGGGGCTTTCCTGGTCGGTCATTTTTCCCTATACTTTCGGCGGTTTTGAATGAAAAGGGGGCGGCAGGCGCTCGCCCACCCAGGAGTCGTCATGGCACGAAAAAAAACGCCCCGCTCCGGCGCGGGCAAACAACGCTACGCAAGCCAGGGAGCGTCTCGCGGCCACCGCAACCCGGCGCCGCGCCGCGCCGCGTCGGAAACGTCCATCAGCCCCAACCGCAGGAACGGCTTTGCCGGCGGCGAGCGCCCGTACGACTACAGCGCCTACGAGTCCGAACCGGCCACCCGCGAATATATGGCGCGCCTCTTCGCCGGGCACGCGTTCCCGGTCACGGACGAACAACTCGGGAAGTTCTGGCAATACTACGATCTGCTGCGTCTCCGGAATGCCGAACTGGACCTTACCCGCATTATGGGCATCGAGGCGACGGTACTCAAGCACTTCATCGATTCGGCCATGATTTTACAGTGGTTCGATCCGGTCGGCCCGGTCCTGGACATCGGCAGCGGCCCCGGATTCCCCGGCGTTCCCCTGGCGATTATGCGCCCGGATGTGCCGTTCCTCCTGGCAGAAAGCCGTGGCAAGCGGGTGCGTTTTCTCGAAGAGGTGGTGAAGAAACTCCGGTTGAAAAACGTGGCGCTCTTTCCGAAGTCGGTGCGCGAGGATTCCCCCCTTGGCGACGACTTCGACCAGCCTGTCGGCGATGTCGTGACCCGGGCGCTGGAGACGATTCCCCCCACGCTGGAGCGCATCCTGCCGTTTATCCCGGACGGACGCCAGGCGGTTTTTATGAAAGGCCCGGGTTGCGACGACGAAGTAGCGGAAGCGCAGGCGCGTTTTCCCAACATCTACGAGCTGGCGGTGGATGTGCAGTACACCCTCCCCAACACCGATCAGGGCAGGCGGCTGGTGTCGTTCAAAAAATGCGCCCGCCGCTAACCCGACGCGAAAGAAAAACCGCCCGGTAGGCCGGTTTTTTGCTCGCTGATGCCTCCTTTTCCTTTACCCTTCCCGCAGCAGCGCCGCATTGGCGCTGTCGCTTTGGTTGCCTCTCCCGCAATCACCCCTTACGTCACCCCGGCGCTGCAGCGTCGACCAGCGCGCACGCGTGTGGTTGTACCGGGCAAGGGCGAGTGACCCTGTGCTCCACCGCGATCCAAAAGATGATCGGTAGACGGGTAGCGCTGGGTAGGCGCGGCTGCCGTCGCAGATATCCGGGAAATTCATTGGGATGATATTAATTTCAATGCATTTTGTATTTATAAATTTTTCAACTTTCCTCTAGGAAGAATTGGGTTACAATGTTCTCTACAGCAGCTTGGGAAACGCGTTGAACCGCCGGCATCCATTCATTTCTTCGCTTAAGGGGGGGGGGGGGCGCAAATAGGGGGTGGGCGGTGGGAGGTTAATTTTGGGGCAATTTTTGCGGTGGGGTGTTTGGTAAAATATAAATAGTGGG
>JAJQBO010000244.1:4919-6026 GCA_021203245.1 Planctomycetaceae bacterium
GATGCGTATGTCCATGTCTCGAAAAATATTCGCCATAATTTTCCTGTTGCTTGTTGTGGCAATTATCATTCTTGGCATCGGTATCTACAGTATCCGCCGCCTGTCGGCCGACATGGCCGAAATAGGCGCAACATCCAAGCGCAACGGCAACCTCAACGTCATGGACAAGGTCGTCCTCAACCGGCGCATCGCCACCACCTCCATCATCCAGTCCGTCGACGAGGCGGAGATGCGCCGCATGATGGACACCGACTTCCGCGCCATCGAAAAGGAAATGGACGACCTGCTCGCCACCTTCCAGAGCAATATGAGCGTGCCGCCGACGCCGCGCCAACAGGAAATTTTTAACGACGTGCGCAAGGAATGGGACGCCTATGTGGGCGTGACCAATCAGATTGCCGAGTTGTCGTATCAGAATTCCAACAACAAGGCATTTGTCATCAACGCCAATCTCGTGCCGTTCTGGGACGAGGTGGATACGGATTTGATGCGGCTTGGGAATTATATCCGCGAAAACAACGAGTTCGACCTCTACGATATCTATACACCCAAGACGCGCGATCTGCGCCTCAACCTGATGCGCTTCCGCCTCGATCTGGTGAAATACATCCCCGAAACCGATCCCGACCGCATGGCCCAATACGAGAAAACCATTACCGACCTCATGGGCGGTATCGACGCCGGCCTCACCGAAATCGCGAAAGGCGTTCCGCCCGCCACCGGCGGCACCATGGCACAGGATCTCCTGACCAAACTCCAGGGCACCGGCGCGCCGGCTTTTGCCCAGATCATCGAACTGGTGCGGCAAAGTTCCAACGTGAAGGCGAATGACATCCTCGTCAATGTCGGCGTGCCGATTCGTAACCGCCTGAACAAGGTCACCGACGACGCCATCGCCGATTCCGACGTGGTCACCAACAACGCCATCGTGGCCGGCGCGGCCATGGCCAACATGATGAACATGATTATGGCCGTGGTCGGGGCAATCGGCATCATCATCGCCATCGTCATGGCCTACGTCACCGTCACCGGCATCATCAAGCGCCTCAACTCCATCATCTCCAGCCTGGACGAAAGTTCCACCCAGGTCAACCAGGCAGCCAGCCA
>JAJQBO010000068.1 GCA_021203245.1 Planctomycetaceae bacterium
TCCCGTTCAATTCCCGGTTCAGCGTGCAAGACGCCGGGGTGACGTTTGGGGAAGAATGCGGCGATAATGGCGCGAAGACGCATTTTTTACCAATAAAACGAGACGCATCCCAAGGAACCGACAATGCATAATTCACAATTCACAATTCACAATTATAAGGGTAAGCCCGTAGCCTCCATAGGGGCGCCTTGCCCCGGCACAACCTCCCGTTCAATTCCCGGTTCAGCGTGCAAGACGCCGGGGTGACGTTTGGGGAAGAATGCGGCGATAATGGCGCGAAGACGCATTTTTTACCAATAAAACGAGACGCATCCCCCAAACGTCACCCCGGCGGGAGAACAGTGAACCGGGCGAGAAGCGGGAAGTTGTGCCGGGGCAGGCGGGCTGATCGTTACTCCGGACCAATTCACAATTCATAATTCACAATCAATCGGCCTCGATCCAATTCCCGGCGAGGGCCTATGAACATTGTGAATTGCTCCATTGGTCCATAATTATGAATTGTGCATTGTGAATTGTGAATTCTATGAGTGATGCGGTCCGGCCCTCTCCCTCAAGGGGAGAAGGGGCATGGCTTAGGTACCATAAAGGTATATGGCTACGCTTTCGGCTCGCCCGCGTCGGCGCGTTTGGTGATGGCTTCTTCCTCTTCCTTGCGGATGACCTTGGTCGCGGCCCCGATCTGGATGACGGGGACGTCCTTTCCCTTGCGGCGGACTTCCTCGCGAAGGTGTTTGAAAGCGTCGCCGTATTCGGTGAACTTGTCGCCAAGATAGAGCCGCCTGGCTTCGGGGTCTTCGACCAGTTCCTGAGGGGAGCCGTGCTTCAGCACCTTGCCGTTGCGGATAATATAGGCCCGGTCGACGATGGTGAACGTCTCGAAGACGTTGTGGTCGGTAATGAGGATGGAAATGCCCCGCTCCTGCAGGCTGTAGATGATCTTCTGGATGTCCTCGCACGCCTTGGGGTCGACGCCGCTGAACGGCTCGTCCAGCAGCAGGATGCTGGGGCTGGCCACCAGCGCGCGGCAGATCTCCAGGCGGCGGCGTTCACCGCCGGACAAGGTGTGGGCGACGCTCCGCGACAGCCGCGCCAGGTTCATGTCGGTCAGGAGTTCGGCCAGGCGCTCGCGCCGGGCGGAACGGGTCAGGTTTTGCGTCTCGAGGATGGACATGACGTTGTCTTCGACCGTCATGTTGCGGAAAATCGACGGCTCCTGGGACAGATAGCCCATGCCGTGGCGCGCCCGCCTGTACATGGGCAGCTTGGTGATGTCCTCCTCCATCAGCCGAACCGTGCCGGCCTCGGATTTGATAATGCCCATGACGATGCGGAAGGTGGTGGTCTTGCCCGCCCCGTTGGGACCGAGCAGGCCCACTATCTCGCCGGCGCCGACGTGGAAGTCCACCCCGTCGACCACGCGGCGGTTGGAATAGGTTTTGACTAAACCCTTGATATCGAGTAATGGCATAACGGTCCTAATTCAATTCATAATTCATACTTCACAATGCACAATTTCAGTGTGGCGAAAGATACACTGTCGATCGCCTTGGAGAGTCCCTAGCGGCCGGACAGGTCCGGGTCGCGCGGATCTATGAGTATCCGGCCAGCGGCCTGCAATTGCAAGGCAACGTCGAGAACTTTCTGCTGCGCCGCCTCGACCGCGTCGAAGCCGGCACGGCCCGGCGGCTCGCTCAGGACCTTGGCCCGGCCCGGACTGACCACCTGCAGGACCCGGTTGCGAAGCGCGGGAGCGGCGAATTTCAGGGCCAGCGCGGCGCTGTCGGCCGGGGCGGCGGTAAAGACGCGGGCCAGGGCATTGTCGTCGGAGAGGACGAGATCGTCAAAATAAAATATCCTGTCGCGAAGCTGCCTGAACAACGCCGGGTCGGCGTTCTCGACCTGGTGGCGAAGCGACGGCCCGGCCTCCCGGAGAATGGCGGCCATAATCGCCTTGCCGTCCATGCGTCTGGCCCCCTGCCCTCCGGCCGGCGCGGCCGGCGACTGACCGCCCCGCGGCCCGATGACGCGCGGCTGGGTGCCGACCGTTATCTCGCCCGGCCTGGCCATGCCTTCGCGCGGTTCCGGCCGCATGAGCCCGCCCGGCTGCGGACGACGGACGTTGCCCCGCTCGGGAATGCGGGCCGGCTGGGACGGCTTGCGGGACGATGATTTGGAGAGCAATTTTTCCTGCGCCCTGCCGATCAGATCCAACAATCCCGCCTGGGCCAGGGGCGACTGGAGCGGGTCGCCAGCCACCGGCGGCGGCGTATTCGGCAACGCCGGGCCGTTGATCGGGCTGGTGGTGGCTGTCCTGGGCACCCACGGGGTCGGCTTGGACGGCGGCTCGCGGCGCGTCCGCTTGGGCGGGATGGACGAGGTGCGCCTGGGCGTTTCCGGCGCCGCCGAACGGGCAGGCGACGCCGGACTCGCGGTCCCAGCGGGAATAGTCGCGTCCGCCGCCTTTTTCGCTTCCGCGGGCGGCGTATTGATACTCTGCATGGTATTCTTTACTACGTCCTTCAGCTTGGACCCGAGTGCGGCCAGGGGCGACGGCTCGTCCGTCTCGCTCCGGCCGCCGCCGGTAAGGGCGGTGTCGCCGCCGCCCGGCGCTTTGGGAGCCGGGGCAGACCCGTAGGGATTCGATCGCGGCACGGCGAGGCGCGGCGCTGCCGGCTGCGCCGGGCGCGGGACAACCGGGGCGGGCGCGGCCGACGGCTCGGCCGGGGCCGCCGGTGCGGCGGGCCGCGACGGCGCGGCCGCTTCGCCGGGGGCGACAACCCCGGTCTGGCGGGAGGTCTTGGCGTTCCGGATAATGGTCTTGACGGTGGCGACGGTCGCGTCCCGCCGTTCGGCCGGGAGCTGCCGCGCCGCGCGCATGGCAGGGAGCATCGCCGCCTGCATGTCGTCGGGGAAATAGGCGAGGATCTGCACCACCGTCGTTTGCGGCAGGCCGGTGAGGACGATGGCGGCGTCCTCGAGCGGGAGTTTTTCCAGCAATTTGTAAATCGATGCCGGTTTGGCGCGGGTCAGGAATTCGAAGTGGTTGGCCATTGCGTCCCCGGAACACATGGTTTGCGGCGTAAACTCTGTTCTGTAAAAATGCCTGTGGCAAAGGCCCACCCTCACCTGTGGCCGAGCCGGGCATTTCCCCCGGATTGATCTTCCGGATCCGTACACCCAGTGTCAACCTCAATCGTAAATCGCGGCCGAAGCGGCGAGGCTTTGCCCGCAATCCCGGACCACACCGCGCAGCCACGCGTCCCGATTTTTATACAACCGGTGACAACCATCGTCCCCTCTGCTATACTTCATGTATGGTGAAGCACGCTCCTGTCCAATAAAGCCAAGGCATGTCTTGGCCACGATCCCGCCATACAAAGGATTATGGTATGCAATTGAACCATCCGCTCAAGAACCGGCCCTTCAGCCCCAAGGATCTGAAGCCGGTGTTCCGGGCCGCGAAATTCGGCGCTGTCGGGCTGGTCCTCCTCGCCGCCCTCGCCGCCGCCGGCATATTTATCTGGACCTCGTGCCGCATCGAGCCGCTTTCGGATCAGATCGCCATCCTTATCCGCAAGACCGGCGAAAATCTCCGCCCCGAGGAGATAATCGCCACCCGTCCGGGCCAGAAGGGAATTCAACTCGAACCCCTGCCCGAGGGGCGCTATTTCTACAACCCCTATACCTGGGACTGGCGCTTCGCCCCCGTCACCACCATTCCGGCCGGACGCCTCGGCGTCATTACCCGCCTCTACGGGATGGATCTGCCGGCCGGCGAAATCATCGCGCCCGACGGGTACAAAGGCATCGCCCGCGACGTCCTCAGTCCGGGCAAATACCGCATCAACCCCTATGCCGAAAAGGTCGACGTCTTCGACGCCATCACCATCCGCCCCGGCCATGTCGGCGTCGTCGCCCACTTGGAAGGCCAGGACCCCATCCACGGCGAGATGCCGGACGCGATGAAAAACGTCTTTATCGTCTCCGACGACGTGAAGGGCGTGCAGGAAAAAACCCTCGGCCCCGGCACCTATTACCTCAATCCCTACGTCTACGCCGTGACCGAGGTCAACCTCCAGTCGCAGCGCTTCGCCCTCCAGGGCGAGGACGCCATCTCGTTCCTCACCCAGGACGGCTTCCAGGTCGTGGTCGAAGGCACGCTCGAATTCGCCGTCACCCGCGACCACGCGCCCCGCCTCACCCACCAGGTCGGCGACATGGACGACATCCTCAAGAAAATCATCCTGCCGAAGGCGCGCGGCTTCAGCCGCATCGAAGGCTCCAAACACCCGGCCATCGACTTTATCGTCGGCGAGACGCGCCAGGGCTTCCAGGACTCGCTCGAACAGCACCTGATCGCCCAATGCATCCGCTGGGGGGTGGAGGTGCGCTCCATGCTTATCCGCAACATCACCCCGCCGGAAGAGGTCTCCGCCATCATCCGCGAGCGCGAAGTGGCGTTGCAGAACCAGCGCAAAATCGATCAGCAGATCGAACAGGCGCGCTCGCAGGCCGAACTCACCCGCCAGGAAATGCTGGCCGAACAGAACCGCGAACGGACCGAGGCCGAAACCATCGCCATCCGCGCCCGCATCCAGGCCGAACAGGAGCAGTCGGTCCGGCTGACCGAGAGCCAGAAAAAACTGGACGTCGCCCGCATCGAGGCGGACGCGGCCAAACTCCAGGCCGAGGCGGTGCTGATCAAGGCCGGGGCCGACCGGGACGTCGTGGCAATGCGCAACGACGCCGAAGCCGCCGTCACCGGCGCCATGGCCACCGCCTTCGGCGGCGGCGACAACCTCGCCCGCTTTACCCTCTACAAAAAGACCGCGCCCCTCATCGACGCCATCATCTCCACCGATCGCGCGCCGGGCCTGGGCGGCATCTTCAGTTCGTTCCTGCCCGGCGGCGAGCCGCCCGCCGCAGGCGAATAAGGGGCGACACTTTTTTTCCCACTCACCGTTTTCAACGGAGCAGCACATGGAACTCAAAGACGCAGACGTCACCACCATCACCACCGAAAATCTCGCGAAAAAGCGCTTCCGATCGCGCCGCCTCGGCGTGGTGTCCACCCTTCTCCTCCTCATCCTCGCCGCCTGGGCGGTGTGGTCGTGGGGATTTTGCCGCTTCTACGTCGGCCCCGGCAAGATGGCGGTCATCACCGCCAAGACCGGTTCGCCCCTGCCGCCCGGCCAAATCCTCGCCAAGCCCGGCCAGAAGGGCGTGCTCGAGGACGTCCTCGGCGAAGGCAGGCATATCTGGAACCCGCTGTTCTACGACTGGCAGATCGTCGACGCCCTGTATATCCCGCCGGGCAAGGTCGGCGTCGTCACCTCGCAGGTCGGCGAAAACCTGCCCCAGGGCGAATTCCTCGCCGAACCGGGACAAAAAGGCACCTGGCGCAAGGTGCTGGGGCCGGGCTGCTACCGCCTCAACCCCATCGGCTATTCCGTCGACGTCATCGACGCCGTTTCCATCCCGCTCGGCTTCGCCGGGGTGGTGACGAACCTGTCGGGCGATCCCGCGCCGGAAGGATTGTTCGCCCGGCCGGGCCAGAAGGGCGTCCGCGCCGACGTGCTCCAGCCGGGGCTGTACTACATCAATCCGCGCGAGTACGAGGTGTCGGCAGTCGAGGTCGGGGTCAACCAGGTGTCGCTGGTGGGCGAATCGGGCGGCGTGGTGCTGACGAAAAACGTGGTGATGGACGAAAACAACCAGCTCCTCCAGCGCCTCAGTCAAAACCTCCTGGACGACCAGCGCCGCCGCCGCGAGGAATACAGCCAAAACACCGCCGACGCCACCGCGCCCGCGCCGCGCGCGCAGAGCGGCATGGATTATATCGAAGAATTCATGGACGACCCGGGCGCGCCCGCCCGCCGCGCCTTGTCGAAAAGCCTGCCCTCCAGTTCGGCCCCCCCCGGCCGGGCCCGGGCCGTGCGCCGCTCAAGGAGCGGGGCGGCCCGCCCGCGTGCGTCCTCAACCAGTTCGGCCCCGTCC
>JAJQBO010000100.1 GCA_021203245.1 Planctomycetaceae bacterium
AGGCTGAGCCTCTGGCTCATTTTAATTTTACACCATTATGCGGACGTTACCTTTTTCTTGGTAATGGCTTGTGTGGCCGGAGGCTATGGGTGTGAACAAGGGAAATCTCCCCAAACAAATCTTTCCCAGGCTGCGGCTGGTCCTCCCTTCCCTCGCGAAGGCGGAACGCAAGGCCGCCGACTTTATTCTCGCCAACCAGGAAATTGCCCGCACCCTGAACCTGAGCGACCTCGCCGACAACTCCGGCTGCAGCCAGGCCGCTATCGTCAGGCTGTGCAAGGCGGTCGGCCTCAACGGCTTCAAACAACTCAAGGTGGAATTGAACCGCTCCTCGGGCAATGACGGCGAACTCTTCCCCGATTCCAACACCGGCGCGTCGCCCGAGAACGGCAGCTCCTCGCGGCCCGGCATGGCCGAGGTTTTGAAGGAAGTATTCGGCTATAACGTCCGCAGCCTGCAGGACACCTTTGCCCTTTACACGGATCAGTACGAACGTGCCCTCGAAGCCATCCTGGCCGCGCGGCAGTTGGCGTTTTTCTCCATCGGGAACGCCTCGATGCCGTGCCAGTACGCGTACATGATGTTCAGGCGCATGGGATACCTGTGCTGCGCCGACATTGACCCCGACATCCAGATGCTGGACGCCGCGACGTTGCGGCGTGGCGATGTCGCCATCGCCGTCTCGCATACCGGCCAGACCCGGCACGTCGTGGCGGCGACAGAGGTCGCCCACGCCAACGGCGCGACAACCATCTGCATCACCAAAAACGCCGAGTCGCCCCTGGCCAAGGTGTGCGACATTCACCTGTTTACGGCCACCGTCGATTCGTCCATCCATATGGAACTGGTGGCGCGCCGCATCGCCGAATATGCCATTATCGAAGCGTTCTACCACGCCATCCGCGCCATCCGGCCGGAGACGGAGTTGATGGTAAACGAAGGCTCTCTGGCCATGCGGGTCAACAAACTGCCCGGGTTTACCCGGATGAACGGCATCGACGGATAACTTCGGATATCCGGCGACATTTGCAGCAAAAAACCATACTGGCCACGGAGGCAGGCCCGTCGGGCGACTGCACGGGTGAAATGTGGACCATACATTGGGCAATCGTTTTACCGCTGTGGGCCGGGCTGTGCCGGTTCGCACCATGAGGATGGAAGAAAGGGAAGACATGAAAAAATTCGTGACAATGGCGCTCGCCGCAACACTGTGTCTCGCCGTCGCCGCCAGCGCGGCAGACCGCGTCACCACCAAGCCGGACGGGAAGCAAATCAGGATCTCCTGGATCGGCAAGACCCTGAACAACCCCTGGTGGATCGCCGTCGCCGACTCGGCCATCACCGAAGCCAAGAATTTGGGCATCGAGATGCAGGTAGCGCTGCCGCAGGAAGAGGTCGACCTGGAAAAGCAGGTCACCATGGTCGAGTCCGCCATCGAACAGGGCGTGGACGCCATCATCATCTCGGCCGCCAGTTCCGACGGCATCATTCCGGCCATTCGCAAGGCCCGCGACGCCGGCATCAAGATCATCAACTTCGACACCCGCATTTCCGACCCGAAGATGTATGACGCCTATGTCGGCGCCGACGACGTCCAGGGCGCGTACAAGGCCGGCGTCTACATGTGCGAAAAGATCGGCGGCCAGGGCAAGGTCGGCCTCATCACCGGTCTTCTGGCCCAGTCCACCGGCGTCGACCGCCGCAAGGGCTTCCTCGACGCGGTCGCCAACTACCCCGGCGTCACCGTGGTCGAAAACACCGCCGAATGGCGCTCCGACCTCGCCGCCAACGTCACCACCAACATGCTCACCGCCAACCCCGACATCAAGGGCATCTTCGCCTGCAACGACCAGATGGCGGTCGGCATGGTCTCGGCAGTCAAGACGGACGGCATCAACCCGAAGGACATGGTCCTCATCGGCTATGACGGCATCCTCGACGCCGTCGACATGATGCTCAAGGGCGACATGGCGGCCGACGTCGCGCTGCCCTTCAAGGAAGAGGGCGAAATCGGCGTCCGCATGGCGGTGGCGCTGGTCCTGAACGACAACTACGTCTTCGACCGCGAAATGATCTGCGACGGCCCGCTCGTCACCGTCGAAAACGAAGAACACACCGACATGACGATTTACGAATACGTCACCAAGTTCTACCCCCTGCGCGGTGTCACCGACAAGGGCTACTAGGAATCAGCCCATCCGGTTCGACAAAAATCGGATGAAACGCGTTCGCACTTCCACGAAACCGGGGAGGGGTCGACTCCCCTTCCCGGTCATTTTTTGCAGGCACGGGTGGAGGCGTTGCCGCGCATCCACGGAGAAAGAGCCACTATGTCTACCCACAATTCCGAACCGCTGCTGGCTATCAGGCACGTCAACAAGCAGTATCCCGGCGTGAAGGCGCTGGACGATGTCACCCTCGAGATGAACGCAGGCGAAGTGATGGCCCTTCTCGGCGAGAACGGCGCGGGCAAGTCGACCCTCATGAAGGTCCTGAGCGGCGCGATTTCGCGCGACAGCGGCGAGGTGCTTCTTGGCGGTCGGCAGCTCCCCATGGACAACACGCCCCTGACCGCGCGCGCCTTCGGCATCGCCATCATCTACCAGGAACTGAGCCTGCTGCCGCAGCTCACAGTCGCCGAAAACATTTTCCTGACCCATGAGCCGACCAGCTTCGGCTCCATGATCGATTACAGAAAAATGCACGACATGGCCCGGGTGCAGTTGGACAAGCTCGAGGCCCAATACATCGACACCCACGCCAAGGTCGAGAGCCTGTCGCTGCCCGAGAGGCAACTGGTCGAGATCGCCAAGGCGCTGGCGGTCGACTGTCGCGTCATCATCATGGACGAACCGACCACTTCCCTCACCTGGGAAGAGACGGATCACCTGTTCGAGATGGTCCGCCGGCTCAAGTCGCAGAACGTCGCCGTCGTCTACATATCCCACCGCATGGACGAGGTATTCCAGATTTCCGACACCATCGCCGTCATGCGGGACGGCCGCCTCATCGACAAGGTCAAGACCGCCGACACGGATTCAGTCAAGGTGGTGGAGATGATGACCGGCAAACTGCTCGAGCACAAGGACCGCCGCCCCGAGGACTGCACGGTCGTCTACGACGACGCCCACGTGGTCATGGAGGTCAAGGACGCCACCGACGGCAAGAAGATTAAAAACGCATCCTTCAAGGTCTACGCGCACGAGGTGCTCGGCTTCGCCGGTCTTGTCGGCGCGCAGCGGACCGAACTGGCGCGCGCCATCTTCGGCGCCGACCGGCTGGTCCAGGGCGAGGTGACGGTCAGCGGACGGCGCATCTTCAACAGGACCCCGACCGACTCCATCCGCAACCGCATCGGCTATCTGAGCGAGAACCGCAAGGAAGAAGGCCTCAACCTCGGCATGACTCTCGAAGAAAACGTCGTCCTTATCGACATGTCGAAGGTCAGTAAACGCGGCTATCTGTCACGGTCGAAAATCACTGAAATTTTCGAAAACTACCGGGCCTCGACCCGAATCAAGGGCACCGGCAAGCAACTGGTCTCCAGCCTGTCCGGCGGCAACCAGCAAAAGGTGGCTATTTCCAAATGGCTGCATTCCGGTTGCAGCCTGCTCATATTTGACGAGCCGACGCGCGGCATCGACGTCGCCGCCAAGGCCGAAATCTACGCCATCATCAGGAAGTTCGCCGAAGAGCAGGTGGCGGCCATTGTCATATCGTCCGACGTTCGCGAATTGGCCGACGTCTGCGATCGGGTGCTGGTCATGTCCCGCGGGGAAATAGTGCATGAGATCATGCCGGAAGGGATCAGCCAGGAAAACATACTTCACAGCATCGTGAACAAAGGCGGGAATAAATCCAATGGATAAGACAGCGGAAAAAAACAGAGCCTCGGCTCGCTTCTCATCGGTAAGTTCGGCGTCATCGCCGGTCTGTTTGTCCTGTGCTTTATCTTCAGCATGTTGTCGAGCGTATTCCTGGCGCCGGGCAATATCCGGAACATCCTCATCCAGGCCGGCACCAATTCCATCATCGCCGCCGGCATGACCTTCGTCATCCTCGCCGCCGGCATCGATCTCTCGGTCGGCTCCATCGTCGCGCTCTCGTCCGTCCTCGGCGCGAGCATCATGAAATCGACCGGCAACGTCGTGCTCGGCATTGTCGTCGCCCTGGCGGTTGGCGCGATTCTCGGGCTGTTCAACGGCGTGATCATCGCCTACCTCGATTTCCCGCCGTTCATCGTCACCCTGTCGACCATGTGGCTGTACCGGGGCTCTGCGTACGTCTTTACGGGCGGCCAGGCCATCGTCAACCTGCCGGACGGCAACATGACCCTGGCTCTCGGACGGTTCATCGGCATCCCGTATATCGTCTGGCTGATCATCATCGTCTATATCGTCTGCTTTATCGTGCTGGCGCGAATGACCTTCGGCCGCAAGGTCTATGCCGTCGGCGACAACGCCGAGTCGGCGCGCCTCTCCGGCATCAACGTCAAGGCGGTCCGGGCCATCGTGTTCACGATTTCCGGGTTCCTGGCGGCGGTGGGCGGCGTTATCCTGATGTCCAGGCTCAATTCCGGACAGCCCATTGCGGGGCAGAGTTTTGAAATGACCGCCATCGCCGCGGCGGTTATTGGCGGCACCAGCCTGACCAAGGGCGGTGTCGGCACCATCGGCGGCACCCTGATCGGCGCGCTCTTTATTTCCGCCCTCATGAACGGGCTTATCATCCTCAACGTCAGCGCCTTCTGGCAACAGGTGGTCATGGGCATCGTCGTCCTGATCGCCATCGGCATCGACCGCTACCGGAAGACCTTGAGCAACTCATAAGCAGGAGAATCACAATGGAAAAGATAGAAAACATTCCCGAAAAAATGAATGCCGTCATGTGCTGCGGTCCCAAGGACTACCAGTACCAGCAGGTGCCGGTGCCGACCGTGGGCGAGGACGACATCCTGGTCAAGGTCGAGGCCTGCGGCGTGTGCGCCGGCGACGTCAAGTCGTGGCGCGGCGCGGCGATGTTCTGGGGCGACGAAAACCAGCCGCGCTGGAACGACCCGCCCTGCGTCGCCGGCCACGAATTCATCGGCCGCGTCGCCGCGATTGGCTCGCGGGCCAAGGAAAAGCACAGCCTCGGCCTGGGCGACCGCGCCATCGCCGAGCAGATCGTCCCGTGCTGGCAGTGCCGCTATTGCAAGGGCGGCGAGTACTGGATGTGCGAACAAGCCCACATCCACGGCCACCAGAAAAACGTCGCCGACGGCGGCATGGCCGAGTTCATCCGCTTCGGCAAGAATGATGTCGTCCACAAGGTCTCGGGCGATCTCAAGCCGGAACACGCCGCGATGATTGAACCGCTGTCGTGCTCGGTCCACACGGTCAGCCGGGCGCAGATCCAGTTCTCCGATGTCGTCGTCATCGCCGGTCTCGGCCCCATCGGCCTGTGCAAGCTCCAGCTCGCCAAGCTGAAGAACCCGAAGCTCCTTATCGCCGTCGACGCGAAGCCGATGCGGCTTGAACTCGCCAAGGAACTCGGCGCCGACGTCGCCATCGATTTTACCAAGCAGGATGCCGTCGCCGAAGTCATGAAGCTGACGAACGGCTACGGCTGCGACGTCTATATCCACAACTCCGGCCATCCCTCTGGCGTGGTGCAGGGCCTGAAGATGGTGCGGAAGCGCGGCCGCTTTATCGAGTTTTCCGTTTTCTCGGCCGAGACGAGCGTGGACTGGTCCATCATCGGCGACCGCAAGGAGCTGGACATCTACGGCTCGCACATCAGCGGCCTTGACGGCTACCCCGTCGCCATCGATTTCCTGGAAAAGGGCATCATCAAGGTCGACAAAATCGTCACCCACGTCCACCCGCTCGCCAATTGGGAGGAAGCGTTCATCCAGGCCGAGCGCGGCGCGGATTCCATCAAGGTGGTTCTGAAGCCGTAAGCACAGCAGCGGGGCGATGCACCTCGTCCCGTGGTCACACCGGGGCAATCCTTCGGGATTGCCCTTTTTTATTCGCATCAACTTTTGTCCTTTATCAATCATAAAAAGCCGGTATTATGATGGATAAAAGGAGCGGTTATCCATCATGGCCTGGAACTGGCAGCACCCCGAGTGGCCCAATTTCAAGTATAACCCGGCCCTGCTCGCCCGGGCGGAGCAGCTTTACCTCCACGAGACCGGCATGGTTTCCGGCGCGTCCATGCATCTCGACCGGGGGGACATGGAGTCCGTCACTGTCGGATTACTGACTGGAGCCACCGTCGATAATGCCAGAATTGAAGGCGAAATTCTGGACCGGCAGAGCGTTCAATCATCCATCCGGCGCGGTCTTGGCCTCAAACAGGGGCGTTTTCAGGCCACTCCCGCCGAAGCGGGCATGGCGGAAATGACGGTCAATAATTTTCAAACCTATGCCGCGCCGCTGGACCATCGGCAGCTTTTCGCATGGCACGGCATGATCATCGCCGACCGGCTCGACATCGATGTTGTCGGCCGCTACCGCGATCATGCGGATCCAATGCAGATAGTCTCGGTGTCGGGCCGGAGACGGCGCGTCCATTTCGAAGCTCCTCCATCCACGAGCGTGAAGAAGGAGATGTCCCGGCTAATTCGCTGGTTTACTAAGACCATGCCGGATGCTACATCTTCCCCGTTGCCGGTGCTGGTCAGGGCGGGACTCGCCCATCTGTGGTTCGAAAGTATCCACCCGTTTGAGGATGGCAACGGCAGAATCGGGAGGGCCGTGGCGGAAAAAGCATTAATGCAAGGACTCGGTAAGGCGACCGTGACCGCCTTGTCCACGACCCTGCACAAACGTCGCAAGGAGTATTACGCGGCTTTGGAAAAGGCGAGCACCGGTCTGGTTATCGACGAGTGGCTCCTGTTCTTTGCAGCCGCCGCAATCGAGGCGGCACGGTACAACTTTTCGCAGGTCGAGTTCGTTCTCGCCAAAACGAGGCTCTTGGATTCGCTTGACGGCCACCTTAACCCACGACAGGAGAAGGTACTTCTCCGCCTCTTTACGGCCGGGCCGGACGGCTTTGTCGGCGGGCTTAGCGCCGCCAACTATGCGGCAATCAGCGGCGCGGCTCCTGCCACCGTAACGCGAGACCTCGCCGACCTTGTCGCAAAAGGCGCCCTTACAAAATCAGGCGAAAAAAAGGCAACCCGATACCATCTCGCCATCCATGTCAAACCCGTACGCACAGTGACGATAGCGGATATTGCCTGAAACGTAGCTCGGTTTTTATGATAAAATACGTCGCCGATTCCTTGACTAAGCAAGGTTTGGGTGGTAAAGTAAATCCAGAAGTCATCTGACCACTTTGTATGATGACTTTTCACTCGCAGCTTGCCTCATCACCGGAACCGCCGCCATACCCTCCGAACGCCGTTTGCCCGACTTGCCGCTAGGTCTTATAGAGGTACACCCGTTGTTACCGACGCTGCCGCCACCACACAGGAGACTCGCTATGAAAACCGCTGAACTTCGCTCGCTCGCCCCGGAGTTGGACCCGCTGTGCATGGGCATGGGCTGGACCGACTCAGACCTCGACAAGCCGCGCGTCATTGTCGAATCCACGTTCGGCGACAGCCATCCGGGAAGCGCCCACCTGATGTCCCTGGTCGACGCCGCCTGCCGCGGCATCAGGGCAGGCGGCGGCACGCCGGCCCGCTACTTCGCAACAGACATCTGCGACGGCATGGCGCAGGGCCATGACGGCATCAACTACTCCCTCGCGTCACGGGACACCATAGCCAACCTGATTGAAATCCACGTCAACGCCACACCGTTCGAGGGCGGCGTCTATATCGCTTCCTGCGACAAGGGCCTTCCGGCCAACCTCATGGGCCTGGGGCGGGTCAATATCCCGGCCGTCGTCGCCACCGGCGGCGTCATGGCGTCCGGCCCCGACCTCTACACCCTGGAAATGATCGGCGCGTCCAGCGCCCGGTTCAAACGCGGCGAAATCAGCGCCGAAACGTTCAGCAAACACCAGCACGACGCGTGTCCCAGTTGCGGCGCCTGTTCCTTCATGGGGACGGCCGGAACAATGCAGGTGATGGCCGAATCGCTTGGCCTAATGCTCCCCGGCAGCGCCCTCCTTCCAGCCGTGGGCGGCGAAATCGAAGCCGCGGCAGAGGCGGCGGGCCGTGCCGTCATGCAGCTGGTCGAACGAGAACTCAAGCCCCGCGACATCGTCACGCTGCAATCGTTCGAAAACGCCATCATGGTCCATGCCGCCATTTCCGGCTCCACGAACGCCATCCTCCACCTCCCGGCCATCGCCCACGATTTCGGCATCCGCATCGACGCCGGCACCTTCGAGCGCTTGCACAAGTCGGCCCACTACCTTCTCGACATCCGCCCCGCCGGCCGCTGGCCAGCCGAATATTTCCACTATGTCGGCGGCGTGCCGGCGGTAATGGAAGAGATCCGTTCCATGCTCCATCTCGACGTCCTGACCGTCACCGGCCGGATCCTGGGCGAAAACCTGGACGACCTGAAGGCATCGGACTATTACGCCCGCTGCGAAGCAAAGCTCGCCAAAACCGGCCTAAAACGGGAGGAAATTCTCCGCCATTTCGACAAACCCATCGGCGATAGAGGCACTATCGCCATCCTCACCGGCAACCTTGCTCCGGACGGCGCGGTGGTCAAACACTCCGCCGTCCCGGTCGAGATGCACCAGGCGGTGCTGCGGGCGCGGCCGTTCGACTCGGAGGAGGAAGCTATCGCCGCCGTTCTTCAGCACGACATCAAGCCAGGGGACGCAGTGTTTGTCCGTTACGAAGGGCCGCGCGGTTCGGGCATGCCGGAAATGTTCTACACGACCGAAGCGATTTCCTCCGACGTCGAGTTGGCAAAGTCCATCGCCCTCATCACCGACGGCAGGTTTTCCGGCGCATCGAAAGGCCCGGCCATCGGCCATGTCTCGCCCGAAGCGGCCGAAGGCGGCCCCATCGCCCTGGTGGAGGAGGCAGACCTGGTCGAGATTGACATTCCCGCCCGCAGGCTCAGCCTCATCGGCGTGAAGGGCGAAAACAAAACCCCGGCGGAAATGGACGCCATCCTGGCCGAACGTCGGGCAAACTGGACGCCGCGCCCGTCCCGCTTCACGTCCGGCGTCTTGAAGCTGTTTTCCGAAAACGCCACCTCGCCCATGCAGGGCGGGTATATGGACTGACGAATTATCGAAACAACCGGTTCCGGTTCACCGTTTCGCGGCTGAGTCGCGAGGCCGGGGCCTTGCGGCATTCTTCCAGCAGACAGGGGGCATTATGGAACCATTCGTGGCAGACCCGACACGACTGATCATCTCGGCCATCGTCGGCATCGCGGTGTTACTCGTCCTTATCATGAAGCTGAAGCTGCAACCGGTGCTGGCCATCATCCTCAACGCCATTGTCATCGGCGTCGGCTGCGGCATGCCCGCCAGCCTAATCGTCGCCACCGTCAACAAGGGTATCAGCCGCACGCTGGAAGGGATCGCCCTCCTCATCGGCCTTGGTTCGATGTTCGGGGCGATTCTCGAAATTTCCGGAGGCGCGCAGCGCATCGCCACCACCCTTATCGCGAAGTTCGGCGAGAGCAAGGCCGCCTGGGCCCTGGGCATCACAGGGATGGTCATCGCGACGCCGGTGTTTTTCGACGCCGGCCTGATTATCCTGATTCCCCTGGCCTTCTCCATCGCCAAACGCACCGGCAAGTCGACCATGTACTACGTCATCCCGCTCCTCGCCGGGCTGGCCGTCGGCCACACCTTTATCCCGCCCACGCCCGGTCCGGTGCTGGTCGCGAACATGCTCGGGGTGGACCTTGGCCTCGTCATCATCGTCGGCCTGTGCATCGGCTTTGTCGCGCTGGTGCTGGCCGGTCCCGTCTTCGGCTACTATTACGGCAAAACGTTCAATGTTCCGGTGCCGAAGAGCGTGGCCGACATGCCGGAATACGACGAAGCGAAGATGCCCGGATTCACCACCGTGGTCCTGATCATCCTTATCCCGCTGTTCCTCATCGTCCTGAACACGGTGTCGCTGGTTATCCCGGCGATGGAACCGATGCGCGAATTCTTCGGCTTTATCGGCACGCCGTTTGTCGCCCTCACCATCGCGACAGTGGTGGCGATGTGGATTTTGGGCGTCAAGCACGGCTACTCCCTGCGGGAACTCGAAAAGGTCATGACCGCGAGCCTCGGGCCGACAGGCATGATCATGCTGGTGACGGCGGGCGGCGGCGTGCTCCGCTATATGCTCCAGGACAGCGGCCTCGGCGAAATCATCGGCAACTGGGTCGCCTCGACGCCGCTGCCGCTGGTGCTGGTCGCCTTCTTCGTCGCCTGTCTGGTGCGGATAAGCGTCGGCAGCGCCACGGTGGCGATGACGATGGCGGCCGACATCATGGCTGCGATGCCGGAGGTGGTGAACCTCAGCCAACTGCACCTCGCGGCGATGGTGGCGGCGGTGGCGGGCGGCGCAACCGTGGCCAGCCACGTCAACGACTCCGGCTTCTGGCTGGTGAAGTCGCTCGTCGAAATCGACGAAAAGACCACCCTCAAGACCTGGACGGTGATGGAAACGATCGTGGGCGGCGTCGGCGGGGTCGGCGCGTTGGTGTTGAGCCTTGTCGCATAAGGTCGGATGTCGTAGTATACATCGGTACACCGCTTTTACGACTGTGAACAGGAACCGACATGGCCAGGCGAATCGATTTCAAGGCGCCGCTCATCACCTCGATAACATCCACCGACAAGCCGCTCCCCGAGCAGGTGGCGGAACGGATTACCGGGCTGATTATGGACGACGCCTACCGGGCCGGCCACAAACTGCCGAATGAGTATGTCCTGGCCGAGCGGTTGGGCGTGGGCCGCAGCACGGTGCGGGAGGCTATCAAGCTCCTCGCTTCCCGCAACGTGCTTGAGGTGCGCCATGGCAGCGGGACGTATGTTTGCGAAAGCATCGGCATGGTGGACGACCCGCTCGGCTTTCGCTTTTACCGGGACAAGCGCAAGCTTGCCCTCGACCTGTGCGACATCCGTCTGATGGTCGAGCCGCCCCTCGCGGCTGCGGCGGCGACGACGGCGACGCCGAAGCAGGTGGAATTGCTGGTCCGGGAATGCGACGTGGTGGCGGAGCGGATTAGCGAAGGCCGGGACCACAGCGCCGAGGATGTGGCGCTCCACAAGCGCATCGCCGAGGCGTCGGGCAACCTGGTCGCGCCCGGCATAGTCGGCATCATCGCGACGGCGATCCCACTGTTTGTGCGGGTCAGTAACAGCAGCCTTCTGCAGGAAACGATAACGACGCACCGCCTGGTGGTCGAGGCGATAGCCCGCCATAACGGCCGCGCCGCCGCCAAGGCGATGCAGCAGCATATCGAAAACAACCGCGACAACTTCCGCTCGCTTCCCGAAACAAACTGATTCGCCGGCGCCCTATTCCCGGGCGGACGGCTCCGCCAACGGGCGCTTGCCGCCGTAGATGATGCTGGCGCGGAGCAGTTCTGCCAGTTCCTCGCGGCTGCAGATGAGCGGATTTTCTTCGTCATTGGTGCACTGGAAGGCGCCTTGCTCCACCACTTTCTCGAGTTCCGATTTTTTCGAAAACGCTCTGGTGGATGTTGCAACCAGAAAGGCCCCGTCTTCGCGTTCTTCGAGAAGCGCCATGACCCCGTATACGCTCGGCCCACCCTGCCGGTAGCCGCTGTTTTCGACCCTGGCCAAATCCGCGTAATAGAAATCCATCACCTTCGGTTCGGCGAGCAGGGCAGCCACGGCGGCCCTGTTTCGCCACGACCCAACGGCTCCCAGGAGGATACAGAAGCCGATCAGCGCGATGACGGCGAGCCAGCCCCGTTTTCTGATAAAGGGAATGTTGTCTTTCGGAAACTGGAGTCTCGCTTCCGTTTTGTCAAAAGGAACAACGGCTCCACAGGCTGAGCACGCCTTGAAATATTCGCGACGAACAAGAAAGCTGAAGAGATACCACAGGTGCCAGTATCGATACGTGACAAGGGCGGTGGCTGTCGATTTGGCACCACAGGCCTCGCACTGTTCTTCAGGCAACTCGCCTAGTACGGCGTGTCCGCCGCCGCTCCCCCACAACAACAACATAGCGTCCCCTCCGGATTATCCATGGCGGCACTGATACATGGAGAGTATACAACGCGGCATGTCAGTCGGTCAATTATCGAACCCTGACGAACATACCATATTCGTAAAGAATCGCCTCGCATCGCTGTGAAGCGCTGGAGAGTTGATCATTGCTTGAATCGTGAAGAAATACGGCCCGGTTTTTTTACGGCTGTTAATCGCACAACGTATCGCAGGCACGGCACAAGGCGCACCCGTCCCGGCCGGCGAGAATCGACGCCATCGCTTGCTCGCGTTTTTCCCCGTACCATGCCTCTTCGAGACTCTGCTCGGCAAGGTCCCCCAGGGTGACCGTTACCAAGGCGTCGTTGCAGCACAACGACAATTTGCCGTCGGGCCGCACCACTATCTGCCGCGACGGAAACATGCAGCCGACAGGCAGGGTTTTGGCAGGCTTGAGATCCTGCTTGTTCGGGGCCTGCCCGCCCCGGCTGGTCATCGTTTCCTTCTGGTAGCGCATGACGAAGAACGTTTTGGCCCACCATTCCGGCTTCGACTTCGCCACCTCCATCGTCTCGAGGATATGCGGCGCCCAGGTAAAATCGGTCGTATAGTTGTTGACGTAGAGTTCGTCGAGGTTATCGATGATTGATCGGTACCGTTCCGGCGTCAGCAGGAGACCGTTCGAGGAGATCCGCACCAGCGCCTTGTCCAAGCGGCTCTTCGCCAAGGCGGCAAAATCGGCGATGCGGGTGTCAAGGAGCGGCTCGTTGTTCGAGTAGAGAAATACCGATCCTGTATAATCGAGTTCACGAAGCTGTTCGATAATGGACGCAAACATTTCGTCCGACATGCGCTTGGCCGGTCGCGGGTCGAGGTGCTTGTTCACCGGGCAAAAACCGCACTCGCCGTTGCAGCGGTTGATCGTCTCGATTTCCAACAGATCAAACAGGGGTGAACGCCCTGTGCTCGCATAGGACGCCGCCACCTCGTCCCGCCGCTTTTGCAGCCGTTTCCGAAAACTGGACAGTTTGAACGGGAATGTCAGCCCCTTGAGGCGGCGGGCGGATGGAACCGCCTCGAAAAACCGGAGGACCGCACGTTTCGTGCGGGTATATTTGTTTCTGTACATCGTCTACTTATCCCTTACCGCGTTTGTTTAACCCAATTACGCCCCGACGCGAACCGGCACCGGGTCAGCCCGCAGGCCGCCGCACAGCCGTTCCAGTTCGGCGGCGAAGGTGTCGATATCCGACACAAGCTTTGCCCGCGCTTCGCGGGAGAGCGTGTTGAAGCGGGCTTTGACGTCGGCATGGATGCGCTGCCGGTATTGCTCCACCTCGCGGAGCACTTCTTCGGCGCGGCGGTAGGCTGCGCGCACGTCGTCGCTGGCGTCGGCGGCATTGGAGGAGGCGGATCGCTTGACCGATTCCCACGCGTCGGCGAGATCGTCGCCGGCCTGCTGGCCGGCGCGGGCCAACGCTTCGCCCAGGTCCGACCGTTTGCTCTGCAAATACGCGGCGAAGCGGCGCATGCCGTCGAGCATATACATGCGCATGTTCTCGATTTCGAAGGCGTTGCGGGTAATCGCCCACAAATGGTGGCCCTTGACGCCGAGGGTAAAGGCTTCAATAAGGAACGACGGTTTGGTGAACGCCGTCTCCAGCAGGAACCAGAGCGCGTTTTTCCGGTACGGGCTGCGGACCGCCGCCCACAGGTAGCTGGTCAGGACACGAAGCTTCATGGACATCGGGATGACGCCAAGCGTCCGCTTGCCGGCGGGCCAGCGCGACCGGAGCACCCGGCACCGTTCGAAATACCCGTCCAGAGTGCGGGAATAGGCCGCGTCCAAGACTTTTTTGTAATCCTCCAGCACCGTTTCCATGGGCCGCGCCGGGACGAAATTCATTTCAAATCCGTGGGTATTGTTGCCGCTCGCCCCGGCGAGGATGCGTCCGTCGGCGGTGAGGCGTTCGTGCAGGTCGGTCTCGGGCAGCGCGCTCAGGAGGCCGATCATCGCCTGGGGAATGCCCATTTCCTGGATGCATGCGCTCATGCGATCGGCGATGTCGTCGGGGTCTGCGTCGAAGCCGATGATGAACCCCGACATCAACTGGATGCCGCGCGCCTGAATTTTCGCCACCTTGTCGCTCATGGAGCCGGTCGTGTTGATGTGCTTGCGCGTTTCCTTGAGGCTCTCGTGCGCCGGCGTTTCGATGCCGACAAAGACGGAGTTGAAGCCCGCTTCCTCCATCAGGTCGAGAAGTTCGTCGTCGTCGGCCATGGACAGGGTCGATTCGGTCAGGAGCGGGAAGGGATAGCCGTGCGCCTTCTGCCAGGCGATGATCGCCGCCAACAGCGATTTCGCCCGCACCTTGTTGCCGATGAAATTGTCGTCCACGAGAAAAACGGTGTCGCGCCAGCCGAGGCGATAAAGTTCGTCGAACTCGGCCAGCAGCCGTTCAATCGCCTTGTTGCGGGCCTTGCGGCCGAAGCGCCGCCAGATGTCGCAGAATTCGCACCCCACCGGACAGCCTCGCGATGCCTGGACCGGCATAAGCGAGTATTGGTTCATGTCGAGCAGATCGAAGCGGGGCAGCGGCGCCAGGTCGACGTCAGGATATTCTTCCGCGCGGCGGATAGACGCGGACGCGCCGAAGAAGTCGCGGAGCGCTTTTTCTTCCGTATCGCGGACCGGCCTCGCGTAAGCGCGCTTGAGCGTGCCGGCCTCCAGGTCGGCCAGGAATTCGTCCCATATGGCTTCCGCTTCGCCGATGACGAAACAGTCGACGTTTTCCGTCTCCGCGTAGGCGGTCGAGGTATAGGGGCCGCCGGACACCACCGGCTTGCCCGACGTTTTCAGCCGTTCAAGGACCTGCGTCAGACAATCCTTGTGGGCAATCATGGAAGAGACGAAGATAACGTCGGCCCACTCGATATCGCCATCGTGCAGCGGCCCGATATTCATATCGGTCAACCGGAGCGAGAAGCGATCCTCGGGCAGCATGGCGGCGATGGTCAGCAGGCCGAGGGGCGGCGTGCTGACCTTTTTGCCGATCATCCCCAGCGCGTGGGAAAAGCTCCAATAGGTATCGCGGGGCGTTTCGGGATACAACAGGAGCACATTGGTGGTGGCGCGGCTGTTTTGCAAGGTACGTTTCCTCTTTTCATGATAGAGTTGGGATCATCTCGTATTATACCAGCTCGGAGCGCTGGTGCAAAGGCCATTGTTGTGTGCAGCGAGAGGGAGAGCCGGCGGCGCGCTGTGGGCAGGCCCGCGCGTAAGCGAGGAGCAGGGTACGGTAGCGAAAGAGTAGCGGCGTCACAACGCGGGAATGCGGATATAGACCGTCGTGCCTTTGCCCTGCTCGCTCTCCAGCCAGATCTTCCCGTGGTGGCCCTCTTCCACTATCTGTTTGGAAATAGCCATCGACAGGCCGGTGCCGGAGGTGTGGTGCTTGACCGATTCCACCATTTCGAATTTGGAAAAGACCCGTTCCAGGTTTTCCGGCGACAGGCCGATGCCGGTATCCTTTATCGACACGAGGATGGTCGGCGTCTGGGTGCCGGCGAACGGCTCGGTCCGGCGCGAGGCGATAGTCACCACGCCGCCGGCGGCGGTGAACTTGACCGCGTTGGAAATAATGCTTGTCAGGACCTGGGTGAAGCGGGCCACGTCCATCCGGCATTCGCCGGTGTTTTCGTCCAGTTCCAGTTCCAACTCCAGGTTATTTTCCTCGAACAATTGGGTCATGGACATGACGACGACGCCGATCGTTTCGTTGACGTCCTGCTCTTCGTAGGTGTAGGACATCTTGCCCGCCTCCATGCGGGTAAGGTCGAGAACGTCGTCGATCAGGCGGCAGAGGCGTTTTCCCTCGCTGTGGATGATGTCGATGTATTCGCGCCATTCCTGCGGCACGGCCCGGGAGTCGTCCAGAAGAAGCGTTTCCGAATACGCCATGATTGAAGTGAGGGGCGTCCGCAGTTCGTGGGTGACGAGGGAGAGGAAGTCGTTCTTCATCGAATCGAGTTCGCGCAGCTTCTGCACTTCCCTGGACAGTTGCAGGTCCCGGCACACCACCACCAGGCCGGACTTGCTGGAGCCGTCCTCGGAGCGCATCGGCGAAATCGTCAGGCCGAGGTACTGCGACTCGCGTCCCGGCTTGCCGAACGACAATTCCACCTCTTCGGCCGAATGCGACTGTTCCAGCCGGTCGATATGTTCGGCCACCTTTTTCGGCAGGGCGTCGTGGTAGTTGTTGCCGACGGCATCCTGGCGGCGCACGTCAAGGGCGATTTCGGCGGTTGAGTTGATCATCTGCACCGTGTCGTGGTGGTCCACCGCCAACAGCCCGAGCGGCACCGATTCGATGATGTCCGACATCGCCGCGCGGGTCTTTTCCAGCCGCAGGCGGTAGTGGTGCGAGTCGAGGACAGCCGCCATCTCCCGGGAGAGGATGGACAGAAGCGCCTCCTGCTCCTGGGTAAACGCCTCGGTCTCCTGCTCGAGCCAGAGCAACATGATGTGGTGAGTGCCGAAGGGCAGGAAAAGGAGCGACCGCAGCCTGATCTCGTCAACCATGATGTCGATGGGCAGGACGCTCACCTCTTGCGTGCCCATCACCCATTCCATCAGGGGATAATCGAGGTGGATGTTGTCGGGGCAGATCTGCCTCAGCGGTGAAAACACCCCCGATTCCGACCGGTACTGGAGGCTGACATAAGCGAAGTCCATCACCTCGATCAGGAGGGGCTCCATGGTATCGAGAGCGGTGTCGATGGTGGGGGTGTTTTTAAGCACCAGTGTCTGGCGCTGGAAGCGGATGAGACGCTGCATGGCCTCGGTGAGGTCTTGCTGCTTGCGGGTGAGTTCCCGTACCATATCGTCCGGCGTGTTGGCGTTGTGGGCCCCGTCCCCGTCCACCGCGTTTGTCGTTTCCATAAAGATTGGAACCTGTACGGATTACGTCACCTGCAACAAAATATCGCACCCTGCTGCTGGCGCCATGGGTTTAACCAAGGCACACATCCCTGAGGTGAGATTCCAGCCCGCCATTCTACACCTACAGCCGGGTTTTTTTCAAGCAAAACCCAAGGGTTCCACGTTTTCGCCAATTTTCGAACCCTGCCGCCCCCGCGCCGCGGGGCCAAATTATCACAGCAGGTACCGGAAAATTGCCGCCGACGGCGGCACGGAAGACTTGGCGAGTCAATTTATAAACGGCTTTTTTCGACAAGTCAGCCTGAAGTGATAAGCCGGAAGAAGTCTGACGCCTTGCCGACTTCGTCGATAATGCGCCCGAGAGTCAGGTCGAAGAAATCGGCAGTGATGGAATGGGCTGAGGCGATACCGGAGTCGATGGTGGGCATGCGGCTGTCGCCGCCGCTGCCGATGCCGAGGGCGCGGGCGAAAATGTCGCCGAGGTGGATGGCGGTCACCAGTTCGCGCCGCTCGGTGGTGGTGTTGGGCGAATGGTGGTCCCCCACCATGTTTACGATCGAGGCGGGCAGCCGCCAGCGCTCCAACACCCATTGGCCGACGGTGGTATGGTCGAGGCCCATCACCTCTTTTTCCGCTTCGAGAAGCAGGATGCCCTTGTCGTTGGCGTATTTGACGATTGGGCCATAAATGTTCGGCTGGTACTGGTCCATGACCACCTTGCCGATATCGTGCAGCAGCCCGCCGATAAACGCGTCCTCGGCCACGTGTCCGACGCCGATCTGTTCGGCCGCCACCTTGGAGGCGATGGCGACGCCGAGGGAATGCTGCCAGAAGCGGCGCAGATCGATGCCGCTGCCGTGGTCGGCCTTGAACGCGCCAAACACCGAGGCGGTGATGACTATCGTCTTGACCTTGTTGAAGCCGAGGATGACCACCGCGTGCTGGATGGATTTGATTTGTTTGGGAAAGCCGTAATAGGCGCTATTAACCAGCCGCAGGACCTTGGAGGTCAGCGCCTGGTCGCGCTCAATCAGCCTGCCGATGTCGGCCGCGTTGGTGCTGGGGTTGGCGATCTGGTTGGTGATGCGCGCCACCACGACCGGCAGGGTGGGGAGATCGGTGACAAGTTCGATGGTGGCCCGCAGCCGTTCCGCGTCAAGAGCCATCCGGCTCCCTTTCCTCACCATGGTCGCCGGAGCGGCCCTCCTCGCCGTTTTCGCCGTGCCGGCGCATGACGTTCACCACCCCGTTGCAGCCGTGGTGGACCAGTCTCTTGATGGCGACTGTCCGCAATTGCATCATCAGGGGATCGTTTTTCACATTGACGAATGTCCGCGATACTTCCAGCGCGACGGTTCGGGCGAATTCGGCCTGTTCCTGCGACAGCCGGTCGGAGAGCACCCTGGTGTTCTGGGACGCCTGCGCCTGCGCCTCCTGCTGGTCCTTTTCGGTCATGGCGTCGCCGTTGTCGCCGGCGGCGGCATCGGCCTTTTTTTCCTGGAGAATGTCGATGGTGTCGATGTTCCACTTGCGGATGCGGGCGATGAACATGGGGGTGAGGCGAATGCCCGACGGCATAATCGTCACCCCGTTGGCGTTGGTGATGGGTTCACCCAGCTTCATGCCAGGTGTAAGCTGATCTGTCTTGACCCGGACCTTGCTCACGATAATTCCCGCCGAGTGGTGAAATGACCCCGTTACGTCCGTGCGATTCGGGACCGGACGCCGTTTTCGGCAATTTTATAAATAGCATGACTATTTAGCAACAAACTGGCGAAATATTACCCGGTTAATTGCCGAAGCGCAACCGCTCGGCCAGGAACTCGGGCAACCCCGCCTTGTGGATGAGGTCGATGGTCTTTTCCCTGTCGTATTCCACTCGGTGGAACTCGATGTTTTCGCCGTCGAACATGACCCAGCTTGAACGCCAGTCGCCGTCTCGGGGCTGACCCACCGAGCCGATCGACACATACGCCTTCTCCGATCCGATGTGGAAATTGGTCTTCGCCACCGGCGCGGAATCGTGCGGAAAGATATACCCGACTTCGGTGCCGAGGAAGGCGCGGTGGTTGTGGCCGACGAAACAGATATTGAAATCGTTGAACTCGTCCTGCAGGGTGCGAACCAGGTGGAAAAACGCCCAGGGACTGTCTGCCTCGCGGACATAGTCGAGCAGCGGGTTGCGAATGGAACCGTGGACAAAACGGAGGTTGTCGCGACGGTAGTCGCAAAACAGGGAACTCATATAGTCGAGGGTATCGGAATTGTGCAGCACCCGCGCCGTCCAGTCGATGGCGACCTGCGCCAGCGGGGTGAACTGCTCCGCGCCGTAGAGGACGGCGTGCTCGTGGTTGCCCATCAGGACGACGGAACAATTGTCCCTGACGATGGCCAGGCATTCCGCCGGCTGCGGACCATAGCCGACGGTGTCTCCCAGGCAGATAACCTCGTCGGGCCGGTGTTTGGCGATATCCGACATGACCGCCTCGAGGGCGGTGAGGTTGGCGTGAACGTCGGAAATTAGGGCAATCCTCATGCAAATCCCCTGGAAACGGCTGTATAAATGGGCACGGCGGTTGCGGCGGAACGCCGGGACGGATACCATCTTACCACATTCAGCCCCGGGAGGGAAGAGAATGGAAGAGAGCCGGCCGGCGGAACGCCGCGAATTCGCCATTGGCCCCGACCTGGCGGGGGAACGCCTCGACCAGGCCCTGGCCCGGCTGTTGCCGGAACGGTCGCGGGCCTATGTCAAGAAACTCCTCGACGCCGGGCGGGTGACCCTGTGCGGCAAACCGGCCAAGCCCGCCCTCAAGGTGCGGGAAGGCGACGCGGTCGTTGTCGACATCCCGGAAGCGACGCCGCTCCAGGCGACGCCCGAGGACATCCCCCTGGACGTTCTCTATGAGGACAACGACATTATCGTCCTGAACAAGCGCCCAGGCATTGTCGCCCACCCGTCGCAGGGCCACCGCGACGGCACGCTCGTCAACGCCCTCCTCCACCATTACGGCGACAGCCTCAGCGAGATCGGCGGCGTGCTCCGGCCCGGCATTGTCCACCGGCTGGACCGGGACACCTCCGGCTGCCTCGTCGCGGCCAAGAACGATGCCGCCCACGCCGCCCTCATGCAGCAGTTCATGGAGCGTGATGTGGAAAAGATCTACCTCGCCATAACAGACGGCATCCCCCGTCCGGTGGAAGGCAAGGTCGAAGGCAATATCGGTCGTCGGGCCAACGACCGCAAGCGCCACGGCATGCTGCCCCGCGGCGGCAGGCACAGCCTCACCTTCTACCGCACGCTGGAAAACTACGGCCTCGTGGCCCTGGTCGAATGCCGGCTCCTTACCGGGCGGACCCACCAGGCCCGCGTCCACCTCGCCCACCAGGGCGCGCCGGTGCTGTGCGACAAGGATTACGGCAGGCGGGAGGTGTTTACGGAACGGGAACTGCGGCGGGCGGTCGAAGTCTTCCGCTCTGGCGCTTCGGCGCTACCGTCCGGTCCCGCCGGTGCGGTGGTTTTGGATCGGCAGGCGCTGCACGCGTGGAAGCTTTCGTTCGCCCACCCCAAGGGCGGTCAGCTCCTCTCGTTCGAAGCGCCAATCCCGCCCGATATGCTGGCCGTCCTCGCCCCCCTCAGAGAGGCGTGGGGGGCAATGAAATAAACGCCGGCGGTATCCTGTTTACTTTCATTCGGGAAATGTATAATTTATTGCTGGCAACCGTGGGCGGAAACAACGACCGCGTTCGGGGGCGTGGCGGAATGGCAGACGCCAGGGATTTAAAATCCCTTGGCCGCAAGGCCGTGCGGGTTCGAATCCCGCCGCCCCCACCACCTTTCCGCCTTTTCCGGTTTTCCGGCACGGAACAGCCAGGCGGCACACCTGCCGCACTGATGAAAGGCAAAGGCATGCAGGACGAATACAGCGCCGAAACGAAAATCCTCAATAAATACGGGTTTCACGTACGGCCCAGCACCCAGTTCATGCAATTGGCGCGGGACTACGACGGCACCGAAATCACCGTCGAGGTGGACAATATCCGCGCCGACGGCAAATCCATCATGCAACTCATGGCCCTCGGGGCGATGCAGGATTCGGTGGTCGGGATTACCGCCGTCGGCCCGCAGGCCCAGGAAGCGGTCACCGCCCTTGTCCACCTGATCGAAGGCCGGTTCGGCGGTATCGACTGACGCGACGCCGCGCCGCCCTATCCGTCCCGCAATAACCGCATAATCTCTTCCATATCCAGGCTCGCCGCCTGATCCGCGCCAGACAGCAGGTTGTCAGCCAAATCGCGCTTATCCTGGTGCAGTTGCACAATCTTTTCCTCAATCGTCCCCGCCGCCACCAGGCGGTAGACCGTCACCGGCTTGTCCTGGCCGATGCGGTGGGCGCGATCGCTCGCTTGATCCTCCACCGCCGGGTTCCACCACGGATCCATGTGGATGACATAATCCGCCGCCGTCAGGTTGAGGCCAAGCCCGCCCGCCTTCAGGCTGATCAGGAACACGTCCCCGATGCCGGCCTGGAAATCCTCCACCGCCCGCTTCCGGCTCTTGGCCGGGGTCGAGCCGTCGAGATATTGGTAGGCATAGCCGCGCGCCTCGAGGTGGCGGCGAATTATCGACAGGTGATCGACGAACTGGCTGAAGACGAGCACCTTGTGGTTGTTGTCGACAAGTTCCTCGAGCGTCTCGCGGAACTGCTCCTGTTTCGCGGACGAGATGCCTTCTCCGCCGACCACCAGCTCGGGCGCGCAGCACGCCCGCCTGAGCCGCATGATTTCGGCCAGGATCTGAAAGCGCTTCTTTTCCGCCGATTCGGGATCAGACTCGAGCCGCTCCAGGGCGTTGCGGCGGAGCGATTCGTAAAACGCGCGTTCTTTTTCGCCCAATTCCACCGCCAGGGTTATCTCGGTCTTGGGCGGCAGGGCATCCAGGACCTGGGTCTTGGTGCGGCGCAGGATAAACGGCCGGATAATGCGGCGGAGCCGGTCGCCCGCTTCGGAATCGTGCAGCCGTTCGATCGGCGCGGCAAAGCGTTCCTGAAAGCGCCGCCACGACCCGAGCAGGCGCGGGTTGATGAAATGGAACAGGTTCCACAATTCGCCCAGGTGGTTCTCGATAGGCGTGCCGGTGGTGATAAGCCTGAAACCGGCCTCCAGCGCCATGGCGGCCTTGGACCGCTTGGCGGCGACGTTCTTGATGGCCTGGGCTTCGTCCAGCACCACCGTCGCCCAGGTGATGCCTGCCAGAAGTTTTTCCTCCTGCCGGAGGAGGCTGTAGCTGGCTATCAGGACGTCGTTCGGGCCAAGGGCGGCCACCTGCGCCGCCCGGTCGCCTTCGCCCAGCGGTTTGATGCGGAGGCCGGGCGCGAATTTTCCGGTCTCGGAAATCCAGTTGTGGCATACCGAGGTCGGGGCAACCACCAGCGCCGGACCGAGCGATCCCCGCCTTACCAGCATGGCCAGGGCCTGGACGGTCTTGCCAAGGCCCATGTCGTCGGCCAGACACGCGCCCGCGCCCCACTCCGACAGCCGCGCCATCCAGCGGTAGCCGTCGAGCTGGTAGTCGCGGAGTTCGGCCGTAAACCCTTCCGGCAATTCCGGGGTAAAGTCGGCCAGTTCCTTTCGGCGCGCAAGCTGCCGCCGCCATTCGGCATCGGCGACGAGATCCGCGCCCGCGTCCTCCAGCCCTTCCAGCGCCGCGGCCGCCAGGGCGGGCAGGCGGAAGGTGCCGTTGTGGAATTCGCCCATGGCCTCGATGTCGCCAAGCTGGCGGCGCAGTTCGTTCGTCAGGGCGATGTACTCGCCGTCGCCGATTTCCACAAACTCGCCGGTGGATTTTCGCAAGGCGGCAAGGAGCTTGTCCATGTCGACGACCAGGCCTTCGTCGACGGTTATCTTGCCGTCAAGTTCGAACCAGTCGGACGAACTGTTCACCCTGATGCTCACCCCGCCGAGGCCGCGCATGCGCCGGACCCGGAAGCGGCCGCCCTTGGGCCAGGTGAGGACGGCGGCGCCGCCCAGGTCTTCCGTCTCGGCCAGGAAGGCGAGCGCGTCTTCGGGGTGATCCAGCCGCCAGGACAGATCGCCGTCGGCATGGAGCGCCAGGGCCGGACAGGCCGCCACCGCGGCGGCGGCGAGATCCTTTTCCGCCTTTTTGTCGCGGGTGGTGCGGACGGTGCGGCCGTCGACCTCGGCCGTCAGCACCCGCCCGCCCTTGCCGGGGCGGTAGGCGGGGCCGTCGTTTCCGAGCGGGTGGGACCAGACCTCGACCTTCAGGCCGGGGTTCTGCGGCATGATGTGGAAGCGGGGCCGGGAATCGGCTTCAACCATCTCGCCCTCGCCCGCCAGCTCGGGGATGTCCGAGTGCAGCCGAATCTTGCCGGAAAGCTTGGCCAGGGTATGCAACGCCTCCTGCCGGCCCCGGGCGGGGACGGCGAGGCCGTCGCCGACCACCCGGGCGAGGCGACGTTCGCGCCCGCCCAACGGAAAGACCCGCAACCGGGTCGGCGTCTCCAACCGCGCCGCCGTGCCGGGCGTTTCATCCGTGTCAATCTCTTCGCCGCCGAGGAAGTCGTCCAGAGTCGGTTCCATGCTGATCTCGCAGCCGCCGTCCCGTTCCGTCACCGACAGTTCGAACTGGCCGCCGACCACCTCAAGCTTGGCCCCGCCCGCGTCGCCCCGGTAAACAAGGGGATGGCCGACCAGGTGCGGCAACGCGGCGGCGGCATCGAAATGGAAGCCCTGGGTCATGCCGTCGAAGTCGTACCGCAGGGCGGAAAAGATCATCCGGTCCTGGTCGGTGACATAGGCCAAATCCGCCGCGTGCTGAAAGATGCGCTTCAGGGCGACGTTGCGGCCCTTCGACCACATACCGTCCTTGCCGAGGGTCTGTTCTACCGGCTGGAGGTCGAACGGGACATAACGGTTGACCGGGTTGGCGGGAAAATTGACCAGCCAGGCCAGCCGTTTCCGCGAGCCGCCGCCCTCCTCGCCCTCGTCGTCCGCCAGTTCCTCCAGGGCGCGAAGGCCTCGCCGCCAGGCATCGTCCCCCTTGAACAGCCGGGTCAGGGGCGGCCAGCGCGGTTCTTTGGCGTCGCCTTCCGATTCCGCCTCGGCCACGGCGGCGAACTGGGCCGCGAGCCAGCGGTACCCGGTCGAGCCGGCCGACTTTGCGGCGGCGGCGAGAGACGGAACCAGCGCCGGCAGCCGGGCCGGATCGACCCTGAGCATGGTCAACCCGTGGCACAGTACCGTCCACGGGTGGGTATCCGGCGGCGTATCGGCAAGGGTACGGGCGGCAGAGGCCTGGCCGGCCATAAACAGGAAGGCATGGCGGAGACTGTGCAATGCCCCGGCGTAGGGATGGTCCCCCGTATTGGCCAGGCGGCGAAGCTGCTGCTCGACCGCGTCCGGGTCGTCCCCGGCCATGACCGCCAGCGCCTGCCAGATTGCGCCGGCGTCGGGCGGGAGAGCGTCGCGGGCTCCAAGCCTGGCCCGGCGCTTGGCCATGGCTGTTTCGGCCAGTTCGGCGGCGTTGGCGGCGCCGTCGGCGATGGCTGGCGGAAGTTGGACAGCTTCGCGGTTTTCCGGCGTCGCCCGCAGGGCGGCCTTGACGGCATCCCGCAGCTTGCCCCGCACGGTGTAGGAATCGACAAGGGCGGCGACGAGGTCGTCCCGGATGGGGTTGTTCGGGTCTTTTTCCAAAAAATCGCGGGCCAGATCTTCGAGCGGCCCCGGCTCGACCAGTCCGGCCAGCAGATCGCGCAGGGCGGCGGCGAGAATGGGGGAAAAGACGGTCGGCTTGGCGGTGCGCCGCCAGGTGTCGTCAGGCTGAAGCTTGACCAGCGAGGCGAGGAAGGCCCCGCCCGCGCCAGGCGCTTCGGCGGAAATGACCGGCAGTTCGTGCCCGGCGAGCCGCCAGTCGCCGGCGTGGAAGGCAAGGCGAAAGCGCCGCCTGGGGCTGTCGTCCGCGCCCTCCCCTTTCCAGTCGCGTCCCCGGGTGACCCCGAGGGCGGCCTTGGCCATGGAAAGAAAGCGCCCGTCGCGGACCGCGTGGCGGATGGCTATCTCGGCAGGTTCCGGTTTACAGCGCCACAGCCGCACCTTGCCGACGCGGGTCTCGCCTGTCGACTCCTGGGTAAACCCGGCTTTGGTAAGCTTGGCCAGGCGGGTGGCGACGTTCTGGGGGTTGAAGGCGCGCATGGGCGACTCGCGGCTGCCCGAGTCGCCGAGGCAGGCGGACACCACCCCTGCCGCCGCCGGTTCGTACAGGGCGGACAGGGCCTGGAGGACGGTCTGGTCGGCTACGGTAAGGGCGTTGTAGCGATCAATTACCTGGTTTGCACCATTTTTTGTGCTCATAAATCGTTTAGGACTCCCGATACAACAGCCGCATATCCCCTCACGGCCGAACAGGTCATTATACAAAATCCGCCTCGCCCGGGCGAGGGGTTTATCGGCAAAAACCTGAAGCCGCCCCGGGTTGGGTGGATTTCTCCCCCGAAACGGTCGATAACAAGCCGGGAAGGCCCATTTTCTGGGACAGCACCTCAATGGAGGGGCGGTGTATCTGTACGAGAGGTCGGGGATGAAGAAGTCGCTGTCGGTGGAGACGATGTTCGACGACGTGCCGTTTTACGACCGCTTCGCCAAGGCGCGGGCGGCGGGGTTTGACTGGGTGGAGTTTTCCGCCTGGACCAGCCTCGAGTTCTCCCGCATAACCGACGCCCTTGCCGAACACCACCTGCGCCTCGCCAGCATCGCCGGGGCCGAAGGCCAGTCTCTGGCCGATCCGGACCAGCGGGACGAGTTCCTGGAATTTCTTTCCCAATCCATCGCCGTGGCGAAGAGCTTCGACTGCACCAACCTGATCATTGAAACCGGCGCGAAGGGACTTTCCGGACGCCTTGCCGCCGCCAGCCACCAGGACTTTGTCAAAGCCTCTGCCGCCACCCGCACCCTGGACGACGCCGCCCGCAAGGCGACGCGCGCCGGCGTCACCCTGTATCTCAAGCCGGTCCGCGACAGCAAGACCCGCACCCTCGGCCTCGACACGATTCCCTCCTCGGGCGAAGTGGTGCGCATGGTCGGGTCGCCCGCACTGCGCCTGCTCATGGATGTCGGCACCGCCGATTCGATAGGCGGCGCGGACAGCGCCCTGAAGCGCTACGGCGACCTCATCGGCTATGTCCACATCGGCAACACCGCCGTTCCGTCCCTTCCCGCCATACGCCGCACCCTGACCACGACCGGCTTCGACGGTTTTGTCGGGTTTTCCGCCTGGGCCGAATCGGGCGATCCGCTGCTGGAACAAATCAGGCAGTTCTAAGCCGGAACCACCCCGATAAATTCACCATGCCCGTCGCGAGGAACGCCGCTATAATGGAGAGGCATCGGTTGTGGTATTGTTTGGCACAGAAAATCGAATAGGGGAGTACATATGAAAATCGGCTTCATCGGTCTCGGCATCATGGGCAAACCCATGGTGAAAAATCTGCTCAAGGCCGGCCACGAACTGGTCGTCCTGGACCACCATCAGGAAAACATCGACATCGCCGTCCAGGCCGGCGCGAAGGCCGCGGCGACGCCCAAGCTGGTCGCGGCGGGGAGCGACATCGTCATCACCATGCTGCCGAATTCGCCCCAGGTCAAGAGCGCCGTCCTGGACGAGGACGGCGTGCTCGCCGGCGCGAAGGCGGGTCTGATCCTTATTGATATGTCCTCTATCGCGCCGCTCGCCTCGCAGGAAATCGAGAAGGCCTGCGCCGTCAAGGGCGTGAAGATGCTTGACGCCCCCGTCTCCGGCGGCGAACCCAAGGCCATCGACGGCAGCCTGTCCATCATGGTCGGCGGCGACAAGGCGGTGTTTGATCAGGTCAAGGACGACGTGCTGCTGAAGGTTGGTTTCAGCGCCGTCTATTGCGGCGCGATTGGCGCAGGCAACACCACTAAGCTGGCGAACCAGGTGATAGTCGCCGCGAACATCGCCGCCCTGGCCGAAGCCCTGACCCTGGCCACAAAGGCGGGCGTGGATCCGCAGCTCGTCTTCGAAGCCATCCGCGGCGGCCTGGCCGGTTCGACCGTCATGAACGCCAAGGCCCCGATGATGATTGCCTCCGATTTCAAGCCCGGCTTCAAGATCAACCTGCATATCAAGGATCTCCAGAACGCCATCGACACCGGCCACGACGTCGGTTCGCCCCTGCCCATCTCGGCCCAGGTCATGGAAATGTTCCAGACACTCCGCGCCGACGGCGGCGGCCAGGACGATCACTCCGCCCTGGCGAAGTGGTACGCAAAGGTATCCGGGACGAAGATTGGGAAATAAACCCGTCAAAACAAAGAACCCCGGCCGAACGGTCGGGGTTCTTTATGCATGCCACGGAACTCCTTGTATTAGCCCTCCTGATGCCATATCCTATTCGGTATGAGAAACATCGTCATCGATACAAACGTATTTGTTGCAGCCATGCGATCATCCGGCATGGCCGCGTCGTCGTCGCGCAGAATACTTCGAGGGGTCCTCACCGGCCGGTATACGCCGCTGTTCGGCACCGCTTTGTGGTTGGAATATGAAGATTTACTCGGCAGAAAAGACGTGTGGACGAGCGAAACAACCCCGGCTGAAAGGGTAACGTCCGCATAATGGTGTAAAATTAAAATGAGCCAGAGGCTCAGCCTC
>JAJQBO010000214.1 GCA_021203245.1 Planctomycetaceae bacterium
TACAGATTGGGAAGTATTAAAAAACTCGTAAATTCATTGTGACGACACACCCTAATAACTGCCATAAATATTTTATGTATCAGTTGTTACGGTGATTGATAATATTAAAAGAAATAGTTTGGAGATAAAGTTGCCGCGGACCTACCAAGAGTTACTTTAAGACGGAAATATCTAAAAGACCATTTAATGCGCCATTGGTATATGTTGTAATGTATCGTACATGGTAGGACATGGGATCGAATATTTGCGATGTTCCGAACCACTGCCCATAAGGTTAGATTGCCAAAGCCGAGGTAATAGACCATACCATGCAGAAAAACGGATGAGATGTAGCACCGATGAATGACATTGGCATATCATCATTTGGTAGTTTCTGGAAAGGGGAGGGCGAACAATGGATCTCGATCGGGATGAATTGTACGAGGAAGTCTGGAAAACTCCCGTGTTTCGACTTTCGCGAAAATATGGCATCAGCGACAGAGGGTTAGCCAAGATCTGTAAACGAATGAAACATCCCCGTTCCGCCAAGAGGATACTGGGCAAAACTTGCGGCGGGACAAAAGGTAAAACCGAAGCCGCTCCCGCCGCTTGAACCAGAGCCAGATCCCAAAAAACCACTGAAAACAGTCTCGATAGCAATCTTACCCTCACTGACCATTTCCGATGAATTGAAAACAGAGATGCTGCAACAGCACAAATTTAAGCAATTGCCAGAAATTCCTTCCGGTCTATCCATGCCCGCGCATCCGGCTATACAGAAGGAAATAACGGAAAACAGGGTTAAACTGCCCGGAGAAGGAGCGGAATTGCGAAAATACCTGTTTTATCAGGTACTTTTTGAAATACTGGAAAAGGAGGGAGGCGAGGTATCCTGGTCTGAGTATGACGATTACCGCTTTACCCATACAGATTGCTCCATTCGCTTTGCCATGCGGACGACAGATCATATTCATACTCCTCACAAAAACAAGGCAGGTAGTCCTGTTTCGAAAAATCCCGACAGATTGTTTTTGGTGTTTGAGGTATTGAACCCCTCGGTGTATGGCATCAAAACTGAATGGCATGAGAGTACTTTTAAGGATATATTCACAAAACTTCCCGAAATCCATGTGTCGCTCCTGACTATCATGGCCGTTATGCACAAAGAAAAACGCGTCCGAGATGAGGAAGCAGCGAAAAGGCAGGCAGAACAGCGCGAGAGAGAGGAGCTTGAACGGCAGCAGCAAATTGCGGAAGACATTCGTAAGGTCGAGGAAGCGGAAAAGAAAAGGCGCGCTGAATTGCGAGAGCAGGAGCATCACAAGATGCTCGCATTTATCAGTATCGCCCAACACTGGAAAGCATTGGATACAGCAAAAGAATTTCTCTCATACCTTGTCGGCCGTGTCGAGAGTGTTGGGGACGGCTCGAGTAATGATGCACTGATGGCAATGGTTGCCCATCTTGAAGCGGCCTTTGCCAAAGAAGAGGAAGCCTTCGGCAATATTCAGGGAATCATGGATTTCGTAGAAAACGCAAAGCCACCGCAACAAAAGTCGCACCAAGAACCACCAGGATCAAATGATAACCAAAGGATCTCTCACCCGGAATATTACGAACACTCAGAACCCTATGCCCATATTCCACCATGGAAGCGATATTCTTGGTTCAGGAAAAAATACTGATAGACTTTAAAATCGTCGATAAGGGGTTGAACGAGTTTTCGGTTAATCACCCTTTTCTTTCAGGGTACCCAGATAATCCGCCCACGCTTGCATCATTTTACGTCGCTCTGGCAGGAACTCCGCAAAATTGTAAGCGGCCCGCACCTTGCTCCGTTCCGCATGGGCGAGTTGCCGTTCAATGGCGTCACGGTTCCATCCCTGCTCATTGAGGAGGGTGGAGGCCATGGAACGGAAACCGTGGCCGGTCATTTCTTCTTTGGAATAACCGAGGCGGCGCAGGGCGCTATTGATTGTGTTATCGCTCATGGGACGGACACGGGATCGGATACTTGGGAACAAGAAACGACCATCACCGGTAGTAGGTTTCAGCGCCTCGAGGATCTCTATTGCCTGCCGTGACAATGGAACGAGATGCAGGTTGCGCATTTTCATGCGACCGGCTGGGATACGCCATAGCGAATTTTCAAAGTCAAACTCCTCCCATTCCGCTTGGCGCAATTCACCTGGACGGACGAAAACCAGCGGCGCCATTTTTAGGGCGCAATGGGTAGGGAAGAATCCTTCATAACCGTCAATTGCCCGCAGCAGCTCTCCAACCTTTCGTGGGTCGGTGATGGAGGCATGATGCTTCGCCTTAACCGGGGGAAGGGCTCCGCGCAAGTCCAGCGTGACATCCCGTTCAGCCCGCCCGGTAGCGATGGCGTAACGAAAGACTTTGCCACAGTTCTGGAGCGTACGGTGGGCCGTCTCAAGGGCGCCGCGCTCTTCGATCTGTCGAATGGCCCGGAGAATTTCGGGTGCGGTAATGGTGGTGATGGCCTTTTTCCCGATATGGGGGAAGATATCGCTTTGGAGGCGAAGGAGGATCCGTTCGCCATGGCTTTTCGTCCAGGTCGGACGGAACTTGAGGTGCCATTCGAGAGCGATCATCTCAAAGCTGTTGGCCGCTTCCTCGTCGCCTCGAAGTTTTGCCTCCTTTTTGGACTCTTGCGGGTCAATTCCGTTGGCGAGCTTTTCCTTGATATCTTCGCGGAGGTTTCGGGCGGCTTTGAGGGAGATATAGGGATAGGCCCCAAAAGGCATGAGTTTCTGCTTGCCGCCGAAGGTGTAAGCCATGCGCCAAAGTTTGCTTCCAGAAGTAGTTACATGGATATAGAGGCCGCCGCCGTCCGAGTGTTTTTTAGGCTTCGGGCCAGGGCGTAAATTGCGGATAAAAACGTCAGTTAGAGCCATATTTTTGGTATCCTCGGGAATCCAATGGAGGTTTCTTGGTATCTTCAGGTTTCAACCTGAAAGTACCAAGAATAGTACCAAAAAATCGCGTGGATGTCAATAAAAGTACCAAGACGTGGTTGGACGACCATTTTCATAAAATAAGGTCCAGCAAGCCTTTAGTGGACTTTGCTGGACCTTAAAAAGTGGCAAATGGTGGAGGCGGCGGGAATCGAACCCGCGTCCTGCGACAAGTCTGGAGGAAGCCGCTCCGTGCGCAGTCTGTGATTAATCTCGTTGGCCGCGGTTCACAGACAGACCGCGTACAACCGGCCAAAATTTGATCTCGTCAGCCGTCCGACTTCGGCGAATCTTACGGGTGACCAGCCGATAGCGACCTGTGGGACCCATTATCGGCGTCATGGCCACAGGCGTTGCCTAGTTAATTAGGCAGCGAGAGCATAGTTATGCTCGGCAGTTATTAGTTTTGATCGGCTTGATAACGGGGCCAACCGATCAACCCCGGCACGCTGCTTCAACCTCGCCCGCCCAGTCGAATCCAGATCGCCCCCAAATACGGCTATCCAAACACTGTGCAGGGTGCTACAACAGCTCATTATAGGGCTGCCGTCACCGCCCGCAACACATTCTGTCGAAATCAACCCGGCACCCCGCGTTAAGAAGGGCCAGGTCGTCAACCCGCGTCGCCTACGCCTTTTCGGCCAAACGCCGTTTCGCGTATTCAACCAACCCGCCGGCCTGCACGAGATCCGACAGGAACTCGGGGAAAGGCTGGGCCTGGAAGGTTTGTCCGCTCGTCTCATTGACAATCCGCCCCGACCCCAGATCGACCGTGATGGTATCGCCTTTGTTGACCTTGCCGACTATCTCTGGGCACTCGAGGATCGGCAACCCGACATTCAGCGAGTTGCGGAAAAAGATGCGCGCGTACGAGGCGGCGACGATGGCCCCCACGCCCGCGCCCATGAACGCCAGCGGCGCGTGTTCGCGGCTTGAGCCGCAGCCGAAGTTCGCCCCGCCCACGACGATGTCGCCCGGCTGTACCTCGGCGGCAAACGATTTGTCGATGTCTTCCATGCAGTGCTTACCCAGTTCCACCGGGTCGGCGTGGGTGAGGTAGCGGGCGGGAATAATGACGTCTGTGTCTATATTGTCGCCGTATACCCAGGCGCGACCTTTACGAATGGTGTCCATGCTTAGCAGTCCTTTATGGCTGATGTGTCGTCGCCCAAGAGTTCGCGCGGATCCGCGACCCGTCCCAGCACCGCGCCCGCGGCCGCCACCAGTGGACCGGCGAGAAGGACTTCGCTCGTGGTCGAGCCCATGCGGCCGACGAAGTTCCGGTTCGAGGTCGACAGGCAGCGCTCGCCGTCGGCGAGGATACCGAGGTGACCGCCAAGACACGGGCCGCAGGACGGCGTCGTCACGACCGCGCCGGCGTCGAGGAAAGTCTGGATATAGCCCCGTTTCATGCTTTCGTTATACACCTCGTACGATGCGGGAATAACGATCAGACGCACGTCCGGGTGGGTCTGGCGGCCTTTGAGAATAGCCGCCGCCAGGGCCATGTCGCGAAGGCGGCCGTTCGTGCACGAGCCGATAAAGACCTGATCGATCTTCATGTCGCCGCATTCGGCCGCGGGCTTGACGTTTTCCGGCAGGTGGGGCAGGGCGACGACCGGTACCATCGCGTCGGCTTCGAGGTGAATCTCGCGGAAATATTCCGCACCCGCATCCGGCCGGACCGGGGTGAACTTACGGGCCGCCCGGGCGGTCGCGTACGCCATGACCGTATCGTCCGGTTCGAAGATGCCGGCTTTGCCGCCGGCTTCGATAGCCATATTCGACATGGTGAAGCGGTCGTCCAAAGGCATGGACTTGATGGCGTCGCCGCCGAATTCCAATGCCATATAGGTTGCGCCGTCCACGCCCAGCCTGCCGATGAGGTCGAGGATGACGTCCTTGCCGGTCACCCAAGGCGAGAACGTGCCTTCGTACTGCACGCGGATGCTTTCCGGTACCCGCAGCCATACTTCGCCCATGGCCCAGGCGTAGGCGAGGTCGGTCGAGCCCATGCCGGTGGCGAGGGCCGACAGCGCGCCGCCGGAGCAGGTGTGGCTGTCGGCGCCGACGACGATGTCGCCCGGCAGGATGAGCCCCTGTTCCGGCAGGAAGGTATGCTCGACGCCGCAGCGCCCCGTCTCCCAGAAATGCATCCCCTGTTCCTTGGCGAAGACCCTGCCGACCTTGACCTGGTTGGCTGAGGCGATGTCCTTGTTGGGGGTGAAGTGGTCGGCGACTACGGCGCAACGGGCCGGGTCGAACACTTTGGCCGCACCCATCTTTTTGAATTCGCGGATGGCGGGCGCGGCGGTGATGTCGTTCGCGAAGGCGAAGTCGACCCGCGCCCGGCAGATGCCGCCCCGCGCCACCGGGTCCAGCGCGTGGTTGGCGATTATGGCTTCCGCCATGGTCCGTTTAGTTGCCATTAATCTTGATCTCCTTGGCGGCTGCCACCAGATACAGGTTATTGACCGCATTGACATAGGCCATGATACAGGCCTTGACCGTGTCCGTCGAGATGCCGCGCCCGCTCGCCGCCACGCCCGACGGGTGCCGCACCGTGACCTGCGCCTCGCCGACCGAGTCGGACGCCTGCGAGGTCGCGGCGATGGTGAAGTTTTCCAGCGTCAGGTCGAGGTTGATAATGCGCTGCATGGCGATGTAGGCGGCGTCGACGGGGCCGTTGCCGACGGCGGCGTCGCAGTGTTCCTTGCCGTCCGTCGTCTTCAGGACGACGCGCGCGGTCGGCCCGCCGACAATTTCGGTGCCGCATTCGATTTCGTAGGAAGCCAGTTCGTACCGCCGTTCCGGCGCGGCGGAGATTATGTCCGCCACCAGCGCTTCGATGTCGCCGTCCGACACTTCCTTCTTTTCGTCGCACAGAACTTTGAAATGGGCGAAGGCGGTGTTCAGCTCCTCCTTCTCCAGGTTGTAGCCGAGCTGGGCCAGGCGGTCGGAGAAGGCGTGGCGGCCCGAGTGCTTGCCCAGGACCATGACGGCCGCCTCGGCGCCGACGTCTTCGGCCCGCATGATTTCATAGGTTTCACGCTTGGCCAGGACGCCGTGCTGGTGGATGCCGGACTCGTGGGCGAAGGCGTTCGCGCCGACGATGGGCTTGTTCGGCACGACCGGCACGCCGGTGAGGCGGCTTACCAGGCGGCTGACCGTGACCAGCTTGGTGGTGTCGAGGGTGGTGTTGACGCCGTAGAAGTCGCGCCTGGTCCGCAGGCCCATGACCACTTCTTCCAGCGCCGCGTTGCCGCCGCGTTCACCCAGGCCGTTGATGCAGCCTTCAATCTGCCGCGCGCCAACCTTGACGGCGGCCAGGGAGTTGGCGGTCGCCAGGCCGAGGTCGTTGTGGCAGTGGACGGAATAGATGACCTCCGGACCCGCGCCGACACCGTCGATGATGGTTTTGACCAGCGCGCCGAACTCATCCGGTACTGCATAGCCGACGGTGTCGGGAATGTTCAGGACGGTCGCCCCGCCGGCGACGGCCGCCTTGAAGATTTCGATCAGGAAGGGGACTTCGGAACGGCTGGCGTCCTCGGCCGAGAACTCGACTTCCTGTGCCAGCGACTTGGCGTACGGGACGGTGCGGCGCACTTCCTCCAGCACCTGTTCCGGCGTCATCTTCAGCTTGTACTGCATATGCAGGTCGCTGGTGGCGATAAAGATGTGGATGCGGGAGCGCTCGGCCGAGACGAGGGCGTCGGCGGCGGTCTTGATGTCCGACTCCTTGGTGCGGGCGAGGGCGCAAATGGTCGAGCCCCGCACTTCGCGGGCAATCGACTGCACGCATTCGAAGTCGCCGGGCGAGGCGGCGGCGAAGCCGGCCTCGATGGTGTTGATGCCTATGTGGGCGAGCTGTTTGGCGATTTGCAGCTTTTCGTTGACGTTCAGGTTGATTCGGGCCGCCTGTTCGCCGTCGCGCAGGGTTGTGTCGAAAAACTGTACTGTGCCGGTCTGGTTGTCCATCGTATCTACTCTCTTTCTGTATGCGGGGAGGGTGAACCCGGCACAAAAAAGAGGCCGGGAGTATCCCGGCCCCATGGCTGATTGTTTTTTGGCTTTTTTCAGGAAGTCAACAAACAAGGCCTCGGGCACCGGGGGAGCCGATAAGAAGGAGTCCAAGCAAAAGGCCAAGCAGGGCGGAGCCGTTGTCGGCGTGCCGTGTTGCAATACCCTGGTTTTGGCTGTGCATGGACATTCTTTTAGCTTTCAAACCCGGCCGATTAATAGCCCCGTTGTTATTGGGATATTAAGCATAGAAAAATAACCCGGTGCGTCAAGTGTTATTTCGAAAAAAACTCACACGTCGCGCCTGACGCGTATCAGCCCTCCCGGCCGCGAGTGGCTTAGTTGATGCCTACGGGACGATCATTGTGGACATTGTTATGGACGTTGTTGTGCACATTGGTGCGCGGCACGGTCGGATCGTCGACGTGGTTCGTGCGGTGCACGTCGGTGCGGCGGCGGCGCATGGCCCAGGCGGCGATGCCCACGATGACGGCGATGGCGATGATGACGCCAATCACTTCCATGGCGCGGCGGCTGTCCGAACGGGGCAGGGCCGTGGTGGTCGCGTAGGGGGTGCTGCGATTGAGGGTGGTAGTCGGGGCGACGGTCGTGTTGGCCAGGGTGCCGTCGGTTGCGAGGGAGGCGTCGGGAACCAGTGCAGCGTTCTGTTGGGCAACGGTTTGTTCAGCCGGGCCGGGGACGGCGGGCGCGGCGGGCGTCGCCGCCATGGCGGTGGCGCCAAGCACAAGGCTCATCACCGCCGCAAACATTACCTTCTTCATGGGAGCTCCTTTTCAGTGGCCGCATCAACGCGGCCGGACAAGTCGAAAAACGGAATACGCAAGACGCGTTAACCGTCATAGATCCTTGTCCACAAGCTGTCGCAGGGCAGTCGCGTTTGGTAAGAAATTAGCGTAAATGTATGGAATCAATAGGACTCTCTGGAATCACCAGTCTTTCGTTCGCGAGGGAAGGCGGTATAGAGAGCTCCGAGTAGGGGAGATTAATGCGCCCGTAGTGATCAGGTACCAAAACGACACTGAAAAGCGGCCCCCATGGCCACGGGAGCCGCTTGTTTTAGAAAGGCCGCGTTCGATCAAATATCCTGCCCCTGCATATGCGGGCAATTATAATGCGACCCGTCGCAGTAGGGTTGGTTTGCCGATTCGCCGCAGCGGCACAAGGTGACCCGGTTGCGTGTCTCGTACTGTTCCCCTTTCGCCCTTTCGATGGCGATGCCGCCCTGGACCCACAGGGGGCCGCGGCAGTTGTTAATCGGGTCCTGCACGGCGCTGACTTTTGGATCGAGGCGCGGCTCGACGAGGGTGCCGCCCTGCTCCATAATGGTCAGCCTGCCGGACGGACACTTGCACGCTTCTTCGATGGCGAGTTTTTTGTTTTCCGGATCGCCGGAGCGCTGGGCATAGCGCCATACTGTCGCACCCACGTCGCAGAAACGCGCGCCGACGCAAAGGTTCGGGTCGTCCAGAAGATTGACGCCTTCGCCCGGCTGGACTTCCGCCGTTTCCACATACGGCGGCCGGCCGGCATGTTCATGGCCGCAAAAGCCGACGTCGTCGTGGGTGCCGTCACAGAAGGGTTTGGTTTTCGAATGGCCGCAGCGGCACAAGTAGGTGAGTTCGTGGGGCGGTTCCATGTTCTTGTATTCGGCCGGTTCGTCCTTTTTTTCATAGGAGCGGCCGTGGACCCAGGCGATGGAATCCCCCTGCGCGTTGGTGCCGATGCTGGCGATATCGACATTAATATCGCCGTGCAGTTCGTAGGGGCCGTCCATCGATATGCGTATTTTTTTGCCTTCGACCTCTTTCATGGCAGTTTTCCCCGTTTTCGTCTCCCTCACTAAACGGTATGGCTTTAATAATCTGTCTCGCCAATTGTAAAACCAGGCGAGGCAAAATCAATGCAAGATTTGGAATGTTAACGGATTCAGTTGATTTATTGTGGAACCAGGCGGGAATGTTAAAGGCGGGAAAGCGTCGGGGTCGCCTTCCCGCCAGGAGAATGCCCGGTTCGGGCATAAAAGGGGGCGGAAAAAAATCAGGAATCGACGGCAGGTTACCAAATCACTGCTGTCCAAAACAATTCCGTAGCAGAGATCAGCCCGCCTGCCCCGGAACAACCTCCCGTTTCTCGCCCGGTTCCCTGTTTTCCCGCCGGGATGACGTTTGGGGGGAGCGTGTCTTTTTTAGAGGCAAAGACGCGTCTTCGCGCCACAAATGCCGCGGTTTTCCCCAAACGTCACCCCTGCGTCTGGGCACTAAACCGGGGGACGGACGTGAGGTTGTGCCGGGGGCAATCGTCCCGATATTGGCTATGGGTCGACCCGGGATCCTGTTTTGGACAAGAGTGTTACCAAATTCTCTTTTCCAATAAATCCGCAAACTTTTGAAATGCGGACGGATCGAAGGGTTTGCGGTCGGGAGACTGCGGTCCGGCGGCTGCCGTGCCGGGCGCGTCGGGCCGGTTGTCGGTCTCCAGATCCGCGTCCATGCCTGCAGGAGTCCCTGATTCCGCCTGGCTGCGTCCTTCTTGGAGCCAGACGTCCGCTGCCATGCCTTCGGTACCGTCCGCGCGGGTAAAGCTGCCGACTTGACCGATGAGGTTGCCTTTGCCGTCGTCTTCGCGGACGTTTTGGTAGCCGACATTGATGGAGGTGATGCCGGCTTCCGAGAGGCTCATGGTCTCGCCCGCCTCGCAGATGCCGTCCTCGGTCGTTTCCACCCAGACGCGGAGCTTGTCCCAGATGGCGTCGTTTTCGTCGATGACGCCGTCGCCGTTGTCGTCGTAGGCGGCGAGCTTTTCAAAGCCGTTGGCATAGCCGTCGGTGTTGCCGAAGAGCTGGCGGCCGTCCCGGACCACGCCGTCGCCGTATTCGTCCACGAACAGGAAGGCGTCGTCGCCCTGGATAAAGCCCATGGTCGTCTTTTGCCCGTCGCCGTTCATGTCGAATTCGACCCCTTCCTCGTGGCCCTTCAGGTTGATTCCGTCCCCCTTGAGGTCGAGGACGAGCGGGTCGACGATGACGTTGCCGACGGCGATGAGGGCGCCGGCGTTTACTTCGACGCCGTCGATATTGACGGTGACCTTGCCCGACACCGAAGCGCCGACGGCGACGGCGGTCGCGCCGCCGGAGCCGCTGAGGCCGTGGACGAGGCGCGAGCTCGCGCCGGTGATCTGCCGCTTGGCGGCTTCGCGTTCGCTTTCGGAGCCGGAGAAGTTTTCGGTGATGCCGTTCACGAGTTCGTTCGACTTGTCGCGGATGGTCTGAATCAGCGCCTGGGGATCTTCGTTCATGGCGGTGAGGTCGAGGCCGAAGACGGCCAGGTCCTGGGCCAGCGATTCCACGCCCCAGGCCCCGCCTTCGGTGCCAAGCTGCTTGGCGACCTGGCTTGCCTGATTCATATTTTTTTCGAGCTGACTTTTCTGCGAATCGTTGAGGTTTTCCTGGTTGACGCTGAAAAAGGCGGAGGCGTTGATCTGCTGTATCTGTATGGAGAGGGTGGGGTTCGAGTCATGGAACCGCTGCAGGTTGTCGGTCTGCAACGGGGTATTGATGGCGGCACGCATCTTTTCCACGACTGACCGCAGAATCGAGTCCGAACTTGAACGCATAAACTTGTCATTCAGGCCGCCGATTTTCTGCAGGCTGAAGGTTTGGATGCTTTGGATGGAGCGGAAGGCGGATTTCGTGGTGGAGGTAGTGGCGAACAGTTGCGACATGGAGGCTATGTGTTCGCTGGCCATGCTTTTCACAGTGTAGGACATGGTATCTCTCCCTAGATGCAATACCGTGCGCATCAACGCATCCCTGCGTCGAGTGCCGCACCTGCGCGGTACTTTGGGTGTTGCGGGATTTCGGTAGGCGTGGCGTGGACCCCTTCAGTCCGCGTCGCGCTTTCCGGGCAGCATTATTAGCGGACATGGATTCAGCGGCTTAAGAAACATTAGCGGAAATCAATAAAAAATTTCCACGTTTTTTTTCGCCGCAGGGGACGGGCGTAATTACCATGCAGCCGTTTCCTCACCATTGTTCGGAGTGCTATAGCCACGCAGGCCCATGGGATGGGCGCGCGACCGAAAATTGCCGGGTTCGGATCGGTCGCGCCGCCGTTGTCTCAGGGTGAAAAACCGCCTCTCTTCCAGACTAAAGGTTGGCATCCGCCGCACCGCTAATTATAATGTAGAGTAGGCCCGTGTCCGATTGGGCGGACGCGCTCCAGGGAAGGAGACAGCCATGAGTCTCGCAGCCATCCAGGACAACCTGGTAAAAACCAGTCTTGTTCAACATACCCAGACCCGGAACGACGATGTCAATCGCGGCCAGGAGAACGCCGCCCTTGCCCATCAGCGCGAAATCAACCGTCAGGAAGACCAGGTCGTCATCCACACCAAGGAGACGGAAAACCGCAACGTGCGCACCGATGAGGAGCACGAAAAAGAGCGGCGTCGCCGCAAGCGTGAGGAAGAAGAGGAAGAGGAGGCGGCTCTGGAAGAAGGCGAGGACGAGGGCGAAGGCGGCCCCCGCGCCAGGATGCGCCGCATCAATATCGTTATTTGACGATTGAGCCTATCCATAAAAACCGCAAACCACCCGGCGACGGGTGGTTTTTTTGTTGTTTAGCTCTTTGGCCGCACCTCTGTACCGGTACATTCTGCTCTCAACGTCGAATTCTCCCAAAAACGTCACCCCGGCGTCTCTGCGATGAACCGGGCGAGGGGCGTGAAGTTGTGCCGGGGCAGTCGGGGACGCGGCGGCATTATGGTATAATTCGATACGGTCAAGCGGCATGCAGCATTTATCAATTCCGCCTGCCCCGGCACAACCGCCCGTCAGTCCCACGGCGGACGTTGAGACGCCGGGGTGACGTGTGTGGTTGCCGATATGGTCAGGTCATACCTTGAACCTGCCGTCGGTATAATTCCCCACCATCCGGCTGATCAAGGCCCCGACAAACGTCACCGCCAGCAGAATGGTCGACAGCGCATTGATCTTCGTCGGCGACCCATGCTTTATCGAACTGTAGATATAGATGGGCAGCGTCTTCGACCCAGTCCCCGACACGAAAAAGGTCACGACAAAGTCGTCCAGGGACAGCGTGAACGCCAGCAGCCCGCCGGCGATGATCCCCGGGGCGATCAGAGGGAGAAGGATTTTCCGGGTCGCTGTCCAACTGCTCGCCCCCAGGTCGCGGGCGGCGTCGATGAGGGTGAAGTCGAAATCCTGCAACCTGCCCAGGACGGTCATGGCCACATAGCTGATGCAGAATGTCACGTGGCCGATGAAGATGGTCCCCATTCCCAGCCCGACGCCCATGGCGACGAAAAACAGCAGCAAACTCATGCCCATGAGGATTTCCGGCACCACCAGCGGCGTGTAGACGAGGGTGTTGTGGAAAAATTGCAGTTTGTCGTGGTAGCGGTGCAGGGCAAACGCCGCCAGCGTTCCCAGCACCATGCAGGTGACGGTGGAGGCGCAGGCGATGATGATGGTGTTTTCAAGGCAGACCCAGATTTCCTTGTCGGCCAGGAGTTGGGCGTAGTACTTCCAGGTAAAGCCGCGCCACGCGCCGCCGAAGCGGCTGTTATTGAACGACCCGATGACCACGACCAGGAGCGGCAAGTAGAAAAAGACGAGGCAGCCGACCAGGGTGAAGTAGGGGAAAATGCTCCGCTTCATGAGAAGATGCCCTCCTTCCCGGTGTGTTTGGCTTCGTCCGGGTCCTGTCGCCGGCGCGAGTTCCAGTAGAGGAAGGCAAGGAGGAGCGCCACCACCACCACCGTGAGGATGGCCGACAAGGCGCTGGCCCGGGGCAGGTTTCGCTCGGTATAGACGTATTGGGCGATCTTGTTGCCGATCATCTCGCTGGTCGCGCCCCCGACAAGGTCGGGGATGACGTACGACCCGAGGCACGGCACCAGCACCATGATGCCGGCCGTCACCACGCCCCGGCTGATGCCGGGCAGGAAGACGCGGAAGAACGCGCCGATATTGGTTGACCCAAGATCCCGCGCCGCCTCCAGCAGGCTGAAGTCGAACTTTTCTGCCGCGGCGTACAGCGGCAGGATGGCGAACGGGAGGCTGGTGTAAATCATGACCATGAGGATTGCGCCCGAGGTGTACAGGAGCGGCTGGTCCTCACCGAGAAGCCCCAGCCATACCAGGGCGGCCCGGAACGACCCGTTGGTGGCGAGAATGCTTTTCCAGGCAAAGACGCGGATGAGGAAATTGGTCCAGAACGGCACGACGATGCCAAGCATGATCCATTGCCGCCAGCGCGTATTGATTCGCGCCAGGCAATACCCGACCGGAATGGCCACAGCCAGGCAGATGACGGTCGCCGCGGCCGAGAGCCAGATCGTCCGCCAGATGATGGTCGGGTAGTTCGGGTTGGCCATCCGCTGAATCGTCTCGATGGTCCAGCCTTCGCCGATGCCGCCGTAGGGGTCGGCGGGCCGGAAGGCGATGGCGAACACCATCAGGGTGGGGACGAGGAGGAACGCGACCAGCCACGCCAGAGACGGCAGGGTGAGGAGCCATTCGCGGACGCGGCCGGCGCGGGACTTTGCGTCCATCATGCGTCCTCCCCGGCCGGTGCCGTTTCCTCTGCCGGAGTCTCGACCGATTCCTCGGTTTCTTCCTCGTCCTCGTAATCGGGCAGGACCAGGAGCGCCTCGTCCGCCTCGGAGTAGCGTTCCAGCATAAAGCCGTCGTCGGCGTGCCACTCGAGCCAGACCTCGTCCTGCCAGCTTATCGGCTTTTCGTCGAGGAGAAAGCGCCGATGCTGGCGGATGACGGCGAGGCGGTATTCGCCCACGCGGACCCAGTATTTGGTATGGGAGCCCAGGTAGACGACTTCCTCGACCACCCCCTTGAACAGGTTGACGTTCTCTTTCTCGGCCGGTTTTTCCGAGCTGATAAGCAGCTTTTCCGGCCGCAGGCTCAGGTGCACCGCGCCGCCCAGGCGGACGTTTTTATCGTTGAAGACAAGAACGTCGCCGAAATCCTCGATGCTGATCTGCGAATACTCGCCCTTGACCCAGGTGACGTGGCCGTCGAAGAAGTTGGTGTCGCCGATGAATGCGGCGACAAAGGACGAGCGCGGCGCTTCGTAGATTTCCGCCGGCGAACCGATCTGTTCGACTTTCCCTTTGTTCATGACGGCGATGGTGTCGGAGATGGACATCGCCTCGCCCTGGTCGTGGGTGACATAGACGAAGGTAATGCCGACCTCGTCGTGGATACTGTCCAGTTCCACCAGCATGCGCTGGCGGAGCTTCAGGTCGAGGGCGGCGAGCGGTTCGTCCAGGAGCAGCACCTGCGGCTTGTTGACGAGGGCGCGGGCGATGGCGACCCGTTGTTTCTGCCCGCCGGAAATCTCGTTCACCCGTTTGTGGGCGTGCTCGGCCATATCGGCGAGGTCGAGCATCCGGTCGACTTCGCGGCGAATTTCGACCTCGGGACGGCGCAGGATGCGCAGGCCGAAAGCGATATTGTCATAGACGTTCAGGTTGGGGAAAAGGGCGTAGTTCTGGAAAACGGTGTTGACCTTGCGCTTTTCCGGCGGCAGATCGGTGATGTCCTGGCCGTTCAGGATGACCCGGCCCGATTGCGGCCGTTGGAAACCGGCACAGATCCGCAGCAATGTGGTTTTGCCGCAGCCCGACGGACCCAGGAGTGAAAAAACTTCGCCCTGCTTGATTCCGAGCGACACGTCGTCAACGGCCTTGACCTTGCCGAACGATTGTACAATTCCCTGGAACTCGAGAAATGCCATGCCTTTATCCACCTTGTCCATGCAGCCGCCGTGCCCCTGGGTCACGGCCGATCACCAGTAACGTTGGGCAAACTGTATGGAATATAGGTGAGGGGCGCAAACCTTTTTTACACTGGCCAGCCGAACAGGCGCGGCAGCCACAGCGACAATTCGGGCAGGTATGAAACGCACGCGAGCGCCGCGACCATGGCGACCATGAACAGGGACGCGCCCCGGCTGGCCTGCCACATGTCGATGCCGATGGTTTTGGCCGCCGCCGTGACGTTCCAGGCTTGCGGCGGCGTCACCAGGCCGATGGCGAGGTTCAGGACGACGATGACGCCGAAGTGCGGCACCGACAACCGGCACATCGCCGCCAGCGGCAGCAGCAGCGGCGCGATGACGGTAATGATGCCCGGCATGTTCAGAAAACAACCGGCGACGAGGAGGATGATGTTGATGGCGAAGATGGAACCGGTTCTGCCGCCCGCGAGCCAAAAGACCGTCTCGGCCAGCCGGTCGGTAAACCCGCACGATGCCATCAGCATGACGAACAATCCGCCCATCCCCGCCATGAGAAGGACCGTCGCCGCGCCGGTGGCGGCCCGGGCCAGGATCTCCCAGGCCGTCCCGGCCGTGAGGGAACGGTAGGCATAGCGTCCGACCAGGTAGGCGTAGCCGCTCGCGAACGCCGCCGCTTCCGGCGCGGTCAGGAATCCGGTGAACAAGGCCCCGAGGACGAGGACCGGCATCGCCACCGCCCAGCGCGCGTGGTAAACCACGACCCCGAGCCGCCGCAAGGGTTCGGGCCGGAACGACGGCCGGATATCGTGCAGCCGGGCATAGAGGGCGATAGCCGCCACCAGCAGCGCGGCCGTCAGCAGACCCGGCACAAAACTGGCGGCAAAGACGATGTTTGTCTGGATGCCGGTCGTCGCCGCGTAGACGGTCAGCGGAATCGACGCGGGGATGATTATCGCCAACGTCGCCGCGCAGGCGATCAGCCCGGCGGCGATGTCCTTCCCGTACCCGGCCCTGACCAGGGCGGGGGTGAGCCGTTTCGCCTCGGCCGAGACGGCGGCCGGGCCGACGCCCGATACGGTCGCGAAGGCGGTGCAGCCGAGGACCGACCGCACCCCGGCGGCAAAGCGGCCCCTGCCGCAGACGGCGTCGGCGAGATCGAGCAGCCGGTCGGTAATGCCCGCCGCCACCGCCAGTTCGCCCGCCAGCGCGAACAGCGGAATCGAAATCAGCGCCGGCGAATTCAGCCGCATGGCGAGGCTGAAGTCCATTGCGAATTCGGCCGGCAGCGGATCGGGGTTGAGGAGGAGCAGGAGCGCACCCGAAAAGAACAGGGCCGCAGCCAGCGGCACGGTGAGGCAGGCAAAGAGCACGAGGACGAGAAAGGTCAGCGGCAGGAGCCCCGGGTCTAACGTCATGGTCCGGCCGATTCGGTTGGGGCGAGCCGCGAGCGCAGGCGCTGGACCAGCCGCACGGCGGTGAGGGCCGAGCCGACGGGAATGGCGGCGTAGACGAGCGGATGACCCGGCCCGCCCGGCCTGGCCAAGGACGCCGCAAACACCACGCAGCCGAAGACGAAGGAACAGAGGGAAAACGCGAGAAAGACGAGGTCGGCGACGGTGTGCAGCCGGCCCACCGTCCGGGGCGTCGACAGGTCTTCGATAAAGGAGACGCGGGTGTGGATGCCGAGGCCGGCGGCCCGCGCCATGCCGAGTGACGCCAGCCAGGTCAGGCATCCCGCCGCCAGCCGGAGCGGCAGGGTTTGCCACGCGGGAAAACAATGCCGGGCAACGGCCGCGGCGAGCATGCTCACGGCTATCGCCGCGAGAAGGCCTGAGAGCAGGTGTTTTTCCCAGTCCTTGTGCATGGCATGCGCTATCGCTCGGCCAGGTGCGGATAGGCCGCCATCATGGGGATGCCGTAGGCGCGGAGCACGTCGCGGTACACTTTCAAGCGGTCCCTGCCGTCGTCCTCGTATTGCCCAGACGAGACGGCGAACACCGGCCGATCAGACCCGTAGTCCACCGACAGCACTTCCAGGCACGCGCCGGCGCGGCGGACATTGTGGCCGGAGGTTACCACGACGGCGGCGTCGGCGGCGTGCATGTCCAGGATATAGCGGGAAAAGATGAGATTCTCCACCGTGTCCCGCGCATAGCCTTCTTCGTGAATCCGCGCCTCGGCGACGCCGCGTTCGGCCAGCCATTCGCGCATGGCCTGGGCCTCGACCCTGCCGGCCCGGGGCTGACCGCCGGTGACGATGAGGAACGCCTCCGGATAGCGGGTCGCCGCGTCCAGCGCCTTTTCGAGCCGTTCCTGGAGGGCGGGGCGGATGGAGCCGTCGTCGGCCAGCTTGTGGCCGAGGACGAGGATGGCCGGTTTTTCACCCCCTTCGGCAGGGCGGGCAGCGCGGCCGAGACCGGCTTGCCGAGCCATGAATCGATTGCCTCCCAGATGCGGGCGAGATCGACGGCCCGGTCGGGCCGGATGCCGGCCAGCCGCCAGCGCACCGCTTCCGCCTCACCCATCTCGCCCAAATAGCGCCGCCAGTGCGCCAGCAGGAACAGCACGTCGACGTCGTCGGGCAGCAGATCGAACAGGTGTGCGTAAATGCCGACCGCCAGTTCGGGCCGATCCGTCTGAATGTGCTTGTTCGCAAGGCAAAAATGCAAATCGATGCGGCTCGGCGCGACGGCGATGGCCTTTTCCAGAAGGGCGGCGAATTCGTCGTCGTCGCGGCGGCGGTAGGCGGCCTGGACCTGCTCCAACAAGGGCGCGAGGTCGGGCGAGTAGCGGTCGATCATTGGAGTCCCCGATCGTAGTTGAAAAGGAAACCGCGCTTGCCGCCGGGACGGAGGAAGCGCTTCCACACGTCCACGGGATAGGATTCGCCCGAGAGGTCCATCGTCAGGTTGGCGACGCGGATGTTGTCGTTCGAGAGCGTTTTCCAGTCGAAGGCGCTCAGCGACCGGAACACCGTCAGGGTCGAGCCGCCCTCGGGCTGGAGGCTGATGCCGCGCCGATCGGTCCAGGCGCCGTCGTGGCCGGGCTTGGCGCTGTCGAACGGGAGCAAACTTTCCTTCGGGATGCGCGTGTAGGCGAGGACCGGCCGCGCATAGACGAGGAGCGTCAGCGGCAGGACCGCGCCGGAACAGACGTCCTCGATCTGCTGGCGGTCCGCCTCCATCGAGACGGTGACGCCCTTGGCGCCGAGGTCGCGGAGGCATTTGACCGCGAGCGGGTTGAGGACCGGAATGCCGGGGCCGGTCGTGAAGTCGAGGCCGAGTTCGCGGCACAGCCACACCGAACCCCAGCAGTTCGCCTCGACGCGGATGTTGTTTGCCTTGCAGTATTCGCCCAGGGCGATTTGGTCACTGCTCTCGGCCGGGAAATACACATCCGGGAACGAGACGATATACTCGGGCGGATCGACAAACTTGGCGACGAATTCCATGTCGTGGATGGTCGCGCCCTGCAACACCAGGTCGACGTTCTTGAGGACCGGCAGCAGGCTCGAGTTCAACTGCTTGACGTTGACCCGGGCCTGGTTCGGCTGTTCGCCGAGGCGGCGGGTGTTATGCTCGTCCGGCGGCGGCGTCGCCAGCGCGGCCCGCATCGGGTCGGGCAGGGGAGCCTTCAAGACCGCGTCCTCGCCGTTGTCCGACTTGCCGGTGAGGCGGTTGATGAACGAGTGGACGGTGGCGACGACGGTCTTGACGTTGCGGGGCGGCAGCATGAAATCGGGTTCGTTCGAATAAAACTCGTTCAGTTCCGCCTCGCCGATGCGGTCCTTGCGGAGGGAAGCGAACAGGTCGTCGATGCTGATCGCCTTTTTCTCGCGCTTGATGCGGGTCTTCGGCATGCGCCACGATTCACTCCGCCCCTTGTAGCGGCAGCGGCAGGACAGGTCCTTGTCGGTGACGTTGATTTCGAGCTGGTAGCCGTCGTCCGCGTCCGCCTCCGCCGGGGCGGGGGCGCGGTAGCGGCTGCCGCCGCCCATGAATTCGTCGATAGCGTCGTCGGCGGCGCGGGACGACTTCCTGGCCGTGACGCCGGTCAGCCCGGAGTACGAGCCGTCCAGGTAGGCGGAGGTGGGGGCGCGGCCGGCGTAGGCGGCGAGGCGGCGGGCGCGGACGACAGTGTCCCGGTCGGCCCGGGCCGGGCGGGCGTCTGTCTTGCGCGAACCGAGGGCGGCCCTGTACAACGACACCGCCTCGCGGACCCATTCGGGTTTTTTCAGCCTGCCTTCGATCTTGATGGAATCGACCCCGGCGGCCGACAACTCGGCCAGCCGGTCGACGGTGACGAGGTCGCGCATCGACATGGCGGTGCCGACCGCCTCGCCGTCCACCGCCCAGGGAACGCGGCAGGGGCTGGCGCAGAGGCCCCGGTTGCCGGAACGGCCGCCGCCCCAACTCGAGAGGAGGCAGCGCCCGGAGATGGAATAGCAGAGCGCGCCCTGCGCAAACACCTCGATTTCGATGCCCGACCCTTTGCCGATCTCTTCGATTTCCCGGAGCGACAGTTCGCGCGCGAGCACGACCCGGGACACGCCGATATCGCGGGCGAGGCGCGCCCCTTCGACGTTGGTGACGGCGGATTGGGTGGACAGGTGGAGGACGGGACAGGAGCGGTCCTCGCGCGAGGAGGCGTCCTGCAACGCCTGCCACAGGCCGACGACGGCCCAATCGCGGGCGATTATCGCGTCGATGCCGATGTCGCGGGCGAGGGAGAGGATGCGCGCCGCGCCCCCCAGCTCGCGTTTCGAGATATCGATGTTCATGGTCAGGTGGGTGCGGACATCGTGCTTGCGGGCGAGTTCGGCGGCCTTTTCGAGTTCGGCGGGGGTGAAGTTCTTCGCGCCCCGGCGGGCGTTCATGAGGGACAGCCCCAGATAGACGGCGTCCGCGCCGGCCTCGATGGCCGCTTCCAGGCAGGGGAGATCACCGGCCGGAGCGAGAAGTTCCATGGGTTCTCCGATAGTTGGCTCAATGGCACACCAGATTCAGACCTGGTGCAGTTCCTCGTAATTGTGTTCCAATTCCTCCAGTTCCGGCATCAGGCTCTGCCGGTCGGAGGGTCCGGCCTTGTCGACGAACAGCATGCCGTCGAGATGATCGAGTTCGTGCTGCACGGCGCGGGCCGACAAACCCTCGGCCGCGTATTCGACGATTTCGCCGTCAAGGTTTTGCGCTTCGACGACGACCTTGGGACTGCGTTTGATGCGGGTGCGCAGGCCGGGGAACGAGAGGCAGCCCTCCTCGCCCAGCACCTTTTTGCCCGATCGCTTGATGATGACCGGGTTGATGAGGACGCGCGGATCGCCGTCCTCGTCGGGCGCAAAGTCGACGATGACGATGCGCTGGCCCACGCCGACCTGCGGCGCGGCCAGGCCGACGCCCCGGGCGTCCTGCATGGTCTCGACCATGTCGGCGGCAAGCTGCCGCAGGGCGGAATCGATGACGGTGACCGGCTGCGCAGGCGCGCGCAGAACCGGGTCCGGATAGACGCGGATGGGTAGAATAGCCAATTCGTACTCCATAAAGCAAATGAAGGCATTTATGGAATCTTCGCGAAGAATTTCCAAAAATCCTTTAGGGACAAGAGGCGACGCAAAATCCTGTCCGGAAGACGGACGCGCCCCTCTCGTTTCACATGGTGTGGGGTAATTCTACCGGATTCGGGGGTGTTTTGAAGAAAAAACCACAACTCCGGCGGTAAATTTATTCGAGTCGACCATTCCCACTGGAAACGGCCGTTTCCTTGTGTATACTGGAGCATCAACATTTTTTACACACTTTGCCACACGGGATGCCGCGACTGCGGCAAGGGGACGACCATGAGCATGATCACGCTGACTGACCAGGGCGGCGGCACATACCAACTGGCTATCGAATTCACCTACGGCGAGTGCGAACGCCTGCCGTTCAATATCCTGCGCCGCATCCACGCGCGCATCCGCACCATCCCCGGCGCGGGCCTGGTGGCGACGGCATCGTTCAACATCCGCGTCCCGAGCGAGTCGAACGCTTTCCTGGAAATGCTCGACCTGTTTGGCGAAGGCGGCTCGTTCCCGCACGGGTCGGCGGCCGATTCCACCGCGCTGTCGTTGTGCGAAGCGCCGAAGGACGAAGCGCTCTTCGACGGCGACGACGAGATGGAAATCGAAGGCACGTTGAGCGATCTCTGATGGCCCCGATCTACCCTCCGCACGGCAAATGCGACGACGCGCGCTACCGCTCGGTCAAGCGCGAGGACCGCGAATACGGCGAGTTCTGCCTCGGCTTCTGCTCCGTCATCCTCCTGGGTCGGCCCGATCACCCCGAGGCGCTGGAGGTGGCGGCGAACCATTTCACCGAACTCGGCTTCTATGACGACGGTCTGCGGCTCGACCAGTACCTTGCCCGCATCCGCCCCGGCGACCCGGGCGTCCTCTACAACCTCGCCTGCAGCTTTTCCCTGACCGGCAGGACGGACGAGGCCATCCTCGCCCTCTCCCGCGCCGTCAATCACGGCTATGCCAACCACCGCCACATGGCGGCCGACCGCGACCTGGCCGGCATCGCCGCCGACCCCCGCTTCCGCGAACTCCTCGCCCTGATGCAGGGCAGGGAAGGGGACGTCGAGCGGTGATCCGTCACCATACCCGTGTGGTTTCGGCGCTCGCAGCGGCGTGCTCGTGCTTTCCATACCGCGTGCATTGACCGCCATGCCATAGGGAAAACGGAGCGTGAGGGATTCACCCTCACCCCGGCCCTCTCCCTCGGAGGGAGAGGGAGTCCGTGCTTTTTTTTGTGTCAAAGAGCTTGGGGCGGGTCGGGCCGGAAAACGTACCGGGCAGACCCACCGTTGGGACGACGGCCGCCCTCTCGGGTTCACGCCTGCAGGGGCGTCCTTCCCGGAGGACCGTCAGGCATGGCGGCGGACCGGTGATTGTCGGGGCACGAGACGGCAGGATATAGCGACGATGCCGCGGGGGCGGGGTCGGGTTGGACAACGGCTTCCGGGTCCAGGTCCAACCACGGACCTGGCACGGGCGCACAGGCCGGGGACGGGGAATCCGCCGCCTGGGCCAGGTGTCTATGAGTTCGAGGACGCCCCGCTGCGCCCTGCCGATATAATAAATGATGCGGTCCCAGTTTTTTTGACTGACCACGCCCTTCGGCCGCTCTGTCCAGATGTTGGCAATCCAGAACCACCGCTCGTGCCGGCGTGGCACGTCGCCCGCGTCGTAACACAAACCGTGCGCGAGCGACCGGACCCAGCTCGCTTCCGGAAAAGGCTTTGGGTAGTATTCCTTCTGACGTTTGTAGCGCATGCCGTTTTCCTTTCATATGCCTACAGGATAGCGGCGTTCACGCACGATGGGGAAATTCATAATTCACAATTCACAATTCACAATGCACAATTCACAATGCACTCTTGTCCAAAACAGGATCGTCACCGCGAACGGTAAGCCCATAGCCACTATGGGGGAGCCTTGCCCCGGCACAACCTCCCGTCCGTCTCCCGGTTCATCGTTCAGACGCCGGGGTGACGTTTAGGGGACAGTGCGGCATCTCTGGCGCGAAGACGCGTCTGTGTGCCGAAACGAAACGCCTCCCCCCAAACGTCACCCCGGCGGGAGAACAATGAACCGGGCGAGAAACGGGAAGTTGTGCCGGGGCAGGCGGGCTGATCTTTGCTATGGATTTAATAATTGTGCATTGTCCAATTGCCAAATAATTGTGAATTGTGCATTAAAATGGAGGTGCGAGCGGATCACTCTGCCAGAAAGTATCGCAGCAGCGCTGTGGCTTCCGGGGTGTCTTCGACTGATTCGAGGAGGGAGTGGAAGGTGGCTGCTTCGTTTGGGCGCTCGGCTGCGTAGTGCTCCAGGCAGGCTGCTGTCGCTTCGGCCGAGAATTCGGGATGGAACTGCACGCTGACCGCCCGCGGACCGTAGCGAAGCGCCTGGTGCGGATCACGGTCCGAATACGCCAGAACTGTCGCGCCGGGCGGGAGGGCGACAACCGACTGGCTGTGGGACAGGTTGGCGCGAAACGGCGAGGGCAGGCGGGAAAACAATGGATCGGCCTGTCCGGCGCGGGTGAGGGCGACGGAAAACGTCCCCACCTCCGGCCCGCCGGCGAGATAGTCCACCGTGCCGCCGAAGGCGTGGGCCATCAGTTGGTGGCCGTAGCAGACGCCGAACAACGGCACCCCGGCGGCATGGGCTTCGCGCAGCCATGCGGCCGTTTCCTCGCTCCAGCCGTGGCGGTCCGTGACCATCGACATCGATCCGGTGATGACCGCCGCCGCCACCGTGTCGGGTTCAGGCAGTTCCTCCCCCGATTCGACATGGACGCGGCGCGTCTTTTTCCGGTCGACGCCGGAACGGAAAAACATCTCGTCGAAGTTGCCGGCGCGGGCGATTATCGAGGCCGGCGCATCGCCGGCCTGAATGAGGAGGTATGGCGTTTCGGTGTCGTCCATCGTCATCGGCCTCCCGGTCAAAAGAGTTTGCCGCCGCCGAGATCCCGGCCCAAAACCGTCCAGCCGTCGGGCGCAAGCTTGCGTCCCGCCGGCGTCTTGACGATATATCCCTGGCGGATGAGATAGGGTTCGTGCACGTTTTCCAGCGTGTCCTCGGTCTCGCCGACCGTCACCGCCATCGTCTTCAGCCCCACCGGGCCGCCGTCGTGGCGGGCCAACGTCTCCAGAATGCGCCGGTCCATCTCGGCCAGGCCGTTTTCGTCCACCCCGAGCATGCGAAGCGCCTCTTCCGCCACATCTTTCGTGACGACGCCGTCCGCCTTTACCTCGGCCACGTCGCGGGCGCGGGCGAGGAAACGGTTGGCGATGCGGGGCGTGCCCCGGCAGCGGCGCGCCAGTTCCACCGCGCCGTCGTCGTCCAGCCCCACCCGCAGGATGCCGGCCGAGCGGCGCAGGATGCGAACCAGCTCGTCCGGCGCGTAATAGTCGAGCCGTTCGAGAATGCCGAAACGGGCGCGGAACGGCGCGGTCAGCAAACCGTCCCGGGTGGTTGCGCCGATCAGGGTAAAGCGGGGTATGCTGATATGGTACGACCGGGCGTGGACGCCCGCGTCCAGCACAATGTCGATGGCCCAATCCTCCATGGCGGAATAGAGGTATTCCTCCACCACCGACGAGAGGCGATGGATTTCGTCCACAAAGAGGATGTGGCCTTCCTTCATGTTGGAAAGGAGTCCCGCCAGGTCGGCGGGCCGCTCGAGGGCGGGGCCGGAGGTGACGTGGGCGTCGACGCCCATCTCGGCCGCGACAATGCCGGCGAGGGTGGTTTTGCCCAGGCCGGGCGGGCCGGAAAAGAGGATGTGGTCCAGCGGCTCGCCCCGCTTGCGGGCGGCCTCGATATAGATGCGCAGGTTGTGACACACCTGTTCCTGGCCGGGGAAGTCCTCGAATCGTTTCGGCCGCAGGCGGTTTTCGAACGCCTGTTCGGTGTTGGTCGTGGTGAGGGGGTCTGTTGACATAATTACCTTTAATGAACAATTACCAATGAACAATTAACAATTATTCTCACCGAACCGAAGTCTTGCGGAGATTGGTAAAAATTGTTCATTGGTAATTGTTCATTGGTAATTAGAACTGCACGTCCTTGATGTCCGCGTCCTGCACCGGGCCGTCGATCAGGTAGCCTTCGTCCACGAAGCGCTGGGCGCGGGAGTAGCGGCCGTCGGCGAGATCTTCGATTTCCATCGAATAGCCGGGCGGCGGGCTGTCGTAGCCCATGAACGACTTCGGCGTCAGCGAGAAGAAGACGCCGTGGTCGTCGCCGTTCCGGTCGCGGACATAGCTGAGCGCCAGTTCCATCGTGTCCATGTCGCGGAACAGGGTGACGCGGTACTTGTTGAAGCCGTGGCGGACGCCGTCGCGGTCGGTCTTCCATTCGTCCGAATTGCGCCATTCGTAGGCGACCGCGCCTTCCAGCGAATAGTGGCTGGAATCGTTCCACAGCTTGGTACGCAGCGCCAAATGGGTCTGCGACGACGCGTCCTTGTCGGGATAGGCCCAATAGTGGCCGCGGTAGTAGAAGTGGGTGACATAGGTACGCAGATAGTTGTTGATGCGCCAGTCGACCGAGACGATGGCGCGGTTGGCGGTGCCGTCGTCGATGTCGTAGTCCATGCTGCCGGAGATGGCGAGGTGTTCGATGGGCCGGTAGATGATGTCTGTCGACAGGTCGGTGTAGCGCCGGTCGTCGTTCACTTCGTGGCGGTCTCTTCCGCGCGGATACTGGGAGAAGGCGATGTTGAAGTCGAGGATGTCCCGCTCCGGCACCGACGCGCCGTCCGACAGTTCGAAATAGCGGCGCTGCAGCTTGTTGTGCAGTTCAAAGCCGATCTTCCGCTGGCGCTGGTAGCGGTCGTAGTAGTCGATTGTGTAGACGTCGCGGAGATAATCGAGGTGCGGCTTGGAATTTTCGGTCCACGACAGCACCGGTTCGGTGATGAGCCGCCACTGATCGCTCGCCCCGAAGATGGTGTAGAACCGAGTCGACAGGTCGGCGCCGAACGGCATGGCGAAGTTATAGTCGCCCGAGCCGTTTTTCGACCGCATGTGCGGGTGGTAGACGCCCATATCGTAGTTGTTCACGACATCGCTGCCCGCACCGTAGCGGCTGATGAGCTGGTCGCGGCTGTAGACCTCGCCCTGGGTGCGTGAATAATAGGCGGTCCTGAGGCCGACCCACGGCTTGAGGGTGACCGCGTTGGCGAGGCTGATCGGCGCTTCGATGCGCATATCGTTGACGGCGCGGAACATGTTGCCGTAGCTGTTTTTGTCGTGCAGGCGGCTGGTCGACCTGCCGGTGATGGGGTCGAGGGCGAACAGCCCGCCCTCGGCAAAGCCGGGCGGCGTCACCATGCCTGGCCTGGTGTAGCGCGACCAGTGCATATAATTGTACTCGTCCTCGTCGAAGCGGCGGTTGACGACGCCGACGCGGAGGTCGTTTTTGAAGTAGAGCGGCAGATCGCCCATCTGCATGCCCGGCACGGTCAGCCGCGCTTCGGGCAGGTAGTCGGACTGTTCCATCCACTTGTTGCTGAGCCGCGACGAGGCGACGAACTCCAGTTGCCACTGCTTGTCCTGGCGGCGCAGGGACAGGCTGTTTTCCGGCTCCTTGGCGTTCCAGAAACGGTCGGAATCGTATTCCTGCAGATAGTCGCGGTCGTGGTAGAGGTGCGCCTCGGCCCGGACGTCCCACAGTTCGTTCAGCTGCTGGTAGTGTTCCCAATCCACCGCCCAGCGGAAGTCGTTGCGGTAGGAACTCGGCTTGAAGCCGCGGATGTTCTGGTAAATGCGGTCCTCGTTGTCGTTGAACGCGCGCTTTTCGTCGCGGCTGCGGGAGGTGAGGAACTCCCAGACGCCGTAGACCTTCAGCTTGCCCAGAGAGTCGAGATAGCCCGCCTTGTAGGTTGTCTCGAGGCCGACGCCCATGCCCCGGCGGGAGAAGATGTCGAGGTCGAGGATGACCTTGTTGGTGCGGAAGTACGCGTCCGGGTTTTCCTCGACGCGCCAGCCCCATTGCGAGCGGAGGAAAAAGCCGAAGTCGCCGGTGCGGCCGGCGGCGAGGCGCATCCACGGCCAGTCGTATTGCAGGTCGCGGATCAGATAGGGGAAGTACAGGACCGGCCAGCGGCCCACCCGCACCGTGTTGTGGTAGGACTCGATCTTTTCCTTCTGCCGGTAAAGGGCGGCAGGAGAGTGGAAATGCCAGTGGGGCCGGGCAAAGCCGCTCGGGGTGATCTTTGCGTCGATGAGTTCGAGGGTCTGCTGGTCGTGGGCGCGGAGTTCCGACGCCTGGACATACATGCGCTTCAACTGGCCCGTCGCACCCGTCGTCCCGCCGAGGCGGCGGCCGCTCAGGTCTTCCTCGCCCGCGTCGTTCAGGGATCGGGCGCTGGACATGGAGGTCGAGGGGCGGGCGTCAAGGATGTCGCGGACCGGCAGATCGACGTCCTGCCTGTCCATCTTGATGCGGATGTTTTTCGCCAAGCCCTTCCATTCCTGGTAATTGAAGGTGAGCTGGTCGGCGTAGAAGGCGTTGCCGCCCGTTTCTTCGAACAAGACCTCGCCTTCGGCGTAGATTTCCTGCATTTCGACGTTCAGGACCATGTTGCGGGCGGAGATGGTGAGCTGCGGCAATAGCACGACGGCGTAGTTGCGGAGGATGGCGACGCGGTTGCCGTCCTCGTCCTCCTCCCAGTCGAGCATGCCGCCCCGGAAGTCGATGCCTTCCCCAAGGAGGCCGCCGGTGCCTTCCGACATGGTGAGACCGGGCGGGCCCTCGATGGCATGGGCATGGCCGGCGACGGCACAGGCAAGTGCCAGCGCGCCCACGATGATGCGGCACAGAAACGAGCCATGACGGCGTATAGGCATCCGGTGTCCTTCTCCCCAGTGAACGCGACTGTCTTTACATGAACACGCATATTATGTATACGCCCGAGGCCAAGTCAAGGGCGGGAAAGAGGTTTTCGGGGTGGGTTGAGAGGGGGGATGGATGGTAAGAGGCCCCGTCAGATTAGATATGGCGGAGCTCGTTTACCTGCCGTCACCCCGGCGTCAAAAACCAACATCAGCGGAAAGCACGGGCGGTTCGGTCGGGGTACCAGCCCAGTCCGCCCCTGGGGGAGTAACCCGTTGAGTTTGGT
>JAJQBO010000184.1 GCA_021203245.1 Planctomycetaceae bacterium
ATATGTATACAGGGAGGAGGGGAGAATCCTCTGCGTGCGGGGCGGTCTAGTCGCGGCCGCTAATGCGGACCGCCGTCCGGCCGGAGGTGAGCCGATAAAAAAAGACGCCCCGGGGGGCGTCTTGTGGGTGCGCGTGGTGGTTGACCGTTAGAGATCGAGTCCGCCGGCGTCTTCGGTGGACAGGGCGAGGAGGTCGAATTCCTCTTCTTCGGCCGGGAGCTCCTCAGTTTCGGGAATCTCGAGCCAAATCTTCTTTTCCAGCACTTCGCGGCATACCGCCGACAGGAGCGCTTCGCCGGGCTGGCGTTCGACCAGGAGCTGGGCGCCGTTGTTGATGGCCCGCAGGCGCTGCGCCACCAGGTAGGTAAGGCGCGCCTTGCCGCCGGCCACTTCCGACAGTTTGTCCAACTGAATCGTGTGGAGCGAATCGTAAATCGACACTGGGCATATCTCCTCAAAAAAGTCCCGCCGCCTGAACAGATCCAGGCGGAATCAAAGTCCAATCCCTAATCATTTGTCCGCGCGGCCAGGTTGTCAAGAAAAAGTTCATGCCGCCCGCCGAAAAGATCCGGCCGAAATCGCCTCGCGCGCGCGTCCGGCTCCCACCAGTCCAGAGGCCGGGTAGAAAATCAACTCCGGCCGAATCGGAAAACTTGAGTAAAAATCCGGAAAAATCGCATTTTTCGTGGAGAACGGCCGCATTTCGCTCCGATATTAGCTTTGAGCCGGCCGTGGCCCCGACAAGCGTCGAGAAAAATTGACGAAAGAATGAAAACCGCCCCACGCCGCGCGCACAATGGCCCAGACAAAGTATATATCACCGGTCCGGCAAAAACCGGCGGCACATTACTCGGAGGATCCATCATGAGACACACTATGCGGCCCCTGTTGGCCCTGTCACTGGCAGCCTTGTTCGGCCTTGGAGCCCATGCATATGCGTGTGAAAACCACGCCGGGTATGCCACTGGTTCCTATGGCTCGCAAATCAGCTTCGACTCCTTCAACTACAGCGTCCGTAAGCGCATGGAGTCGGTGCGGATCGGCTCCATCGCCCAGCCCTTCGGGCGGCGCACCGTCAACCCCGACCCGTACAACTACCAGGTCGGTTCGGCGTCCTTCTCGTCGGACGACGCCTACGCCATGGCGCCGTCGTCGCGGGTCGCGTCCAATTCGGCCTATCGCCGCCGCCAGCTTGACTGCGTCTATTATTCCGGCTTCACCGTCTGGGCCGACATCTACCAGACCTGGGCGAAGCAGAAGGATCGCGGCTGGAACTCCGACGGGTACAAGTTCCGCACCTTCGGTCCCGCGGTCGGCTTCGACTATACGACGGGCGGCTTTACCTTCGGTCTCGCCACCACCTACAATTGGGGCAAACTGAAGTCACAGAACTATAACCACAATCAGAAGACCCGCACCTGGGCCACCGAACTCTATGCCCAGTACACATCCGACATGTTCTATGTCAACGGCACCCTGGGCTATGCCCACAACACCTTCCGCTCCAGCCGTACCGTCATGGTGAGCGGCGCGGGCCACGGCGACAAGTACAACTCGAACTCGTGGAACATCGACGGCGAATTCGGCATGAATTTCAACTTCAGCGGCTTCCAGGTCACGCCACACGCCGGGTTACGCTGGTTCAACGACCGTCGCGGCTCCATCAGCGAAGGCGGCAATCTCTACGACATCAACGCGGGCAGCAAGTCGTACTATGTCATCGAGCTTCCCGTCGGCGTCGACCTCGCCTACGAAATCAACACAGGCGGCATGATGTTTGTTCCCCGGGCCCGCTTCGCCTATGTGCCCGAGTTGACCCGCCGCCGCGGCAGCTTTAGCGGGTCCTATTTGGGTGCCACAGATTTGGGTGCCACAGATTTGGGTGTCACAAAAACGCACGAAGGTGCGGCCACCCGCAACCGTCACGGCTTCAAGGCTGGGCTTGGCATGGAAGCGCGCATCTCCAACGCCATCTCCGCCCACCTGGACTACAACATCAACTTCCGCTCCAAGCAGTACGAGCACCACTGGAACCTTGGCATGGACTTTACTTTCTAAGGAACCGGCAACCAAACTCCTCTCTCTCGTCACTCTCATACGGCGAGCGAACTCGCGGACGGCATTGTGGCCGTCCGCTTTTTTATTAATCCGCTCTCCGGAAAGGGTGGAATATAGTGTATTCACCTAAGCACCAAATTACCAATTTTTGCTCTAAGACTTCTAGCCTAAGATTGGCGCAAACGGATATACTACAGGCATGGTAAGTGACCCGTCCGGACGCCGCCGTTCGGACCCTTTTTACAAAAAGATTCCGAGGAGAGTGACGATGGCAGACCTGGACCTTATCAGCGAAAGACTGCAAAAGGGCAAGGCGAAGGAAGTGGAAAAGCTCGTTGGTGAGGCGCTTGCCGAAGGCGTCCCGGTGCAGGAGATCCTTGAGAAGGGGTTGATCGCCGGCATGTCGGTTATTGGCGAAAAGTTCAAAAACAACCAGGTCTATGTTCCGGAAGTGCTGATCGCCGCCCGCGCCATGAACAAGGGGATGGCCATTCTCGAGCCCGCCATGGTCAAGGCCGGCGTCGAACCGCTCGGCACCGTCGTCATCGGCACGGTCAAGGGCGATCTGCACGACATCGGCAAGAACCTGGTCTGCATGATGTTCAAGGGCGCCGGTTTCAAGGTGGTGGATGTCGGCACCGACGTGCCGCCGGAGAAGTTCGTCTCCGCCGCGCTGGAGAACGACGCTTGCATCGTCGGCCTGTCCGCCCTCCTGACCACCACCATGCCGAACATGCACGACTGTGTCGAAGCGTTGAAGGTGGCCAAGCCCGAGACCAAGGTCATGATCGGCGGCGCGCCCGTCACCCAGGCCTTTGCCGACGAGATTGGCGCGACCGCCTACACCGCCGACGCCGCCACTGCGGTCGAGGTCGGCAAAAAGCTCATCGGCGCGGCATAATACCGAAAAACATAAAACGTTGCTGCCCGCGAGCCGGATCCCATCCGGCTCGCGGGTTTGTTTGGTTAGGAGGCGGCACCTCCTCAAAAAGTCCACACCGGCACCCCCACTCGTCACCCCGGCGGTGCAGCGTCGACCAGCGCGCACGCGTGTGGTTGTGCCGGGGCAAGGGCGAATGACCCTGTGCTCCAGGACGATTCAGCCTACCATGCCGTCCAGCTCAAACCCGCCTGCCCCGGCACAACTTCCCGCTCACGCTGCAGCGGACGTGTTCCCCGCCGGGGTGACGTTTGGAAAAAAATAACCGTCTCCCTCGCCCCCGGAGGGGGAGAGGGTCGGAGTGAGGGGTCTTTCGGTCACCTTTTCCGCAGCGCCACAGCGAAAACCGAGGCGTGGGGGATCACCCTCACCCCAGCCCTCTCCCTCAAAGGGAGAGGGAATTTCAGTGCAGGGCTTGCGCACCCCCATATAAAAAATTCCTGCGTTATCCCCCCATCCGGACCGATAATATAAGGAGGGAGACCTTATCGGCACTCTCCCCATCGTTGTCGTGCCGCGTGCGAAACAGGGGCTATGGCGGAAGAACAGGATTCCCGGAATTCCCGCTTTCTCTTCAGCGACCTTGACGTCTCCGACAAGGGCCGTCCGTCGCGCAATGCCGCACCCGCGGCCGCGGCCGAGCCGGCCGCCTCCGCCTTCGCCACCCCCCTGACCAGCATCGCCGAACTGGCCTCCAGCCTCGAATTCGGCTTTGAGGACGATTTCGACGACGCCGATTTCAAGGCAGGCGTCGCCGACGCCGAAGAGGCGGCCCGGCCGGTCTATCGGCAGTCGGGCTTTCTCGCCGGTGAGGATCCCGAACTCGACCTCCTGGCCGAACGCCTCACCGCCCGGGAGATCTACCAGCCCGCCTTTCCCGAACTCGCCCCCGACGGCTCGGCTTCCGTACCCACCTGGGAGGAATTCACCCAGGCCTACGATCTCGTTCGCGAGCCGGGCGAGACAGACGCCCAATTCGCCGCCCGCCGCTGGCGCGAAGCCAGGCGACGCCGCCGCGCCCGGCTGGAGAGCGAATTCGCCGTCGACAGCGAAAAAGCGGGCGACCCGCTCATGGACACGCAGGTCGACATCCTCTCGGTCGTCGACCCGGACGAGTGGCGCTACCTGGACGAAACGCCGCCGGAGCCGGCGGAGCATGCGGCGGTCGAGGAGGAAGAGGACAACCCGGCCGCGACCCAGGTCATCAACCCCCGGGAACGGTTGGCCGCGCTCGAACTCGCCGCCCGCGAGGCCGAAGCCGAGGCCAGACGGCTCGCCGAACTCGGTCCCGAGCCGGAAGCGGAGCCGCCCGGCCCGACCGTCACCGAGACGGAGGACTATCTCCCCAACCCGAATCCCACCGACACCCTGCACGAGATGTTTTCCGACGTCGATCTCGAGGCCTTGTGGCGGGAGCAGGTCGAAAAGCGCAACCGGGCCCGCTCCAGCGGCCGTCACGGCAAGGCAGACAGCCGGGTCGTCGATCTCTTCGACGAAGTCGATTTGGAAGCCGCGTGGGATGAGCGGAAAAAAGCCGGGCTGCGTGAAGGCACGGTCCGCTTCCCCGAACTGGCCATAGGCGAGACGCTCGTCCTCGAACCCGGCCTGCTCGACAGCAGCCAGACGGCGGTCATGAACCCCGAGGACATGCCCGCCTTTCCGCCAGTGCCGCCGGCGGCGGAGGAACCGGCCCCGGCCGACGCCGCCAGGCCGTCCGATTCGGTGATGTCACGCTACCGGCTCGCATCCGGCGAGGGCGCGACGCTGGAGCAGGACATCGGCTATGCGGCCGAGGACGGCGCCGCCCCGGGCGACGCTGTCTCCGAGGAAGAGGCGTTTGACGATCTGCAATCGCTTCTGGAACCCGAGGACGCCGTCGGCGGCGATGCCAGGGAGGTGGGGGAAGGCGCGGCCGTCTCCCACGACTTCGTCTCCGGCATCTACGCCCCGACCATCACCACCGACGACGTCATCAACACCATCAGCCTCGACGACGAGCCGATCAACGCCGACGTCAGCGCCCCGGTCATCGACGACAGCGCCATCACCAGCGTCCGCGGCCCCAGGCCCGGCACCGAAGAGATGATGGCCATCATGGGCGAGTACGACGGCCAGGCCGGCGCAGACGGGGCCGAGGAGGGCGAGGCGGTCGCCGTCGACCCGATGGACGTCTTCGCCAACATGGACGGCGTGGACTTCGACTTCTCCGACGACATGGACGACGAGATGCGCGCCATGTTGGACGACGAAGGCGAGGCGCTGGACGAGGACGCGGAAGGCGCGGCCGAAGAGACGGCGCCCTCCCCTGACGACATCCCGCCCGACGGCAGGGTCGCGAAGCTGGTCTGGCGGATACGGCGCTATGCCAAACGGTATATGCCGGAGAAGGCGGTACGTATTCTTGAGCAGCTACAGGGCGCCATCGCCTGGAAGGAAAACTGGTGGTTCTACTGCGATCTGCTGGCGGCGATTATCGCGAGCGCAAGTCTGGCTGTCATCATTTCCTATTACATCTGGTACCGGTAACGCCTTACGCCGCAAGGGAAACCGACTCCCTCGCCCCCGGAGGGGGAGAGGGTCGTGTGAGGGGTCTTTCAGCCACCTTTCCCGCCGTGCCACAGCAAAAAACCTGGCCGCAGCCCGTTCCCCTCCCCCACCAAAAAAACCCGACAAAATCCCCCACGCCCACGTGAACGCCCCTATCATAATCAGTGAAAGGGGATCGCCATGCGCTACAAACG
>JAJQBO010000108.1 GCA_021203245.1 Planctomycetaceae bacterium
ATCCCTGTATAAATTGTCTGGAGGTATTTTACACCACATTTTGGACTTGACTGGCCGCGCCGGCCGGCAGGGAGCGGCGTTGTCGTTCTGCGACGTGAGCGAACGCTCGCTCCTCCGCGACATCGAGCGGCTGATCGCCATCAGCATCCCGATTGAATCCGACCACCCGCTCGCCGGTTCGGCCCCTCAGACGGAAGTCCGGGGCGGCTCGGCCGGATCGTTCGCGCCACGGCGTCGCGGCGGCGACAACCGCTCGACCCACCGTTCGACCGGGAACGACCGGCGCAGCGGCGGCAGGCCGCAGCGCCGGGGCAAGACCCAGGATCGCTATAAAAAGTCGGCGTAACTGTCCAGACGCATCGGTCCCACCACATCAGGCACACCCCCCGGGGTGTGCCTTTTTTCACTGCCAGACACCCCCACCCGGTCTACTGATTCAGGGCCAACCAGGGTGTTTTTTTTCAGCCGAACGGGGGCAGGGAACCTATTAATTTCACGTAACTAACTGTTATAACTCGAGATAAAAAGTTCGTTCTTTTTCTTTTTATTTCCTTACATAACGCGGAAACACGCGGTATAGTACTAGAAACCGACCGGTTGGTTTCTTGAGAAAGATGACCGGTCGTCTGCTCATCGCCAGAAAAAGGGCGACATGATGACAAGGCAAAAAGAGCAGCGAGACGCAATCATCGACGCGGCCATGCGGGTAGTGTACCGGGAGGGTTATAGCAAAGCCACCATTGACAGTATTGCCGCCGAGGCCGGCATGAGCAAGGGTGGGGTATTCTACTACTTCAAGAACAAGAAGGAAATCTTCGCAGGCGTCATTGGCCGGTACGAGGAACTCGCGGAAAAACGCCGCCAGGAAATCTACGACTCGCTGCCCGAGGGGCCGGGCCGCCATCTGCGCGCCAGCATCCTCTCGCAACTCGAACACTTTGATCTGTACAAGGACAGCATCCACAACGTCATGGGCATGTACGCGGAGGAAGAACTCCGCAGCGCCCTGGCCGCACTGCGCCGGCGCAATTTCAAACAGCTTGCCCAGGGCTGCGCCTGCCCGGAAAAGCTGGCCATCGTGTCCCTGGTGCTGGACGGGTTGTGGATGGACCGGACCATGGGCGAAGCGTCGATTCCGGCGCCGCACATGGCCAAGATGCGCCGCGAATTGATGCGCTACGTCGACGAGATCGCGCCGTATTGCCAGTAAACGGGAGTCCGGGATTTTACGCGTGCAGAACGCGTCTAGAGGATATGTCGTGGACTCAGAGTTGTCCTCAGCGGGCCAAGATTTGAACCATCGACATATCCGTGTAGCAACCACGCCGCCGCAGGTGGCTGAGTCGACGGCTTTACGTACGGGTGCCCTGCCATTTACATTGCCGCTCTTCTCAGGCAGGGCATCCGAATTTGAGTAACCCGGGGGGAGCGCGCGGGCGCTTTCCAGCGTCACTGAACCAGGGTAAGGGGACCAGGGCAGATAGATGTGCGCCGTCCGTCTGCCCATATTTTCCTCCGCCGCCATACCCGCCTTTTTCCCAAGTCCATTCAATGGACTTCTTTTTCAGGGGGCTTGCTCGCACTTGCGCCGGGACCTCGCAAATTGCACATGGGCAGGCCCCTCCCGCCTCCGCACCGCCGGAGGCTCCGAACCAAAACCCTGCGGTGGCCGTGTTCCGTCCCCTCGCACTCTGGTGAATCTGCCTTTCTCCAGCGGGATGCGGCCACACTTTCCCCTGATCTGACTCATTGCCCGCAGGCGAGTAGCCACGTGTGCCGTTACCCCGACGGTATGCGTGGTGTTTTTTTCTCTTCAGTCCAGAGAAGAACCTGCTTTAATACCGGTATCGACCACAGCCTGGAGCCGCCGATGCCGAACGCCGAGCCTGCGCGGAAGTCCGCGCCGCTGTTTCCCGTGGACACCATCGTCCTGTACTTCCTTATGATGACCTATGCCGTCTCCACCACCATCATCGGCAGCATCCTGCTGCAGTTGCTGGACGAATTCGGCCTGCCGGTGGCGCGCGGCGGCATCTTTTATTCGGTCCTCAACACCGGCTGCTTTTTCGGCATCCTCGCCTCCGGCGTCCTCATCGACCGCTACCGGCCGGCGCGGCTGAACCTCGTCACCTATGTCGGCTTTTCGCTCCTGCTCCTGGTCGTGACCCTCACCCGCGGCCTGACCGCCTACCTGGCGACGGTGCTGGTCATCGGCATGGTGTCGAAATTGATGGACGCCTCCATCAACGCCTGCATCGCCGCAAAACATACCGTCAACAAGGGCTTCTACATGAACCTGCTCCACGGCAGCTTCGGCATCGGCTCGTTCTGCGGCCCGCTGTTGGGGAGTTCGATGCTGGAGCATGGCTATTCCTGGCGCGCCCCCTACCTGCTCCTGGGCATCTTCTGCCTGGCGATCGGCGGAGCCTATTGGCTGTTCTCGCGCCGCGACACCGTCGGCGGCCGGGTTGCCGCCGCCCCGCCGGCACCGTTCCGGTCGGTCCTCAAGCCGGACGTCATCCTGCTTGTCGTCATCCTCATCCTCTATTGCGGCCATCAGATGGGCATGAACAACTGGGTCCCCGCCTACCTGCAGGAGCGCTTCGGCACGGCGGATATGCTGAGCGGATTCGGCTTGTCGATGTTCTGGCTGGGGCTGATCGTCAGCCGGGTCGGCTGTTCGTTCCTGACGACGCGCTATCCGGAACGGCAGCTCCTGCAGGCGGGGATGGCGCTGGGCGCGGTCTTCCTCATCGCCTGCGTACTCCTGGACAGCGAATGGGCCGCGTTCGCGGGATCGACCGCCGCCGGGTTGTTTACCGGCGCGACCATCCCGATGGTGCTGACGCTCGGCTATTCCTGGCACCCGGATGCCAGGGGCACGATGACGATGCTCTGCTTTGCCGCCATCACCGTGGGGGGCGTCATCTTTCCGTGGCTCATGGGGGTGGTGGGCGAAGCCTGGGGCCTGAACCGGGCCATGCTCCTGAACGGCGGCCTGCTGGCCGTCGCCTTTTTCCTCACCCTCGCCCTCCCCGCCCGGGAGGGATGACCAGGCGTTCGTCCACCCGGGGCAGGCTGTACCGGAGCCCGGCCATCCCGTCCAGGCCGGCGCGAATGTCGTCCTCGGCGACGGTGTTGAAGGCGAACATGCCGAAGTGGTGCGGCACCAGCAGGGGAATCCCTGCCGCAGCGCACAACTCCCCCGCCTCGCGAATCGTGAAATTGCCGGCAAAGCCGCTGTCGCGGCGCTGCTCGTTCCGGCCGTTGACCGGCAGGAACGCGGCGTCGAGCCGGCGCGAGGCCAGCGTGTCGGCCAGCCCCGCGTACGGCACGCAGTCGCCGGAATGGTAGACCCGGACGCCGCCCATCTCGATGATATAGCCGAGAAACAGGTGTTCGCCCCGGTCGTTGTGGGCGAGTTCCTCGTGGGCCGACGGGATTGCCTCGACCTTCAGGCTGGAGTAGGCGACCCGCCCGCCCGCGTCCATCGTCACCAGCCGTTCCGGCGGCGCCCCCCGCTGCAGCGCGACGTCGTCGGCGCTGGCGGGACAGACGAACTGGCAGTCGGGGTTGGCCTGCATGAACGGCCGAATCAGCCCCGGATCGAGGTGGTCGGAATGGACATGGGTGGAGAGGAGCATGTCCGCCCCCAGGGCCGCGTCCACGGCCAGCGGCGGCGGCATCATCCGCGCGTGGGAAAACATCGTGCCCCGGTATTTCTCCGCCAGCACGTCGGAAAGATAGGGATCGATGACGACGAGGCGCTCGTCGCTGCGCAGGATAAACCCGGCTTGTCCCAGCCAGTAGGCGTCCAGCGTACCCGGTGCGGCAGGGGGATAATCGTTCATGACAACATGCCTCCTGGGAGCGGAAGAGGAGCGGAAAGAGTACGAAAAAGGACAGCGGCCTGTTGTACCCGGTTTTTCACGAAATACCAAGCCGGTCTTGACGACACCGCGCCTGCGGCGCTATGCTAATTCCACCCAATCCTCTGCTGGCAGAAAGGCCGTCCATGAACCGACTCATCCTTGCCCACGATCTCGGCACGTCAGGCAACAAGGCCACGCTCTTCTCGGAAGAAGGCGAATTGATCGCAAGCTGCAGCCACGCCTACGATACCTTCTACGGACCGGGCGGCGTCGCCGAACAGAATGCGGAGGACTGGTGGGACGCGGTCCGCATCTCCACCCGCACCCTGCTCGAGGGGCAGGAACCGGACCGGGTCGCGGCCATCGCCTTCAGCGGCCAGATGATGGGCTGCCTGTGCGTCGACCGGGACGGGAGGCCGCTCCGCAACCATATGCTCTACTGCGACCAGCGCTCGGTCGACCAGGCGGATGTTTTCACGCAGCGGGGCGGCGAGGACGACATCTACCGCATCACCGGCCACCGCGCCAGCGCGTCCTACTCCGCCACCAAGCTGATGTGGGTGCGGGACAATCAGCCCGACATCTACCGCGCCACCCACAAGATGCTGAACGCCAAGGACTACCTCAACTTCCGCCTCACCGGCAGGATGACCTCCGAACCCACCGACGCCTCCGGCACCAACCTGTTCGACCTGAAGGCGGGCGCGTGGTCGGAACAGTTGGTCGAAGCCGCCGGCCTGGACCTGGACAAGCTGCCGGAAATCATCCCCGCCACCGGCGTTGTCGGCGAACTGACCCGCGAGGCGGCCGAAGCCATGGGATTGCGGCAGGGCATACCGGTTGTCGCGGGCGGCGGCGACGGCGTCTGCGCCGGCGTGGGCGCGGGATCGGTCGCCGAAGGGCGGACCTACAACTACCTCGGCTCGTCGTCGTGGGTGGCCACAAGCACGCCCGAACCGCTGTACGATCCGGCAAAACGCACCTTCAACTGGGCCCACGCCGTGCCGGGCCTGTTCCATCCCTGCGGCACCATGCAGACCGCCGCGTCGTCCTATGCCTGGCTGAAATCGGAAGTGTGCCGCGCCGAGACGCTCCAGGCCGAAGCCGAAGGCCGCAGCCCGTACGAAATCATGAACGAGGTCGCCTCCCTCTCGCCGCCCGGCGCGAACGGGCTAATCTACCTCCCCTACCTCCTGGGCGAGCGGTCGCCCCGCTGGAACCCGCTGACCCGGGGCGGATTCATCGGCCTGACCATGAACACGGGCCGCGCCGACATCGTGCGGTCGGTGCTGGAAGGGGTTTCGATGAACCTGTCTATCATCATCGACATTTTCCGCGGCAACGGCGTGCCGGTGGACGACATCGTCGTCATCGGCGGCGGGGCGAAGGGCGACCTGTGGCGGCGGATTATGGCCGACGTCTATGGCTCGACCATCCTGCGGCCGAACTTCCTCGAGGAGGCGACTTCCATCGGCGCGGCGATTATCGCCGGGGGGGGGGCGGGGCTCTTTGCCGATTTCTCGGTGGTGGACCGGTTTTTCCATATCGAGGACAGGACCAGGCCGGACCCGGCGAATCAGGCGGTGTATGCGAAGAACAAGGATGTGTTCGAGCGGCTGTATCGGGCGATTGAGCCGGTGTTTCCATACTTTCTGGATCGGGGGTAGGCGTTCGGTGGAAGGCACTCTGTAATGAAACGGCACTGCGTGAGTTTGCTGCCTTCACCGCTCTGTCCCGTGGACCCCGGCCGAACCGCCCGTTTTGCCCGCTGATGTGCGTCCGCACGCCGGGGTGACGGGAAGGG
>JAJQBO010000098.1 GCA_021203245.1 Planctomycetaceae bacterium
GAGGAACTCTCGGCCCAGGCGTCGGCCCTCAACGGCATGGTCGACGATCTCGTCGCCATGGTCGAAGGCAAGGCCAGGGAACCGGGCCAGAAGAACATCGGCGGCGGCGCTCGCAAGGTCATGCAGGTCCGCCGCATCGAAAGCGTCAAATCCGCCCCGTCGTCCTCTGCGAAAAGGGCGGACGGGATGAAGATGCTCGCCGCGTCGGAAGTGATTCCGCTGGACGAGGCGGACGATTTTTAATCGTGAAAGCCATGAATCGTTGACGAATAAAACGCCCCCGTCGCAAGCGGGGGCGTTTTTACGAACGATCCGAAAAAGCGCCGATCACGGCCCGGCGTGGGCGGTGGGTGCGCGCCGGGGCGTCGCCACCGGCGGCCGTTCGTACGGGAGCGGAGCCTGCGGTTGGTGCGAGGCGTTCGCCTCGGGCCGGCCCAGCCCGACCAGCGGCGTTCCGGCGCGGTAGCCGAACGGGGCAGGCACGACAGACACGCCCAGAGGCGGCGGGTTCGGCGTGACGGCGGGAAACCGCCGATAGCCGTAATTGCCGTAGAGCTGGTAGATGTCGCCGGATTGCGTGTTCTGGTAGGCCGCCGGCGGCACGACCGGCGCGGCGGTCGCGGGCACGCCGGCAAGCAGTCCGGCGTCGTCGGGCGACAACAGCGGATCCTGGCCGCGGTTCAGGGAGCGATAGACCTGGGTAAAAACGCGCACCTGCTCGTTCCTGTCCAGCGAGTCGTAATCGCTCGCCTGGGACGCAAGGGCGGAGCGGAAGGTGACATTGATCACTTCGTCCAGGGTGTTCGGAGCAATGGCGAATTCGCCGCTCCCGGCGGGAACGGTCCACGCCAGGCAGGCGATTGCGACAAGGAGCGAGAAACAGAAAGCTTTCATATCGGGCCCAGTCAAGCTGTCCCCTCCTCCCATACAATCAACCTGTCGTGCTCCGCCGGCACACGCCCCGCGAAAAGCGGCGAACCGCCCACGGCCGCTGCGGCAGGCGATAAAGAGGTTGAAAAATTCGTCAAAACGGATACAGTGATCAGGGCAGCCCAACACGTGTGAAGGTCTGTGGAGCCGTTTGCAGCGGTTCCATTTTTTATTCCGGTCGCGCGGGGAGGGTTTTTCCGGCCGTATGGATAACGAAAGGTGCAGGCACCGCCAATGTCGGAACTTGTCAAGCGTCCCAAAGTAACCCTTGTCTTCCGCTATATCCTGTGCTTTGTGGGCATCAGCGTCATGGCGCTCGGGGTCGCCCTGACCACCAAGGCCAACCTCGGCACGACGCCGATTTCCGCCTTGCCGTATGTGGCGAGCGCGTTGACGTCGATGAGTATCGGGGTCTGGACCGGGTTGTTCAATGTGCTGTTGGTCGTGGCGCAGGTGGTGGTTTTGGGCAGACGCTTTCCGCCGCTGCAATATCTTCAGATACCCGTGTCCTGTCTGTTCGGCCTGTTTATCGATATCTGGATGACCTGCCTGCCGGAGTTTGCCGCCCATTCGGTGGCGATGCAGATTGCCGTTCTGTGTGCCGGCACGTTCACGCTGGCGTTCGGGGTGTTTCTCGAGGTCAGCGCCGGTGTGGTGGTGATGGCCGGCGAGGGTGCGGTCAAGGTCATGACCATTGTCAGCCGCAAGGAGTTCGGCCCGCTGAAGGTCGTTTTCGACGTGACGCTGGTCTTGTCCGCCATTCTCTTGTCCTACTTCATGTTCCGCGAGTTGAAGGGCATCGGCATCGGCACCGTCGTTTCGGCCGTCTGCGTGGGCACCCTCGTCAAGCTCTTCCTCACCGCCCGCCGCCGCGTCGCAGGATAAAGTGTAGAGGGGGTAGAGTATTAGAGGTGGAGGAATAGAGGAGCGCGCACCAGCCGCGCGCGCCGTAAACCTTAAGGCTTGAAAAAAGCGCCAGGTTCGGTACAGTAGGGTACCAGTAAAACCAACCATGCGCCCGTAGCTCAGTTGGATAGAGCGCCGGTTTCCTAAACCGGAGGTCGTGAGTTCGAATCTCGCCGGGTGTACCATAACTCAAGAAAGCGCAATGGTTTATGCCATTGCGCTTGTGTCATAAAAGTGGGTGGCAGTATGTTGATAGCCCCCAGAGCGCGACGTCCCGGCTGGAAACAAGGTGCGGTAATGCGCAGCGGATGCGATCCAATACCCCACGTTCTTGCCGAATTCCAAACCCTCCTCATCGGCGGGTGGGACGAATACGCCTGTCTTGTCGACAAACGCACGGGTAGCACCCGCCAACTGGGCGATTTTTATGGCGGGCCGACGTGCGCCCTCATCATTGACGACGAAGAATGGTGCCTCGTGGGCGGCGAGCATGTCCTGCCGGTCACGCGGGCTGCCGTTACGGTCGTTGGCGGCATCAAATGGGTCCATGCCATGCGCTCTTCCAGACCCGCGCGAGCGAAGCTGTTGACCGATCCGTGGGGTGACGACCCTTCGGTGTGGGAATTGGACGTTGAAGCCCGTGCGCTGCATCGACTCGACGACTTCCCCGAATACAAGGACAGGCCGTATACCGACACGATACTCTGGTAACCATCCGCTGCGCGGTCACCTGCCGTAGGCGTCCTGGTAGCGGACAATGTCGTCCTCGCCCAGGTAGTCGCCCATCTGCACTTCGATGATTTCCATCGGGTCGAGGCTGGTGCATTCGACGCGGTGCTTGGCGCCGACCGGAATGGACACGCTGTCGCCGGTTTTGACGGGAATCTGTTCGTCGTCCCGCGTCACCACGCCTTCGCCCGTGACAATCATCCATCGTTCGCTGCGCTGGCTGTGGGATTGGAGCGACAGGGTCGCGCCGGGGAGTACGCACAACCGTTTCAGCTTGTATTTTTCCCCCTTGTGGAGGACGGTGAATTCGCCCCACGGCGGCTTGACCCTGCGGTGCATGACGCTGGACTCGTGTTTGCGCTGTTTCAGCGCTTCGTAAACCTGGCGCAACTGGTTGCTCTGCTCGAACGTCGTCACCAGCAGCGCATCGTCGGTGTCGCATATCAGCACATCCCGCATGCCGATTACCGCAACCACCTTCTGGCTGGCATGGATGGTGGTGTCCCGCGTGTTGATGAAGAACGTGTCGCATTCGCCGATGACCCGGTTGCCCTCGAAATTTTTCGGATACAATTCGCACAGCGAGCGCCACGACCCGATGTCGTTCCAGCCGATGTCGCATTCGACCACGGCGATGTTTGTCGATTTTTCCATGACCGCGTAGTCGATGGAGTTCGACGGAACCCGCCGGAACGTCATTTCGTCGAGGGTGGCTTCATTGCGCTCAGGCGCCATGGCGGACGCGCTGTAGCAGCGTTCCACCGCCGCCGCCACGTCGGGGGAATGCGTCCGCATTTCGGCGAGAATGGTCCCGGCGGTAAAGCAGAACATGCCCGAGTTCCACAGATACCCGCCGTCGGCGAGATAGTGTATCGCCACGGCGGCGGAGGGCTTTTCGACAAATTGCAGGACTTCCTCGCCCTGGTGGCGAATATAGCCGTATTCCGTTTCCGGCCGGGTGGGCGTAATGCCGAACGTCACCAGCCGCTTCTGGTCGCGGCCGATTTCCACCGCGCGGGTGACGGCGGCGGCGAGGGCGTCCACGTCGGCGATAAGATGATCGGCCGCCTGGATAAGCATCGGTTCGTCCGCGCCGTGGCGCACCGCGACGTCCTGCGCCGCCATGGTGATGGCGGCTGCGGTATTGCGGCCGATCGGTTCGAACATATAGCGGATCGGCACAGCCACCTGCATGGCATTGAGTTCGACGATGGCGTTGGCCCGCAGCTTGGCATTGGCGACAAGAATGATTTCCCGCACCTGCGGCATCCGTCCCGCCGTTTCGACGGCGTGGTGGAGCAGGCTTTTGCCGTCGGGGAGTTCGAAAAACGGCTTCGGGTACATGTCGCGGGACATTGGCCACAGGCGCGATCCGGCGCCGCCGCAGAGAATAACGCAGATCATAATCTTCCCTCGTTCAGTCAATCGCCGCGCGGGCGGCATGGCGTCACTTCGCCGCCGGTTTGCCCGCGTGGTCCTCGGCCCGTACGGTCTTCACCTCGGTTTGTTCCGTCAGGCCGTGCGTCGTCTTTTCCCAATAATGCGGCCGGGTGAAAAGCTGAATAAGCGCCTTGTAGCCGGCGATGCTCATCAGGACCCAGTAAAACGGCAACAGCAGGCCGCTCATGATAATGGAATAGTTCAACCGCATCGCCCCGCTCACCTCGCTGTCCCGGATAACGCAGTAGCTGCCGTAGATGTTCGAGTACACGAAGACGAAATTGCCGACAAGCAACTGGAACAGGGCGATATAATAGAGCCACCCGGGAAACAGCGCGTCGAGGTATCCGGGACTGGCGACCAGCCAGACGATCATCAGCAGCCAGAACAGCGGGTTCAAGAGCGGCAGGAGCGGGGTGCCGAGCACCATGGCGTTGTAGCCGAGCAACCCCTTGAAGCCGAGTTCGCGGTACAGGTGGAACGGCCGCCGCATGTGGACGAGCCACGTCTGCATATATCCCTTGATCCAGCGCGAGCGCTGACGAATCCAGTTGCCCACCTTGGAATTGGCCTCCTCCCAGGTGTGGGAGTCCAGCACCGCCGTCTTGTATTCCATCTTGTACAGGCGAATGCCGAGATCCGCGTCCTCGGTGACGTTGAACGGATCCCATGCCCCGATTTGCTTGAGGAAATTTACCTTGAAGTGGTTGGACGTCCCGCCGAGCGGGATGGGCACGTCGACGCTCATCGTCCCGATAAGCAGCACGTCGAACCAGGTGCTGTATTCCTGGGTAAACCAGCGGGTGAGGAGGTTCTGGTCGGAATTGAAATAGTTCAATTTCGACTGGATGCAGACATAGTTGTCCGGCGTGTCGCGGAAGGCGAGATAGGCTTTCTTGAGCTGATCGGTTTCCGGAATGTCTTCCGCGTCGTAAATCACCACATACTCGCCCCTGGCGCGGAGCAGGCCGTAGTTGCAGGCTTTCGGCTTGGTGTGGGGTTGGGTGTCTGGGATGTTCAGGAGCGTCACGCAGCTCGGCAGCGCCATTCCTTCCAGCGCCGCCCGCGTTTCCAGGTCGTCCGACTCGAGGAGAATGCGGATATCCAGTTTGTGCTGCGGGTAGTCGAGCCGCAACAATCGTTCGATGAGTTTGGTGATGACCTCGCCTTCCTTGTAGACGGGGATAAGGAGCGTGTAGATGGGCAGTTCCTTGTCGGAAATCGCCGCCACGTCGGAGGCGGAGTAGCGCAGGTGGTCGCGGCGGCTGAGGCCGCGCGAGAGGATGTAGACCTTGGCGATGGTGAAGAGAAAGTACATGATCTGCACCGCCACGTTGATGGCGAGGAGGGTCGCATTCGGCTTGGCGACGAGGGCGATGACGAGGAGGACGACGGCGCAGATGCCGGCCACTTTCTGCCAGCGCGACAGGGTGGTCAGGGCCGAGTTGAGCGGTTGCTCGTTATACAGCTTATAGACGCTGTCTTAGGACTGGTTGTCCGGGTAGACCGTATCCCAGAAGTTTTCAATCTCGGTCATGGTGGCGAGGACCTGCTCGACCGGCTTGTCGAGATAGCTTTCGATGTCTGCGACGCTTTCCGGCGAAAGCTTGGCCGAGACCGCGAGCAGGTATGAGTCCTCGCGGGTGTTTATGATGATGGCGTTGTAGCGGAGCGCCACGTCGTACGGCAGTTTTTGCGCGTCCGCGAAATTAAACTTGTGGCCGACCCGCCCGACGCCCAACTGGGAGGCGATGGCGCGCGAGACCTGCTCCGGCGACGCCAGGCCGAGCGACAGCAGGATTTCCCCCAACTGCCCGCCACTGGCTTCCTGGTAGCGCAGCGCCCGGTCCAAATCCGCCTTGTCGATCTGCCCGGCCATGGTCAGCCGTTCGCCCAGCCGCATGCCCGCGTCGGCGGAATTGCGGAAAAACCGGTCGATGCGCTCCTGGGTCGCATAGCCGAGCGAAACCAGGGCGTTGCCGAGGCGGCCGCCGTTTTCCTCCTGGAAGGCGAGGGCGTTGTTAAGCTGGTCTCGTGTGACCAGGCCGTCCCGGAGCATGCGCTCGCCAGACCAGCTCCGCTGGCCCTGGTTGAGGAACTCGTCCAGTTTTTCCTTGGTCAAGAAGCCCAGCGTCACCAGGGTGGCGCCGAAAAGGTCGCCGTGTTCGGCCTGGTAGGCCAGCGCCGCATCGCACTGTTCCTGGGTGATATAGTTGGCGGCGACAAGCCGTCCGCCAAACCTGTTACCCGCACTTTCACTCGCGTACATATTGGTGCACTCCGGTTCGGCTCGAAAGAACCGTTCACTCCATACCCAAGGCTTGCATAATCCGCGTATCGAATCTGTCCGTCTTCGTGTCGTAGAGGGCGAAGGCGGCGGAAAAATCCCAATAGGCCCAGCCAAAGCCCCGCGCCTCCGCCTCCCGGCGCACGGCGGCTGTCCAGCGCGAGCGGGAGTCCTGATCCGCCGCGCGAATCGCGCCGAACTCGCCGACCAGGACTGGGATGCCGGTCCGCGCCGACCAGGCCGACGCGGCGGCGAAATCCTTCTTCAGGACCGCCATGTCGTCCGGGCTGCCGGTCCATTCGCGGCCGCGCCAGCGCTCCATGTCCGGGTTCCACGGCGCGCCCTGATTGGTGAACTCGTAGGGCCGGTAATAGTGGAACGTCCCGATGATCCCGGCGGTTGCCGCCGGAATGCGCAGCGATTCGAGATGGAGCGGGTCGCTCCATTCCACGCCGCCCAGGACGAGGACGCGCCCGGGATCGGCTTTCCTGACCCGTTCCACCGCCAGGGCCATGATGCTGTTCCACGTTTCCGCCGTCAGGTTGGCGTGCGGCTCGTTCAGGAGTTCGAACCAGCAGCCGGAAAAGCGCCCGGCAAAGAGCCGCGCCATCTGCTCCCATAGGGCCGCGAAGCGATCGGCATGGGCGTCCGGTTCCTGGTATATGCCTTCGTACGAATGGAGGGCCAGCACCGTTTTCAACCCTCTCGCCTCGGCCCAGCGCAGCACTTCCTCGATTCGGGAAAGAAACTCCCCCGAGACGGCGTATGGCGCCGTTTCCTGCGCATGGGCGGCCAGCGCCACGGGGACGCGCACCAGGTTGAACCCCGCCCCGGCGATGACGTCGAAGTAGCGCTCCTCGATGACGACGCCCCACTCGCCTTCGCGCGGCGCTTCGAGCGCGTTGGCCAGATTGACCCCGCGCACGGCGGCGACGCAATCCGTGAGTCCCGCCCCACCCGTCTCCCCGCCGTGGCAGCAGGCCGACAAAACCAGGATCAGCGCGGCAATACGGCAGATACGTTCCATACGTTCCGTTCGTCTCATCGGGGAAAACCGGGGCGGTCTATTGTTCCCGGCCGGTCCCGCTCTCCTCATTTTCCTCTTCATCCCGGATTACCCTGAAGAGGCGGTAAAATCTGTGGCTTTCCGCCAGTTCTGCCCAGGACGGCACGCCGTAGTTGTACATGTCCGGATAGCGCCTGTTCAGCGCGTCGAGCAGGCCGACCCCAACCGGCCGGGGGAGAATGATGATGTCCACGCCGTGCCCGACCGGATCGTCGGCGACCTGGTGGAAATTGTCCGAGGTGGTCGTGATGAGGTTGGCGGCGTTATCGAGGTTGAGGATCAACGTGGAGGTGGTGAAGCTGTCCATGAGGAGGACGGCGTCCTTGTACTTCGTGTTGACGATGGCCGCCATCGCCAATTGCGGCGCGCTGCCGTTTTCCTCCGGATGGTGGAACATGATATATTCTTCGTTGGCCAGTTCGAGCCGCGAGAAGTAGTACGGTATAAGGGCGGCCGACCCGGTCATGCCGATGACGAGCAGGAGGCCGCACAGCCTGCTCGCCCATTTGCCCATCCGCGCGAATTCGCGCGGCAGCCATACCAGCGCGACCGGAAACGCGTAGGAGAAGAATCGCAGCCAGCCGAAGGATTTTCCCGTCAGCAAGAGGACGTAGTGGAATCCCCAAAAGCAGCCGATAAGCAGGATGAACACCAGCGTTTCGGGCGTGAACAATCGGCCCCTGGCGAGCCGCATTCCCATGACCAGCAGGAACGGAAAGATGAACGGCAGCGAGTGGACGGCCATGTACACCATCGCGTTGGCGGGCGAATGGATCGACTCCCGCAGATGCACGACGGCGGAAACGGCGGTGGCGGCCTGCGATTCGTTCGAATAGGCGGAATGGAGGAAAAAGAACGGATCGCCCATGATTGTCCAGCAGACGATGACCCATATCGCCATGACGTACAGGACCGGCAGGAACAGTACGATGGAGGTGGCGACGGTATAGTGGAATTTCATCGAGAACGGCTTTTTGACAAACGGCGACTTCGTATCCTTCATGAGCGAGACGACCACCAGCAGGGACGAGGCGAAGCCGAGCACCAGGGTGAGCGTTTCGTAGCGGGTGAGAAAGCCCATCGCCAGCATCAGCGCCACGACCAGCAGCCGGTTGGTCACCCTGTCTTCGAGCCAGGCGGCGAAGTTGTAGACGCCCGCGATGATGACGGTGAAAAAGATCGTCTCGCTCATGCCGTTCGAGCCATAGAAGAAGATGAACGGATTGAACGCATACAGGGCGGTCACCAGCAGCGCGAACGCGGCGTTGATCCCTTCGCGGCGAAAGTAGCGGAAAAGCAGGGAGGCGTTTATGGCGGCGAAGACGGCGGTGACGATGCCACCGGCCAGGGCGTGGGTCGACAGCGGCCGCCAGAGATCGTTGAACAGCAGCACCGGCAGCTGCAGGATGCTGGGGAGCGGGTTCCAGACAAAGCCGATGGAGGCGAGTTTTCTCGGCAGAATGTTCAGCACGTAGTACGCGTTCGCGGTGCGGGCCATCGCGTCGTTGAGGATATAGCCGTTTTTGTACATCACGATGTAGGCGCCGACAACTTCGGCGGCCAGCACCACAAAAAAACGGTCCAGGCCCACTTGGCCGCGTCCGGAGCCGTTTCGGTCAGGGGGACTCGCCGCCTGATTGTCGAGGTTTTCACGAGGCAATCCTTTACTGCGCGGTGCGTGCCGGCCGCCGGCCCTGTCGTTGCGGTGCGCGGCGCCATGCTAAAAATTCGTCGAAGCGGAGATGCCAAGGACCGGATCGCGTCCGCGGGTCAGCGGCCAGCGGTAGCTGACAGTGAGATCAATGGTGGAGCGGGGGTTGTGGTATCTGTCCTCGCGGAAATACTTCTTGATCATCAGGGCAATGCCCGCATCCGAACCGAAGTGGTGTTCCTTGTTCATGCCGTCGTAGTTGTAGGTAAGGAGGCCGTAGGGGATGAACAGCAGGTTGCGATCACAGTCGTTGACGTAGGCCATGCCCTGGCGCAGTTCCCCGTACAGGTTGCCGACCTTGTCCTCCCACGAATACCACAGGTTGGTTTCGCTCTTGTAATAGTGCCACAGATTGCCGGAGGGTCGGAGCCACTCGCCTTCGACCAGGGTGTACTTTGTCCCGATGCGGAAGTCGTTGTCGACGTTGCGGCCCAGGCCCATGTGGTACTCGGCCCACAGTTCGAAGCCGTTGAGCCACTTTCGCGGGAAGGGGTGCAGCGTCGCGCCGAAGATGAGGTAGCCCGTTTCCTCCAGGTGCGAACGGGAGACATTGGTGTGGCGTTCGAACTCGTTTATCCAGTGATAACTGGTGAATTGGGAGTCGAAGGTGCCGCCGTACTGCATATACACCTTGCCGAACCAGCCGTTTTTCAGGTAATAGTTCCTGTACAACTGGTGGGACATGCCGCTCCAATAGTCGCCCGAGGACCAGCGGTTGAGGGTATAATAGGACTCGAGGCCCCAGGTGCGGTCGATGCCGTTCTGGCCGCCGCGCGCGTACCACAATTCCTCGCGCCAGCTTTTCGAGACAGGCTGCGGACCGCGATCGTTCCTGTCGTAGAGGTAGTCGATGTATTTCTTGTGATAATGCGACGCCGTCCGCCTGTCGCCGACCTTGTCGAAATACATATAGGCCAGTGTTTGGTACAGGCCCTGGTTCTCCGGGTCCAGGTACATGGCGAGCATGGCGATCTCTTCCGCCGCGGCGAAGTCCTGCAGATCCGCGAGAATGCCCATCGCCTCGGCTACGACCCAGCGCTTGTTGGGAAGGAGGCCCGCGCCGGCAAGGGCCAGGCGGTTCGCCATGGCGTGGTCGCCGTACTTGAGATGGTAGCGGGCCATGGTGAAATAGATCGTCGACAGGAGGTACGGTTCTTTGACGAGGGCGCTGGCGCGTTCATAGGCGGCGTAGGCTTCGTGCGGGTGCCGCTGGCGCGCGTTGATTTCGCCGATAAAGTAATAGCTGGACCCTTTTTCGTGGGTGGTGGCCCGTTCGCCCAGCGACCAGATGGCGTTCACATAGTCGGTGGCGTGGTGGATAAAGCGCGTGGTGTCGGCTTTGCCCCGGTAGTAATTGGCCATGGCCCAGGACACCTGGGCCTGGTCGCGCGTCGTTTTGGCCGTGGCCATGGCGCGCTGGAACAGGCAGAACGCCCTGTCTTCCATATCCAAACCGCCGAAAAAGCCGGCGACGTTGACCTGCCGCCAGATTGCCTCCGGGATATGGTCGGCCGACAATTGCGCCCACCTGGCGGCTTCGGAGAAGTTTTCCCGCATCGCGTAATACTCGGCCCGCCGCATGGCTGTTTCGGAAAGCCGGTTCTTGTCGGTGAAAGAGCGGGAGGCCAGTTCGTATTCCAGGTTGGCGTCGTCGAAGCGCTGCTCGGCGGTGGCTATTTCGCCGCGGTAAAAATGCCGGTTGCCGATTTCGTCGTCCGTGGCCGCGTATTCGGGGAGAACAACGGCCTCGGTATAGAGTCGGGCGTGGTGGACGAACATGCTGGTGTTTTCGCCGCGCCGGTACAGTTCGGCCAGCGCGAGGTTCGCCTCGGCCGTTTGCCGCGCCGTCTCGGCTTGTGCCGCGTACAGTTCGAGGTGGCGGATGCCGTCCTCCGGCCTGCCGATGTCGGCGTAGAAGCCGGCGACGTGGTTGCGGAGCCAGAATTCGTCCGGCAGCAGGGCGAGGGCCTTTTCAATCGACGCTGCCGCCGCGTCGGTGTCGCCGAGTTCGGCCTGGTGCTGGGCCATCAGCCGGTAGACTTCGGACCGTTTGTGCGTGTCCTCAAGGAGGACGGAGGCGGTTTCGTAACGGGCATAGGCCGCGTCCGCAGCGCCGTCCTGCGCCAGCAGCCTGCCGCGGTAATAGGCGGCAAGGCCTTTTTCCGCGTCGTCGGCGTCCTCGCCCTTGGCTTCCACGGTGCTCGCGTACAGGCCGGCGTAGTGCGCGAACTGGTCCGGTTCGTCACGGCCGCCGTAGGCGTCGGCCATGATGGCGTAGGCCATGGAATCGTCGTCGGGGTTTTCCGCCCGCGCCGAGCGCTGGAAATATTCCAGGGCCTCCTCCGGCCGGTCGAGGCCGAAGAAGAAGTCGCCGGTCCGGCGGAACACCCAGCCCTCGGGGCGCAAATCGGCCGATTGCCCGGCCAATGCCGCGGCGCGGTCGGGGTTGTTTTGTTCGGCTTCCATCTGCGCCAGCGTGAAGACGACGTCCGACGCGAGCATAGCGTCTTCCAGCGCTGCCGCAGCCTGTTCGTAGGCGGTCAACGCGCCCTGACGATCGCCCCCGACAAGCAGGACTTCGCCGTCGTAGTACAGGCCCAGGCCCTTTTCGTCGCCGGTCGGGACAAAGCCGGGCGACGACACCGCGTCGCGGTAGAGGGCGGCATAGCGCAGGTATTCGTCCCGGCGCTCGAGCCGTTTGGACAACTCGGCGAGTTCCCGCAGCGCTTCGGCGCGGCGTGTCGGCGTTTTCCAGGCTGGCGGTAAAGAGTTCAATGGCCTTTTCCGGCTGGCCGATCTCGATATAGACGCCGCTCGCTTCGCGCATTTTCCACGTTTCGTTCGGCAACGCGGCCAGCGACCGCCGGGCATAGACGACCGCCCGGTCGCCGTCGCCGCTGTCTGCCATATGTTCGGCCATCCGCATGAGGACTTCGGAAAGCCGTCCCGGATCTGTCAGCAGTTCCGCCGCTTGCGTGTAGGCGCGGAAGGCGGCGTCCTCGTCCTGCGCGGCCAGGTGGTTTTCCCCCGGTAATATTCCGCCAGGCCGCGTTCATCGGCCGAGGCCTTCTCGCCCTTGGCGTCCACGGCGTCGATATACAGGGCGGTGTAGCGGGCCTGCTCGTCGTTATCGCCATGGTTGCCGTACCAGTCGGCCATTATCGCGTACGCGCCCGCGGTATTGTCCGGGTCGGCCATCGTGGCGGCCTGGTCGAAATAGGGGAGGGCCCTGTCCGGCATGGCCAGTTCCAGCAGGAAGCGGCCGGTCCGCATAAACACCCAATCTTCGGGACGGAGTTCGGCAGACCGTTCCGCCAGGAGCGCCGCCTCGTCGCGGTTGCCGCGCTCGGCCTCGAGCGAGGCCAGCGTGTGGAGCGCGTCGGAGGCGATGAGGTTGTCTGTCACACAATCGGCCGCTTTTCGATAGGCCTGCATCGCTTCGTCACCCTGATCGGCGGCGGCGGAAATTTCGCCCTGATAGTACCAGGCCCTGCCCTGCTCAGCTGCTGCGAAAACCGAACCGGGCGAGAGCACCAGGTCGCGGTAGCGGATGGCATGGGCCAGGTACTCGTCCCGGTTGCCGAGCCGTTTGTACAGTTCCGCCAGGTTGGCAATGGCTTCGGCCCTGCCGCGCGGCGAGTGCGCGTCCTCGATAAGGCGCGTGTAGAGCGCGATCGCTTCCTCTTCCATGCCGACGCGAAGGAACAGATCGGCGGCGTCGAGGGAGCGCCATTCCTCGTTGTCGACGACCTCCAGGGTTTTTCCGGCATAATAGGCGGCGCGGTTCAGCTGGCCGCGTCCGGCGTCGTGCTCGGCCATGAACGTGTACATTTCGTACAGCTTGGCCGGGTCGTCGAGAAGTTCGCCGGCCTTTTCGTAGGCCCGGTAGGCCTGGTCCGGCTGGTTGGCGAGGAAAAACACCTGGCCCCGGTAGTAGGAGGCCAGCCCCAGCTCGGCCGGTGCGGCGTCCGCCTCCCTCGCCGCGACGGCCTCGGCATAGCGCGTGGCGTAGCGCGAGAATGCGTCGGCATTCCCCCGCGCCTTGTACGCTTCGGCCACTATCGAGAAGGCGGTCCAGTCGTCGTCCGGGGCCGTTGTCTTGACGGCGCGGTCGAATGCGGCGAGGGCGTCTTCAGGCATGTCCAGTGAGAGGAGAAAATCGCCGGTGCGGGAAAACACCCAGTCCTCCGGCCGTTTTTCGGCCGAGAGGAGGGCATACTCGCGCGCCGCTTCCCGGTCGCCGGCGGCGGCGGAAAGAACGGCCAGCTTCTGGAAGACGTCGGAAAGGAGCAGATCGTCTGTCAGCAGTTCGGATGCGGCCCGGTAGGCGGCGGCGGCGTCGGATTCACCGGCGGCATCGCGTATTTCGCCGTCATAGTAGTGCGCCGTCCCGCGTTCGTCGGCGGAGAAATCGGCTTCGGCCGAGAGCACCGCGTCGCGGTACAGCGCCGCATACCGCAGTTCCTGCTCCCGCTGCTGCAGGCGTCCGGACAAATCGGCGAGATCGCGCAGGGCCGCCGCGCGGTCATGCGCCGTTTCGGCCCGCTCCAGCCGCGAGGAATACAGCTCGACCGCCTTGTCCGGCAGCGACGCCTGGACATAGACGTCCGCAACTTCCCGGATTTTCCAGTCCTCGTCAGGGAAAATGGCGAGGGACTCGCCGGCGAATTGCGCCGCCTTTTCCGCTTCGCCCCGCGCCGCCTGGTACCGGGCCATCAGCATATACGCTTCAGCCCGTTTGCCCGCGTCGGCCAGGAGGGGGGCCGCCTGCCCGTAGGCCGTGTAGGCCTCGTCCGGCTTCCCCTGTTCGGCCAGCAGCTTTCCCGTGTAATAGGCCGCAAGCCCGGTTTGGGCGTCGGTCGCCGCATCCCGGCGTGATGCGACAGCGTCACTGTACAGTCGGGCATACCGGACGAAATCCGCCGTGGCGCCCGCGCTATGAAAGGCGTCCGCCATGACGGCATACGCCGTGGCCCCGTCGTCCGGGTCGGACAATTTCACGGCGCGATCGTAGGCGGCGTAGGCTTTGTCGGGCAGGTCGAGGCGGAAAAGAACATCGCCCGCCCACTGGAATACCCACTGTTCCGGCCGTTCCTCCGTCGCGTTTTCGACATACATGGCGGCCGCTTCCCGGTCGCCATGCGCGGCTGCGTATTCCGCCATCCTCCGGAAGACCTCGTAGCGCAGGAGCGGCTCCTCCAGCAGGCCGACAGCGGCCAGGTCCGCCTGGTGCGCCGCGTCGCGGTCGCCCGAGGCGAGGTGGATTTCCGCCTGGTAGAAGGCGGCCAGGCCCTTTTCATCGTCGCTGGCGTCGTATCCGGGCGATTGCAGGAGCTCCCGGTACTGCGCGGCGGAGCGCAGATAATTTTCCGTATCGCCGGCGAGGCGGTAATGCTCCGTGAGGTCGCGCAGCCGATCGGCCCTGGTGTGCGGCGCGGCCGTCCGGGCCATCGCCTCCCGGTATACGTCGACGGCCCGTTCCGGCATGCCGATGCGGTCGTAGAAGTCGGCGATCTGGCGGATTTTCCATCCTTCGTCCGGTAGGGCGGCCAGGGATTTTTCGGCAAGGGCCGCCGCCGCATCGGGGCGGCCCAGCCCGGCCTGGCGCTCTGCCAGGAGGAAGTGGATTTCCGCCAGGCGGTGCGGATCGGTGAGCAGGGTCGACGCGACTTCATACGCCTCTGCCGCTTCCTCCGGCTTGTTTTCCGCGGCGAGAAGAACGCCCCGGTACCAGGCGGCGTTGCCGCGTTCATCCGCCGACGCGCCGTCCCCCATGCGCTCGACCGCGCCGATGTAGTCGCGTGCCACGGTATGGTATCCGTCGCTATCGCCCAGCGCGCGGTAGCGTTCGGCAAGCTCGTAATATCCCCGCGCGACGGCCTGGGCGGTGTCCGCCGCCGCAATGGCGCGTTCGCTATAGCAGATGCCTTCGTCCTCGAGGCCCAGCCCGATGAGAAAATCGGCGACGTCCCGCTGACGATACCCGAGATCCGGCGCTGCGTCGGCGGAACGCCTGGCATAGTCGACGGCTTGGTCGCGGTCGCCGGTGCGGTCGGCGTAGCGGGCCAATCCGAAAAGGGCGGTGGAAATGACGGACGGTTCGTCGGAAACGGCCGACGCGGCCTGGAAGTCCTGGGCCGCCAGGCCGTACAGGCCCTGGCCCCAGCGGATTTCGCCCCGGGTGACGAAATATCTGCCGCCCTGCATCGGTCCCATGGGGAGGCGGCGGAACGCGTCGAGCAATTCGGCCGCGCCGTCCACGTCGCCGTTCCTGACGAGATCGTTCATGCGGTCGAGAATGGGGAAGAGCCCGGTGCTGGTGTCGAGTATGGCGTTTCGTTCAAGTGACACGAGGTAGAAGGAATCCAGCAGATCCGGATACGGAGCGCCGGCTTCGATTCCTTCCAGCAATTTGTAGCCGGCCCGGGCGGTACCGGCGGTGCGCTCGTCGTGGGCCGTCGCGATGGCGGTGCGGAACTCGCTTTTGCCCGCGTCGTACTGCCCGCGCACGATGCTGGCAAAGCCGTAGTACAGCGCCAGGAACGAACGGGCGGGATGATTGCCGAGGACGGCGCTGGGCGAGTGGCGATGCCGGCCGTGGGTGGTCGGGGGAGGCGAGGCGAAAACGTCCCGCCACAGCGCGACGATTGCATCGATGTCGGCCGCCTGTTCGGGGTCGGGGAATTGATCGCGCAGCAGTGATGACAGCCCGTCCGCGCCGTAGAGGCGGTCGAGCGCCGCCGCAGCCGCGGTGACGGTGTCAACGTCCTTTTCCCGGCTGTGCACCGTGGCGAAGAGGGTGGCATGGGCTTCGTATTCCTGGCGGAGGTGCAGCCTGGCGACAGCATAGCGAAGCGCGACCGCGTGGTCGCCGAGGGAGTGTTCCAGCAGGCGAGCGTAGGCCGCGTCCGCGCCGACGACATCGCCGTCGGCGACGAACGCGAGAGCCAGCGCTTCCAGCGCTTCGCGATCCTCCGGGCCGTCGCCCACGGACGCCAGTTTTTCCTCCCTCGTCGCGACCGCTTCGGCTGGGGCGGCGGGCTGTCGGGCCGCCGCCGCGGGCAGGTCTTCCGCCGCATGGACGGCAGGCATGGCGGCAGGATGTGGCGGCCCTGCCAGCAACAAGGCTAGCGCGGCGGAAAGGCACCTTCTGGTCATGATAATCCGCATATCCCCCATCCCATTGTGCTCTGGGAAAGCCGCCATCCCTGCGGCGTATTCTCCACTCCGGTTGTTTCTCTGTCGGCTGACCGCGCCGGAACAGACTGCAGGCCCGTGCGGCGCGCTACCGCCGCAGATACACCACCGACTCCTCCCCTGAGCCGGCGTCCTCCCGGAAAACCCACATGGTGTCTATGGTATAGTTCCAGAGACAGGCGACGGCGATGCCGGCGAGATTGCTCCAGCCGCCGGACAGTCCCAGCCTGACGAGAAAAATGATGCACACGTTCTTGATGCCGATGCCGGCGCACGCGGTGGCGACGTAGCGCGCGAACTCATGGCAGGCTCGGTCCTTGTTCGCCTGTCTCCAGGTGATGGTGCGGTTGAGGAAGTAGTTGGAGACCATGGCGACGATGGCGCTAATGGTCGCGGCGGCGTTGATGGAGGGCGTCCACCAGGCGCGCGTTGCCCAGAAGACCAGCATGTCGACGACGACCCCGGACAGGCCCACGAGGGCGAAGAGAAAGAAGCGGCGATCCCGTTCGCTGCGGCGCACGAGGCTGAGTATGTGCATGAAGTAGTGGGCGGTCACGGCACAACTGAGTTTGGACTCGCCTGCGTGGCGCTTTTCGAAGGTGAACGGAATTTCGACGACTGAGCGGTATTTTCCCATGACCAGGATTTCCATGAGGATTTTCCAGCCCAGCGGTTCGAGGCGGACGTCCTGGATAACCGATCGCCTGAGCATAAAGAATCCGCTCATGGGATCGGTGACCTTGCGCATGGCTTTCAGGAATATCTGCGAAGCGAGGCGGGCGCTTTTGGAGGCGAGGGTGCGCACGGGGCTCAGGCCTTCGCTCCCGCCGCCGGCGCTGAAGCGGGTGGGAAGGACGATGTCGGCGCCGCCGGCGACGGCTGCGTACATGGCCGGGAGGAGGCTGGGCGGATGCTGGAGATCCGCGTCCATCACCGCGATCACCTCGCCCTTCGCCATGGCGAAGCCTTCGATAACGGCGGAGGCAAGCCCGGTTTTGTCGGTCCGGTGCAGGTAGCGAACGCGGGGTTCGCGGCGGCTGAACTCCTCGAGGAATTGGGGCGTATCGTCGCTGCTGTCGTCGACAAAAATCACTTCATACTCGAAATCATCCGGTAAGGCATCGCTCACCAACCGAAACAACGGCTCGATATTCGGTTTTTCGTTGTAGCTGGGGATGACGATGGAAAGTGTGCACATACGGATACCCTATAGCGTTTAGTTTTAGTGAGCCTTACCCGGCGGTTTTAGAAAGCCAAATAAAAGTGAAAGAAGCAGCTACGCACCGTTAATTCGGTAGAATCTTACCATTATGGAAAAGCGCTCGGCCGTTTTTGGCCGGTTATCCAAATCCTCAAGGTTTATTGGGAGTCTAACGATTCGGACACGGAAGGCCCGCTGGCTATCCACATGATCGAGCCTCTATTCCATAATACGAAAAATCGAGCGGAGATTTTCTCAAATATTCGACCCAAGTTGACGCTTGGGGATAACCATACCCTAACCGAATGAGTATATCAACAGTAAATAGTTTTCACGGGGGTCTTTTTCGGCTTACCGGTACCACCGCCGGCCGGGCGTGCGGTAGCATCGATTTCGTTATATTTCTGTACGCCAAGGACATGCATAAATACGGCCGTACAGTCGGTATCCACCAGAGACCATACCTGGCGTAGCCATTTTTTCGGGGCAGCGGTTTTATACGCGTCTATATTATCACTCATATGGTGATAATACCAATTCCGGTCGCGAACACAAAACGACCGGTGGGGCCAGCCGTTCGCGGGATGGTCATAACGAGGCTACCGTAAAACGGTGGGCAGTCTGTCCTCAAGTTTCATCGATGCCATCCGCAAATACGTCATGTGAGAGCCCTCGGCGGTTCGGCCGGGGCGGCTTTTCTTTCCGGCTGCGAAGCGGAAAGCGGCGTAGTGGGCGCGTAGAAATGGAGGCGCTTATGAACGTCAATGGGTTGGGCGGATCCCCCTATTTGCAGGGTATGCAGAATACCCAGCGGATGGCGGGGGGGCAGGGCGTGAATCCCCGACAGATGGCCGACAATGCCATGGCGAGCAAGCAGCTCCCCATGCAGGTGGCCGAAGTCGCCGGGAGGGCCGCCACCGAGGCCAAGGGGTTGTTTGTCGATACGTATGCGTAACGGCGGGTCGCCCTTTTTCCGCGTGAGGCCAGGCGTGAGCCAGGCTTCTTTTTTTGCATGACGACGAGGTTGTCACCGCCGCCCGCAGCGGCTGACGCTTTTTACAGAATGACTGGTTCATGCCTGTGGTTTACGGTTATTATTGGAAACAGCCGAAAGGCGCAGAAGAAGGTTGAAATTCAGTATAAAACGCTACAATGGCCGACGGAGGATCGTTATGAAGACAAAAGCGGCCAAACGGCCAAAAAAGTATACCGTCACGGACGGCAATCTGGTTCTTACCCTGGAGTCCGACGGCAAGTGGCTGGTTGTGACCTCGCCGTTCGATCCGGAATTGGTTACCCAGGCACGGACAATCGACGACGCCTTCACCATGGCGTATGACGCCAAAAAGCTCGTGGATGCGTGCCGCGCCACCCGGGCGCGAGAAATTCAGGCGGCGCAAGGTCCCGCCAAACCGCCCCGTAAACAGCGTCCCGCCGGAGCAGGTCGTAAACGGGTCGGTGTCTGATATGAACACGCGGAAGCTGCTCCGTTATCTCGGCGAACACGGCTGCCGGTTGTATCGGAATGGCGGGGAGCATGTTATTTGGGTCAATGCTGGAGGGGATCGCTTTATGCCTGTACCCCGCCATGCTGAAAAAAGCCAGGGCGTAGTCGAAAAAATATGCCGCTATTTCGACATTCCAAGGCCGCGGTTCAAATAACCCGCCCCGTTTCTACGCCTCCGGCTTCTTCGGCGGCGGAAACCGGTTTTCGGTGCCGGCCAGAATCCGCGCCAGGTTGCCGCGGTGGCGGATGAGGAGCATGGCACACAGGAGCGCCGCCAGGACGAGGAGCGGCAGGTTGACGCCGAGCGGGTCCGGCAGCGCCAGCCACGCCGCCGCCACCAGCGCCACGGCGGCCAGCATCGAACCCAGCGATATGTAATGCCACACCGCCACGGCGATGATAAACACCGCCAGCGCGCACACGAACGGTAGCCACATCAATCCCGCCACCGCGCCGGCCGACGTCGCCACGCCCTTGCCGCCCTTGAAGCGGAGCCACACCGGATAGTTGTGCCCCAGGACCGCGCCAAGCGCCGCGACAATGCCATTGTACGGGGTCGGGAGGGCGGACGGCAGTACGGCCGCCACCACGAGCACCGCCAGCAGGCCCTTCAGGAAATCGAGGAAAAACCCGGCCAGTCCGTATTTCCAGCCGCAGACGCGCCACAGGTTGGTCGCGCCGATATTGCGCGAGCCTTCGAGGCGGATGTCCTTGCCCGCCGTCTTGCCCAGCAGCAGGCCGAACGGAATGGAACCGAGAAGATAGGAAACGAGAAATACCGCGACTGCCACCGGCCTACTCCTCCTCGGTCAGGGGGAGCGGGCGGAAGGGGTCGAGCAGTTCTTCGCCGAGCCGCTCGGCTTCGAGGAGCATTTTTTCCAGCTTCGAGGTCGCTGTCGTGTACACCGCCAGCGACAGGAGCGCCATCACGCCGCCGATGAACAGGGACATGAACAGGTTGTAGAGGAGCGCCCGCACCTCGAACGACGACGCCAGCGCCAGGGCGATGTTGGGCCGTCCCGTCATATCGGCGACAAAGCGCATGCCTTCGACGATTGCGCCGAGAAAGCCCAGCAAGAAGCCGCCGAAGGCGAACACCCGGAACTGCCGCGTCCACTGCCGCCACACCAGGCCCTGGATTTTCACTTCGCTGCGCATCGCCTCCTCCATCCTGTCGAAGGAGTAGTCCGTTTTCGACAGCACGGCGGCAAAGACCTGGCCGATGAGCGAGTCCGATTTGGAGCACAGTTCCAGCGCTTTTTCGTATTCGCCGTTTCCCATCTCCTCCTGGACGTCGTCGAGCAGCCCTTCGGGGATGAGCTTCGACAGGCGCAGGTGGTTGAACAGGTCGGCGCTCATGCCGATATTGACAAGCAGAATCACCAGGAGCACGAAGCCGACCACGTCGACCGAGCGGAACACCTCGCCCAGAAACGCGCCCCAGCCGCCGGAGAGAAAGGTGGCCGTGCTGTACGTTTCGGCCGCGGCCGCGCGCCCGGCAGTGAGTATCGCGAGGGAAAGGGGTATGACACGCATACTTGTCTCCAGGCATGTGGCCGTAGTTTTTCGTCTGCCGCCCTGCGAAAACGACATCAAGTTATAGAACAGCGCCTAGACAAAGTCCAGTCCGATGTCGACGCTGCCCGCGCCGTGGGTAAGCGCGCCCACCGAGATGCGGTCGACGCCGCTCGCCGCGGCCGCCGCCACCGTCTCCAGGGTGATGCCGCCCGACGCTTCCAGTTCCGGGCGCTTGAGGCCCTTTTCGCCCGTCACCGAATCGGTGATGCCCACCGCCGCCGTCAGGGTGTCGGGCCCCATGTTGTCGAGGAGGATGTAGTCCGGCTCGGCCGGGAGGGCTTCGCGGAGCTGATCCAGGGTGTCCACCTCCACCATCACCGGCAGGGACGACCGGCTCCGCGCCGCCGCGACCGCCTTGGCGGGACCGCCGTATTTGGCCAGGTGGTTGTCCTTGACGAGGATCATGTCGAAGAGGCCCATCCGGTGGTTCGCGCCGCCGCCGGCGCGCACGGCCAGCTTGTCGAGGACGCGGTGGCCGGGGGTGGTTTTGCGGGTGTCGTAGACTTTCGCGCGGGTGCCGGCGACCTTGTCGGCATACTGGCGGGTGCGGCCGGCGACGGCGCACATTCGCTGCAGCAGGTTGAGGGCGCCGCGTTCCCCCATGAGGATGACGGCCGCGTCGCCCGCGACGCGGAGCAGCTTGTCGCCTTTTTTGAAAAGGTCGCCGTCACGCTTCAGCGCTTCGACGGTCACGGCCGCGTCGTTGTCGGCGAAGCGTGCCCCCAGGCGCGCGTAGAACCGGGCCACCACGCCGCCGCCGGCCATCACGCCGGACTGGCGCGCGGTGAAGTCGCCCTGGGCCGAGCCCGGGTCAGGGAACAGCGACAGCGTGGTCGCGTCGCCGGAGCCGATGTCCTCGTCTATCGTCAGGTCGAGCAGCCGGTCGACCAGGTGCAGTTGTTCGGTGGGGAGGTCGAGTTCAATCGCCATGGTAGCGCCTTTCGTTCAGGTCTTCGACCGGGTGCGGGTTGCGGGTCAGGCCGGCGCATTCCCAGCCGGCGGCGCTCCAGCCCCAGCCCAGTTTTTCCCGCAGCAGCCGGTAGCGGCCGCGGTTTTCGTAGAGAAACGTCACCCGCCTGGGCGAGGTGCGGATGGTCAGTTTTTGTCTTTTCCCGAGCATCAGGCAGGAAAAGCCGTCGGCGATGACCTCCACCGGTTCGTCGTTCGCGTGGACGATTTCCACCGCCTCGCCCGGGTCGAGGATGAGCGACCGGTTAGCCAGTTGGTGCGGGCACAGCGGCGTCAGGATGATGGCCGGCAGGACCGGGCTCGCCACCGGGCCGCCTGCCGACAGTGAATACGCGGTCGAACCGGTCGGGGTCGAGACGATGACGCCGTCGCCCCGGAGATCCATCAGTTCCTCGCCGTCGACGCCGATGGACAGGTGCATCTGCCGCCGGTTCTGCCGGAAGGAGAAGACGAACTCGTTCAACGCCACCCGGTGCCAGCAGGGGTCCCGGTCCACCGTCGCCTCGATCATCATGCGCCGGCTTGACAGCAGCCCGCCCGCGACGGCGGTCGCCAGGATTTCCGGCATCCGTTCCGACGGGTTTTCGGCGAGATAGCCAAGGTGGCCGATGTTGAAGGCGACGATGGGGGGCGGGGTGTCGCCGAGGGCGGCGACCGCGCCCAGCACCGTTCCGTCGCCGCCGAAGACGACGGCCAGGTCGAAGCGGCTGGTGGACAGGTCTTCGCCGTAGGCGGTGGAGACGACGACGTCCGCGCCGTGGCCCTGGAGGACGCGCTTCGCCTCGTGCGCGAGGTCGAGCGCGCCCGGCTTGTCCTGGTTCGCGACCACGACGACGGACGGCACTAGTTCACCGCCTTCTTGTCGAGGCAGGCGCGGGCATAGGCGACGGTGCCGAGGCCGACGGCGTGATCGCCCAGTTGGGTCAGGGTGATTTTCGTGTCCTTGAACGACACCTCGGGGAAGACCCGCTGGCGCGCGCTCTCCTTCACCTTGGGGAGGAGCTCCTTGCCGAGCGCCTCGAAGACGCCGCCGCCGATGACGATGAGGTCGGGCCCGAAGATGGTGATGTATGTCGCCACGCCCACGCCCAGGTAGTGGGCGAGTTCGTCCAAGGCCTCGACCGCCACCTCGTCCCCTTTGCGGTAGGCTTCCTGCAGGGCGGAGGACTTGATGGTGGCGTAGCGGCCGTCGGGGACGAGCTGGGTGAGGAGCGACTCGCGCCCTTCCATGACGACTTCCCAGAGGATGCGCCTGGCCATGCCGGTCTTCGACGCGTAGGACTCGAGGCAGCCCTTGTGACCGCAGCCGCAGATGCGCCCGCCTTCCTGCACGACGATATGGCCGAGTTCGGCCGCCATGCGGTTTTCGCCGACGATAAGCTGGTCGTGGAAGACGATGCCGCCGCCGAGGCCGGTCCCGACAAAGAAGCCGATCAGGGTCTTGGCGTCCTTGCCCGCGCCGTAGACGTATTCGCCGTAGGTGCCGGCGTTGCAGTCGTTCTCGGCAAAGCAGGGCCGGCGGGTCAGGTCTTCCATCGTCTTGATAAGGGGCGCGTTTTTCCAGCCAGGCAGGTTGGAGGCGACGGCGGTGGTGCCGTCCGGTTGCACCACCATCGGCACGCCGATGCCGATGGCCTCGAGGTGGTCGAGGCTGAGGTTTTCCAGTTCCGCCGCTTCGCGGATGGCGGCGTCGGCCCGCTCGCACACCGACTTGAACCCCGCCTCGCCCTTGGTCTTCTTTTTGGCGGTGGAGATGACGTTGCCTTTTTCGTCGGCCACCATGGCGAGGATCTTGGTCCCGCCCACGTCGATGCCGCCGAAGAGGCGTTCCTTGTCGGTGTTTTTCTTTGCCATTAGCGATGTTCCTTTGCCCCGCCCACAAACGCGCGGAACAGCGGATGCGGCGCAATGGGGCGGCTCTTGAATTCCGGATGGTAGATGACCCCCACGTACCACGGATGATCGGCCAGTTCAAAGGCCTCGGCCAGTTGCGAATCGGGGTTAATGCCCGAGACGAGCATCCCCGCCGCCTGCAATTTCGGCAGCATGACGGGGTTGAGTTCAAACTCGTTCCGGTGGCGCTCGCGGACGAATTCCTCGTCGCCGTAGGCCTGCCGCAGCACCGAGCCGCGCTTCAGCGCGCAGGCATAGAGCCCCTTGCGGACGGTCGAACGGTCCCAGGTCGGCATGCCTTCCGTGTCGATACGCACCATTGCGGCGTCGGCGAGGTTCTTGTCCCGGTCGCCGACAAGCCCGGCGTGGAAGGCGTCGCCGATGCCGGCGGCGTTCCGGGCGAATTCAAGCGCCGCCAGTTCGGTGCCGAGGCCGATGCCGAGGAACGGCACCTTGTTCTCCCGCGCCCAGCGGATGGCCAGGAGCGTCCCTTCGTAGCCGGTTTTGCCCGCGCCGTCGGGGACGATGACCCCGGCCACGCCGGCCAGTTTTTCGCCGACCGTGTCGGGCGTGAGCGCGGTGGAGTCGACTTCCCGGCGCACCACCTTGACCCGGTTGGCGATGCCGCCGTGGAACAGGGCTTCGTTCACCGATTTGTACGAGTCGGACATCGAATGATGCGCGCCGACGACGGCGATTTCCACCGTCCCTTCCGGGTTCTTGGCGATATCGAGCATGGCGCGCCATTCGTCCAGGTTCGGTTCCGGCGTCTCCAGCCCGAAGCGGCGGCAGATGATGGCGTCGGCGTTCTGTTCGTGCAGGATGATGGGGACTTCGTAGACGGTGGTGTCGACGTTGCGTTCGTCCAGCACGCATTCGCGGCGGACATTGCAGAACATGGCGATCTTTTCTTTCACGGACGGCGGAATCGCCTCTTCCGAGCGGCAGACGATGATGTCGGGCTGGATGCCGTACTCGCGCAATTTCTGCACCGAGTGCTGCGTCGGCTTTGTCTTGATTTCCTTCGACGCCTTCAGGAACGGGACCATGGTGATGTGGACAAACACCACGTCGCCGTCGTCGCGTTCGAGCGAAAATTGTCGGAACGCCTCGATGAACGGCAGCCCCTCGATATCGCCGACCGTGCCGCCCAGTTCGACCATGACGACGTCGACGTCCGGCCCTTCGAGGCGGGTGAACGTTTCCTTGATGGCGTCCGTGATATGCGGCACCACCTGTACCGTGCCGCCGCCGTAGCCGCCCCGGCGCTCGCGGGCGATGACCGACTGGTAGATGCGGCCGGTGGTGATGTTGGAGCGGCGGTTCAGTTTGACGCCGGCGAAGCGCTCGTAGTGGCCGAGGTCGAGATCGCCTTCCGCGCCGTCGTCGGTGACATAGACTTCGCCGTGCTGGAGCGGGTCCATCGAGCCCGGGTCGACGTTGATGTAGGGGTCGAGCTTCAGCATGGCGATGTTGAGGCCGCGCCCGCGCAGAAGAAAGCCGAGGCTGGCCGAGGCCAGGCCCTTGCCGACCGACGACACCACGCCGCCGGTGATGAAGATGAATTTGCTCACGTGGATTATCCCTTCCAGGTTACGCTCATGGTGCGGAGGCGCTCGACCGCCCCCGGCATGGTTTTGACAAGGAACGACGCATCCTCCAGGCTTGTCTCGTGCGAGATGGAGATGCGGATGGAGCCGTGCGCCAGTTCCACCGGCACGCCGCAGGCGAGGAGCACGTGCGACGGCTCGAGGCTCCCCGAGGTGCAGGCGGAGCCGGACGACACCTGGAGGCCGGACATGTCGAGATAGCCGAGGATAGCCTCACCTTCGGCCCCTTCGACGCAAACCGAAAGCAGGTTGGGGATGCGGTCCTCGGGGTGGCCGTTCCGGTAGATCTTCGGAATGGCGTTGGCGAGGCCGACCCAGATGTCTTCGGTGAGCTGGCGCTGGCGGGGCGCGTCGGCGATGTATTCGGAGGCGATGTCGGCGGCGCAGCCCATGCCGACGGCGCCGGAGACGTTGGAGGTGCCGGCGCGGCGGTTGTTTTCCTGGCCGCCGCCGTGCATGAACACGCCCATGCGCGTGCCTTTTTTCAGATACAGCGCGCCGATGCCTTTCGGGCCGTGGAACTTGTGGGCCGAGAGGCTGAGGCTGTCCACTCCGAGGGCCTTCGCGTCGACGGCGATTTTCCCGACCGACTGGGTGGCGTCGGTGTGGAACGGCACGCCCGCCTCGTGGGCGATGGCCGCCAGGGCGGGGATGTCCTGAATCGTGCCGATTTCGTTGTTCGAATGCATGATGGTGACGAGGGCGGTGTCGGGGCGGATGGCTTTTTTCAGGTCGTCGGGGTCGACTTTCCCGGTCTTGTCGACGGGGAGGAGCGTATAGTCGCCGTAGCCGTTTTTCTTCAGCCATTCCAGGGGTTCGAGGATGGCGTGGTGTTCGGTCGGGAGCGAGATGATGTGTTTCTTTTTCGCGTTGCCGCCGAGGACCGAGCCCATGATGACCCAGTTGTCCGATTCGGTCGCGCCGGAGGTGAAGTAGATCTCTTCCGGGAGAGCGCTTATGAGCCGCGCGAGTTGTTCACGTGATGTGTCGAGTGCGGCGCGGGCCTGTCGGCCGAGCTCGTAATATTGCGAAGCGGCGTTGCCGTATTTTTCGCTGAAGTACGGGAGCATTGATTCCACAACCCTCGGGTCGACCCGGGTGGTGGCGGCGTTGTCGAGGTATATGAGTCTTTCCGGCATGAGGCTTTCCTTTCATATATGTCATTCGGGAAGCGCTCCTGCGTTCCCGTCCGGGCATTATCACATAAGTCGTGTTGGGAGGCAAGTGTTTCGCGAATTCGCACCGGTGCGGCGCGTGGAGGGAGCGCCGCATCCGCGCGGGATTTTTCAACTCCGTTCGGAAACCTGTCTGGCGACGGTTCGTGGCGAGTGTTTTCCCTTGACAATGGCTTTCCGATGGGGAATATAAGGGCTGAACACTCTGCGGCAGCCTTCCGGGCGGTCGCGCTCTTTTTTTATTTATTCGCGCCGTTGGCGCAGCACACTGACGTACGCATTGGATACAGGAGAATCACATGGCCAACGAATGCGAAATTTGCGGCAAGAAGACCACATTCGGCATCAAGTACGCCCGTCGCGGCGCGGCGAAGGCGAAGGGCGGTTCGGGTGCGAAGATTTCGGGCAAGACCGGCCGCGCCTTCAAGCCGAACCTGCAGAATGTCCGCGCCGACGTCAACGGCACGGTGAAGAAGATCCGCGTCTGCACCTCCTGCCTCTCCGCCGGCAAGGTCAAAAAGGCCGCCCGCGGCCAGATGAAGCTCCGCAAGGCACTGGCGAACTAAGCCATGCCCCGCATCATTAGTACTGCAATCACGGTCCCCGCTTCGCAAGAAGCGGGGACCTTTTTTACCCCAAACGCGCCCCCTCTCCCCTCGGGGAGAGGGCTGGGG
>JAJQBO010000114.1 GCA_021203245.1 Planctomycetaceae bacterium
CAGGCCGCACCGGCCCCCGACCCCCCCCCGGCGCACGCCCCCGCCCACCCCCCGCCCCCCGCGCCTGCACCCGAACCGCCGCCGCCGGAAGAGCCGCCGCCCGAACCCCTGCCCCCCGAACCCGAGCCGCAGCCGGATCCGGTGGCGGAGATGATCGACCTGGCCTCCCTCCCGACCTCGTCGGAAGGCCTGTTCGATCCGCAGCGGGATCTCCGTGAAGAGTTGGCGCGGCAGTCGCAGCCGCTGGTTCCCCCGCCGCCGCCGCAATACCGCGAGCCGCCGCGCGACATCCTGCCGCCCCAGCCGCAGGCGTTCCAGACACCGCAGCAACCGGTTCAGCCGACGCCCCAGCCGCATGAGCAGCCGCGCGAGCGCACCGGCCGCCGCCAGCCGACCTTCAGACGCATCGGCGGCGCCAGTTCGGCCGCCAGCACGCCGTCGGTGTCGGGCGGGTCGCCGAGCCGGGTCAACCGCCGCACCGGCGTGAACCTGCTCGATTCCGACCCCAACATGAAGCTGCTCGAACACCGCTACGGCCAGTACATGCGCCAGGTCGCGCGGCTCCTGCAGGAATCCCTGAACCGCGAAGTCATGCTCAATCCCACCTACTATACGCGGGGCCAGGCGAAAATCTTTTTCTCCATTGCCCCCGACGGGTCGCTTGCATATTATGACACGGCATATCCCGCGCCCGGGGAGCTCGATTACGTCCGCCTGACGTCGGAACGGACTGTCGTCAACGCCGGGCCGTTCGAAAAGCCGACGCAAGCCATGCTGGACGATCCGCTGTTCCGGCGCATGTCAGTGACTGTGAACCTCTATTGAATACGCCTCAACGCAGCTTCCATTTCTACGCTTTTATCACCGTGCTCCTCTGGTCAACGTCGTACGTGTTTACCAAGATGGTCGTCGACGTCTACGACCCGAGCGCCCTCGCATTCCTCCGCATCCTAGTGGCCTGCATAGTCATGGCCCTGGTGCTGGCATGGAACAGGACGCCGCGTCCGCCGGTCCGGGAGCTGCACCGTTTCGTCCTCCCCGGGCTGCTCGGGTTTTCCGTGTACTTACTACCTGTTCAACAAGGGTACAAGCCTGACGAACCCCACCACGGTCGTCATCGCCATCGCCACCGCCTCGGTGTTTACGCCGGTGCTTGCCCGCCTGTTCTACCGGGAACGCCTCCGGGCGCTCGGCTGGGCGGCAATCGCCCTCGCCTTTACCGGCATCTGCATCATGACCTTGTGGGACGGCGCGATGGACCTGAACGTGGGCGTGGTATGGTGCACGGGGGCGGCGTTGTCCCTGGCGTTCTACAACCTGCTCCAGCGCAACCTCTCCCGCTCCTATTCGCCGTTGCAGATAAACGCCTGGTCGTTTTTCATTTCCTTCATCCCCATGCTCGTCTTCCTGCCGGACGCCGCCAGGGCGGTCATGGCGTCGCCGTGGTGGAAGACAGTCATCGTCATCTATATGGGAATTTTTCCAAGCGCCATCGCCTACCTGTTCTGGGTCAAGGCCCTGGCTATCGCGCCCAAGACCAGCTTCACCACAAACTACATGTTCCTGACCCCGCTTCTCACCGCCGTCCTCGAGTTCGTCCTCATGCGCCAGTTCCCCGACGCCCCGACCCTGGTCGGCGGCGCGGTCATCCTGGCCAGCCTGGCTCTGTTCTCCTACGCGGGCAGGAAGGGATGAAACGACGAGACCCACCTGAGGATACCCGGTGGGGCGGCGTGTGCCTCTTGTAATGTTTCGCGGTAAATTCTTGTGTACGGTAAAAAAGCCTGAGACGTTTACTCGCGGACGGCGTCCCGTACCGCATTGGCGGCATCGCGCGCTTTTTCCGAGACGGCATCGCGGGCCGGTTGTGTTTTTTCGTCAAGGTAGCGGCCGGCCTGGCGCGCCTTTTCGGAGACGGTATCGCGGGCTGGCTGGGTCTTGTCGTCGATATACCTGCCGGCGGAACGGGCGCTTTCGCCTAATTCATCCCGGAGCGCGCGGGACTTGATGCGCAGGTCCTGCCAGGTGCCGCTGGCGCCTTCGGCCGCTTTTTCGCCGGCCTCGCCCACCTTGTCCGCCGCGACGGCGGCATTTTCCGAAATCATCCGGCTCGCGTCGTCGGCCGCATCGGCGATGGCGTCCCTTGCCGCCGCCGCCTTGGCCTGGATTTCCCGCCCCAGCCGGACCGCTTCCTCGCGGAGCGACGCCGCCCGGAGTTCGTCAATCGCCTCTTTTTCCCGTGCCGGCCGAATCGGGGCAAACAGATCGTCGTCCGCCGGCGCGGGTTCGGGCGCGGCGGCGACGTGGTCGCGCTCCAGCATCTCCTCGCCCAATTGCTGCATCTCGTCCTGGACGCTTTTAGGGGCTTCGGCAACGGTCGTCAGCCGCGCAGCCGCTTCGGCTTCGTCCTGGGCGCGTTCCGCGACTTCCTGGACAGCCATCTGCTGCAGTTCGGCCCTGCCCGCCGCAGCCACCCGATCCGGGCTGAGCGTGCGCTCGGCCGTCGCGACCGCCGATTCGATGACAGACCGCAATTCCGGATCGGCCGCGGGAACCGGCGTCGGCGTTGCCGCGGCAACAGCCGCGCCGGCGGCGATCTCCGCCGTCCTCGCCGCTTCGGCGGCGCGCGCTTCCGCCGCCCGCGCCCTGGTTACGGCTGCAGCGGCCCGTTCGGCGATACCGTCCTGTACAGTGGGTTCGGTTGTGCGTGCGGAAGTCGCGGTGACGGCCGACACGGTGGAGCGCGGGATGATGACCTCGATACTGTCATCGGCCTGCCCTGTGTATACGCCGTCGGAAATGATGTTGCCGCGCGTGGGCGGCATGCCGGCCGGCGCGGGCACAAACTGCGCCGACTGGACAAAGGTGTCGAAGCGGAGCGTCGTGCGGATGGGGCTGGTTATCTGCACAAAGATGGCATAGGTCTGGCACTGCGGCGGCGTGGGGCGGACGTTCCGGAGCCGCAAAATCACCGGTTCGCCCGGCGCGAAGGAGCGCTTGTCGGCCTCGAGGCTGACGCAGACGCAGGAGGTGAAGATGCGGCCGATGGTGACGGCCTGGTTGCCCGGGCGGACGATTTCGAACATCTGCGGCGCGGCGAGATCGCCGGCGCTCATCGGGCCGAGCCCGGCGGGCTGGATGTGGAAGCCATTCGCCTGCATGACGGCGTTGAGGCCGCGGGTGGTGGTGGATTGCACCTGAGCGGCGGGCGCGACAGTCGCGACAGCCACCAGCATCGAAAGCAGCAGCAGGGCGCGGTGCGTGCGGTTATGCATGTGGGTCCTTTCTCAACATCCCCGCACCCCGACAATGGATCATATCCATAACTGTCGCGCCGGAGCCGGTGGACTGCTGGAAAAAATCCGCGCGCGCGAATTCCACCACGCTCCGCCCCTGTGGCGCGGGGGGTTGAATGGAATAAATTGTAGTCGACCAACCGGGTCAAGTACACGCAAAAATGGTTGACCGGTTGCATTACCGCACCGGAGGGCCGTGAATGCCGCGGTTTTGGGTCATTTTTATCCACCACTCTGTCCAGGGTGGATAAAATGTATACAATTATGGAATCTCGAGGATCCGGGAATGCAGACGCCTGGTCAAAAAACCGAACCCGTTCCGGCTTGTCCACCTGGTTTTTGGCCGGGGTGGCCCTGATTATCACGCTGGTGGCCCTGGTCCTGACGCTCTGATCCAGCCGTCGCCAAGGCGAGATCATGGTCCAGAACTTTATCAGCCGCGGCCAGGCGCTTATTTGGGCCCTGGAAGCCGGGACCCGCACCTGGATGGGGGCGCAGGGCGAGCGCGGCCTGCTCCAGCAGTTGGTTGAGGAGACGGCCAAGCAACCGGACATCGAATATATCGCCGTCACCGACCGTTCCGGCCGCATCCTCTCCCACAGCGATCCCGCCCGTATTAATGCAACCTTCCCCATCGATCTCCCCGAGGGCTGGGAGGCGGACGAAAATACCGAAAAAGCCGAGTGGCGGGTCAGGCAGGGCGATGGCGGCGCGGTGTTCGAGGTCCGCAGCCTGTTTGCGCCGATTCGCGAGGATCACCACGCCTTTTCCGACTACCAGCGCGGCCATGGCCGGCACATGGGGATGGGCATGGCCCGGCGCATGCGGGCGCGCTCCGAGGAAACGGCCGGGAGCGATCGCAGCGACGACGACGGTAAAAGCTTCGTTTTCGTCGGCCTCGACCACGCTCCTATCGACCAGGCCCTTGCCGAAGATTCGCGCCGCTCCTTGCATAACGCGCTCCTCGTCGCCGCGCTCGGCCTCGGCGGGCTCGCCTCCCTTTTCTGGGCCGATCGGCACAAACGGAGCCGCCGCCTCCTGATGGATGCGCAGGCCCTGTCGCAGGAGGTGGTCACCAGCCTGCCGTCCGGCCTCCTCACCCGCGATCCCGACGGCAGGGTCGACATCGTCAACGACACCGCCCTCGACATGCTCGGCCTCGGCCGCGCCGACGTCGCCGGCCGCCGCCTGGACGACATCTCCGCCCTGGACTGGAACGACCTCCTCGGCCGGCTCCGTCAGCGGCGTTCCCTTGAAGTGGAAACGGTGCTGCACCGCGACGGCGGCGACCGGGCGGTGGCGGTGTCGCTTTCACGCATCGACAGCGAGGACGGCCTGTTTCTCGGCCACCTTTTTATTCTCCACGACGTGGAGGAAGTGAAGTCCCTGCGCGAAGAGGTCGAGCGCGGCCGCCGCCTCACCGCGCTCGGCAACCTCGCCGCCGGCGTCGCGCACGAGATACGGAACCCGCTCAGTTCCATCAAGGGCCTGGCGACCTTCCTCGCAGCGCGCGTCCCAACCGGCGGGCCGGAAGAGGAATCGGCCCAGACGCTGGTGAGCGAGGTGAACCGGCTCAACCGGGTGGTGTCGGAACTGCTCGAATTCGCCCGGCCGCGCGACATGAAAACCGCGCCTGCCGACGTCGCCGAAATCATCGACGGCGCGCTGCGGCTGGCGTCGTCCGACGCCGAGGCGAAGCGGATTGTCATAATCCGGGACGTCGACGCCGCCGTCCCGCCCGTACCGGTGAACCGGGAGCGCCTCACCCAGGCGCTCCTCAACCTGTTCCTGAACGCCATCCAGGCGATGGATGACGGCGGCACGCTGCGAGTGGGGCTGCATCGCCGGGCCGACGGCGACGGCATCGAGATAGTCGTCGCCGACACCGGCAAGGGCATGACGGAGAATCAGCTTGCCGCCGTCTTTACCCCCTACTACACCACCCGTCCGGGCGGCACCGGCCTCGGCCTGGCCATTGTCCACCAGATCGTGGAAGGTCACGGCGGCGGCATCGGCGTCAAGAGCGTACCGGGCAGAGGGAGCGAGTTCACCGTGACGCTGCCGACGGAGTGAGTCCAAAACATCGTCATCCCCGCGTTCACGGGGGTGACGTTACGTCAAAAGTGAGAAATGTCGCGGGAACAGAGCAACGCAACGCAGGGTGGTTGAATTGTTCATTATTCATTGTTCATTATTCATTGTCACGTAAGGGAACCCCGGGTCCACCGGACCCCCTCTCCCTCCGCGGCCGCCCCGCCGAGGGCGCGACCAAT
>JAJQBO010000225.1 GCA_021203245.1 Planctomycetaceae bacterium
ATCGAGCGTTGAGGGCAGAATGTACCAATGCAGAGGTGATGCCAAAAAGCCAAACATGAGAAAACGGCGAATCGCTTTCGCGATCCGCCGTTTTCCTCATACTAATCGTATTTATTGATAATATTCTCGCAGTAAACCCATTCACCCACCCCCATACGTCATCCCGGTGTGCGGCCCTCCGACAGCAGAGCAGGCGGGCAGTACGTTGCACCAACCTCCACTCGCTCCTAAAGTCTCGTCATCCCCGCGAACGCGGGGATCCAGCGGACGGCACGATTAAGGAACAGTGGTCTATACCCGAATCCATCAGCGATGCATCATGGAAGTAACAAATCGTTGCTTCTTTGGTTTGCCCGCTGGACCCCCGCGTTCGCGGGGGTGACGGGGTTGTAAGAAACGTTAGGGGAATCGATCGGTTGCGTCTTGCTCCGCACCCAAACCCTCAGAAACTTATGCCAGCCGCACCGATTCCTTGTTTGGCAGGGTCGGCCCAGCCGGCACCCGCGTCGACCTGTAGTACCACACGCCCGCGACGACAAACGTCACCAGTTCAGCCACCGACAACGCGAGCCAGATGGACTCCGCCCCCCACGCCAGCGGAAAGCCGAACAGGAAAATCGGCACAAACACGGCGGAGCGGAACAAGGCCAGCACAAACGCGGGCAGGGCCTGCTGAATCGACTGGAAAAACGTGATGATCAGGATGGTAATCCCGGCAAAGACAAACCCGGAGAAATAGATCGTCGCCTTGCTGTGGGTAAAGGCGATGAGTTCGGCGTCGCTCGGCGTAAAGATGGTTATAAACGGCTTCGAGAAAAACACCACGCCCACATAAAGAAAGATGCCTAAAAACGCCACCATCTTGAACAGAAACGTCATCAGCTCGCGGTTGCGGCCGTGATCGTGCTTGCCGTGGAAATAACTCACCAGCGGCTGGATGCCCTGGGCGATGCCCAGGAACACGGTCAGGATGATGAGGGCGATATAGCCAATCGTCAGGTAGGCGGCGAGGCCGATTTCGCCAAAGCCGTTCCGGTTGATGGCGATGTTGTAGAACAGGGTTACGATGCCGATGGAGAATTCCATCACGAACGCGGGTGCGCCCAGATAGAGGATGTTCCACCCCAGCTTCGGCGACAACTGCGGCCAGCGGAAGCGGAGCATGCCCTTGCCACGGAGAAAATGCGGCAACAGGATCATGACGGAAAAGATGGGGCCGAGGGCTGTCGCCAACGCCGCGCCGGCGATGCCCATGTTCAGGGGATACATGAACACGTAGTCGAGAATGATGTTCGACACCGACCCGACCACCAGCGCCGTCATCGCCAGCTTCGGCTGGTTGTCCGCCCTGGCGTAGGAACTGAAGGCGAAGGAGAGAATCAGGAACGGCGATCCGGTGACGATATACCAGAGGTAGGTAACGGCCTCCTGCTGGATGTCCGGGGTCGACCCCAGCCCGATGGCGAGCCCGTTCAGGTAGATGTTCCCGAACACCGCGATAAGGATGGACATTGCCACCGCGATCACGATGGACAGGTTGAAGGCGCGGTTGGCGCGGTCGGTGTCGCCCGACCCGAACGACGACGAGATGATGATGCTCGCGCCGACGGAGATGGCGAGGGCGAGGGCGATGAGGATCTCCACCACCGGCACGGCGATGGCCGCCGCCGCCATGGCGTCGCGGCCGAGGCGGTTGCCGATAAACATGCCGTCGACGATAAGGTAGACCGAGTTCAGGAGCAACCCGATCATCTGGGGGATGGCATACTTCATAAACAGCCGGAACGGCTTCTCTTGGTACATGATCGTCTCGTTTCCTTGCCGCATCGCGCGGCCATACAAAACTACCTGTCAAAAAAAATCGGGGCGGACCCTGGGGTCCGCCCCGAACATAGCCTGGTCATACCTCGTGCCTTTGTCCGCTGCTGAACAGGACGCCGCCGGCGCGACATCCCGCGATAAAGGGAGAGCCAAAAGAAACAGGGGCGGACTCGGGGTCCGCCCCACAGTTTCCTGGTACTCTTAGTATATCACATGAAACGGCTATTTCAAGCGTTCAATTTCAAAAAATAATGTGGCATTGGGCGGAATCACCCCGCCGGCCCCGCGGGAGCCGTAGCCGAGCTTGGACGGAACGATGATGGCGCGCTTCTCGCCCACCTTCATGTCGCCCAGCGCTTCGTCCCAGCCCTGGATGACTTCGCCCTTGCCAACCTTGAAGGAGAACGGGTCGCCGCGGTCGACGGACGAGTCGAACTTGGTGCCGTCCATGAGGCGGCCGGTGTAGTGGGTGGTGACGGTCTGTCCCGGGCGCGGCTTGGCGCCCGAGCCTTTTTCCAACACCACGTACTTGAGGCCCGACATGGCTGTCTTGGCTTCCTTTTCGTAATTGCGGATGCGGCGCGCCCAATCGCTCGGGCTGTTGCCGCCGGCGGAAGGGGACGACGACTGCGCCGACGCGGCGCCGCCGCCGGCCTGGAGTTGTTCGAACATCGCCTGGTCGGGGCGGAACGCCTCGGCCTCGGGGCCGACGCGGATAATGGTCACCTTGCGGATGGCGTCACCCTTGGCGATGGCGTCGACCACGTTCTGGCCCTGCACGACCTTCCCGAAGACGGTGTGCTTGCCGTCCAGATGCGGGGTCGGAACGTGGGTGATGAAGAATTGGGAGCCGTTGGTGCCGGGGCCGGCGTTGGCCATGGAGAGGATGCCGGGCGAGTCGTGGCGCAGATTGGGGCGGATTTCGTCGGCGAAGCGGTAGCCGGGGCCGCCGGTGCCGGTGCCGGTCGGGTCGCCGCCCTGAATCATGAAGTCGGGGATGACGCGGTGGAAGATGATGCCGTCGTAGAAGGGCCGGCCTTTTTTCGTGTCGGTGTCGAGGGTGCCTTCGGCCAGGCCGACGAAATTGGCGACAGTCATCGGCGTGTCCTGGAAGAACAGTTGCACCAGGATGACGCCCTTGTCTGTGTTGATTTCGGCATAGAGGCCAGGGGGCAGCTGGCCGGCCTCGGCGTCGGCCGGGACGGCGAAGAGGGCGAACAGGGGCGCCACGGAGATGATGCCGGCGCGGAGAAGTTTGTTCATACATATTTCTTTTTCTAGGGGAATCGACAAAAACGATCGGTTGTTATGATACGAAAAAGGGAAGGCTGTGTATAGGGGGAGATGTGGAATTCACAATGCACAATTCACAATTCACAATGGTTGTATAAGTAGCAGATAACTCAGACACCGCCAAATCGATATTCATTGAACCATTGATCCGTAATTGTGAATCGTGAATTCGCCAAAAAAAGCGCCGCACCCTCGGTGAGAGCGCGGCGCTACTCATTACCATACAATGGTCCTACTTCGCCTTGGCCTTTTCCCGCCGGCACAAGGCGCGCGCGAACCTCGCCCGCGAGGTACAAGGACCCGCAGGTCAGGATAAGCCCGTCCAGCGGCGTGTAGGTGTTGGCGAGTTCCATCGCGTGGGCGGCGTCGATGGCGACCGCCGTCTTAATTGCGGGGTACTCGGACCTGATGTAGGCGTCGAGTTCCTCCGGCGCGGCGGCGCGGGGCGAATCGAACGGCGACAGCACGATGTGCGAGAACAACGGAGCCAGGATGCGGAGCATCGACTTGTAGTTCTTGTCCTTCGACACGCCGAAGATGAGCGTCCGCTCGGTGGAGGAAAAGTTATCGAGCACCGTCTCGGCAGCGGCCCAGGCCGAGGCCGGGTTGTGCGCGCCGTCGACGATGTGCCAGGGATTGTTGGCCATCACCTCGAGGCGGGCCGGAAGCGCGAGGCTGCGCCAGGCGCGCTTCAGGATCAGGGAGTCGAGGGATTCCCGTTCCATGTATTCGAGGAACAGGTCGGTCAGCCCGAGGGCCAGTCCGACGTTCTCCGCCTGGTGATTCCCGAGCATGGCGATGGGGATGTCCGGGTAGACGTTCCGCCACGTTTCAAGATCGAGGCGCTGGCCGATGCCGGGCTTGTCCGCCGTGGCCGGTTTGCGGAATGTCACCTGCACGTCCTTGCCGATGGTAAAGCACGGGGCCGACAGCTCGCGGGCGCGGGTCTCGATGACGCGGCGCACGCCGTCTTCCTGCGCCATCGTCACGACAGGCACGTTCTGGCGGATAATAGCCGCCTTTTCGGCCGCGATGGCGGTGAGGCTGGAGCCGAGCACTTCTTCGTGATCCTTGGAAATCGTGGTAATGCCGGCGGCGACCAGGCGCAGGTCCGGCAGGTTGGTGGCGTCGAGGCGGCCGCCCAGGCCGGTCTCCAGCACCATCGCCTCGACCCGGGCGTTCTGGAACGCGACCAGGGCGATGGCGGTGACGATTTCGAACCAGGACGGGCCGTTCCCTTCATCGCGCATGGCCGAGGCTTCGCGGAGCACGGTGACGGCGGCTTCGATAAAGCGCTGCTGGTTGATGGGCCGGCCGTGAATCTGGATGCGCTCCCGCAAATCGTCGACGTGCGGGCTGGTGTAGAGGCCGGTCTTCAGGCCGGCGGCGGTGAGGGCGGCCGCGACCATGTGGCTCACAGAACCCTTGCCCTTGGTGCCGGCGATGTGGATGGCGGGGATGTTGGCGTGGGGCGACCCCAGCCGTTTCACAAGTTTATGCATGCGCTCGGAACCGCCGCCAAGGGCCGCGGGGGTGACGCCGACGCGCTCAAGATTCTGATAGGTGTCGAGGGTCTCGAGGACTTCCTCGTAGCGTGGCAGTGTGTGTAGTTCCATTCAGTTCCCCATGTGACGCCGCTCGGACGGGAAAATACTCCCGCGCGGTGCGGCAAAATGCGGACCCGCCGGCCCGGGCCGGATAGACCGGCGGAGGCCGACGGGCGCCAAAGAGGTTAAACCCCCGAGCCCGCGACAAACCGTCCGAAGGCTCGTACCCTGGTTCCCGTAGTTCGCTCCGGCGGCTGGATGCGGCGGCCATAAGGCCGTGCATTCCCGGGCCGTCGGAACGGCGTACTCGAACAATTGGTTTTTTCGTACTTCTTTACTTGTCCTATTCCTGCGGCTTCCCTTCCGCCAGATCTTCCTCGGCCAACTTTTTCCGGTTCTCTTCGGTCAGGCTGCGGATGGTGGCGAACAGGGGCGTTTCGGGAAGACCGCCTATCGAATCTCCAAGAACCATAATCGCTTCCTGCAGGTAGGCGTTTTCCTCCAGATCGACGTTGTGGTTTTCCTCGCCCTTAAAATCGCGCAGATACGTCGCGATGCCATAGCGGATTTCCTTGCGGACCAGTTCGGCGTCGATCTTTTCCTTCGGATACTTCGTCTGCAACTGGGTCAGCAGCGAATCGAACTCCGGATACGCCTGCGGGTCCAGGTTGTCGAACTCCAGGAGCTTTCTGAATTCCTGCTCGTAGCGGGTCCAGCGGTCGTTTTCCTCGAGCCAGAACATGATGTCGTGCTGGTCGCGGATTTTGAACCGCGCTTCCGCCTCGGCGACCGACAGGTCCATTTCCGGCACCTTGTAATCGGGCTCGATGCCTTTTTCGTGGATGCAGTCGTTGTTCGGGAGATAGTACTTCGCCACGGTCAGCTTGATGCGGGAGCGGTCGCGGGCGGCGTCGACGCCGATAAGCGACTGCACCGAACCCTTGCCGTAGGTCTTCCTGCCGACCAGCGGCGCGCGCTTGTGGTCGCGCATCGCGCCGGCGAGAATCTCGGCCGCCGAAGCGGTGCCGGGGTTGACGACGACGACGACCGGGTCGCGGTAGAACGGCTTGCCGTAGTTCGCCTTGTACACGTTCGGGCGCGAGAAGTTCCGCTTGCCCCGGCTCGTCACAATGGTCTTGCCTTCGCCGATGAACAGCTTCGCCACGTCGACGCCGGAGACCATGACGCCGCCCGGGTTGTTCGACAGGTCGAGGATAAGCCCCTTCGCGCCGTTCCGTTTCAGGCGGGTGAGGGCGTCCTTCACCAGGCCGGCCGTCCCCTTGACCTTGCGGTAGGGGTCGCCGTCGTTGAAGGAGTTGATGCGGATATAGCCGATCTGGCCAGGCAGCATCTGGTATTTGACAGATGGGATTTCAATAATTTCCCGGCGCACCGCGACCTCGCGCGGTTCCTTCCACGCGGCGCGGTAGACGCGGACGCGGACGGTGGTGTTCGGCGGGCCCTTGAGGAGCTTGATGATGTCGTTCTGCTTCATGTCCTTCAATTCGACATCGTCAATCCGGTCGATGACGTCCATCGGCTTCAGGCCGGCGCGGTAGGCGGGCTTGTCGTACATGGGGGTGAGGACGGTGAAGCGGCCGTCGCGCATGCCGACCCACGCGCCGATGCCGCCGTAGTTGGCCTTCAACTGCGACTCGAAATCGGCGAAGTCCTCTTCGTTCATGTAGTCGTTGAACTGGTCGAGCGAATAAAGGAGCGCCTGGGCCGAGGCTTCGGCGAGGGCGCGCGGTTCAAGGCGCTTGGCCTGGTCCTTGTCCTCGTCGTCGGCGGCGTAGAAGTTGCGGATTTTCTGGATGACTTCGGAAATAAGCAGCACGGCGAAATCGTCGCGGCGCACTTCCTCGCTGAAGCGGTTGTTGATAAGCATGATGTTTTGCGCGCGTTCGCCGATGCTGCCGGGGGTGTCGGCGAGGGCCTTCACTTCGTCCCGGAGCGACTGGTAGCGGTCGGTCTGGGCGAGGGCGAGGGTGGCTTCGGCGCGGGCCTGGGCCGAGGAGCCGTATTGGCGGATATCTTCCAGGACGGCATAGGCTTGGGGCCGGGAAGAGAGCTTCCACAGGCTGTAGGCGAGTTCGACCCGGAGGCGTTCCGGCACGTCGGGGGCTTCCAGCATGATGCCGAGGCGGGCGGTGGCGTATTCGCCGCCCCATTTGCCGAGGATTTCGGCCGCTTCGAGCCGGCGCGCCATCGGCACGTCGTCGGCCATGGCGATCTGTTCGACCCCGACCGTGCCTTCGCGCTGTTCGCCGAGGCGAAGCAGGGCGGCGGCGGCGGCGAGGCGTTCGCCGACCGAACGGGTGGCGTCCTCGGCGGCTTCGTAGAGGCGCGGATCGACGACGGCGTTGCTGGCGTTTTCCTGGCCGACGACGGCGACCCGGCCCAGTTCCTGGGCGGCGAGCCACACCGGTTCGTCCGGAGTGGCGGCCTGGGACTGGAGAATCGAATCGACATCGGCGGCGTGCGCGACGCCGGCCAGCAGCACGGCGCAGGCGAGGAACGCCCTGAGGAGAAATTGACGCATCATCGTAATTTGTTTCCTTAGAGAAAACGTTGCAGCCGGGCGGACCAGCCCCTCCGGCTTCAACCTTGGACGAAACAATTATTATTGCCAAACTACCGCCAAAGGCAAGGCGGTGGACGAAAATTTACCCATATCGACACCGCCATGCTTGAGGCAATATGTCGCGAATGAATGAACGGTAATCGCATTATATCAAAACGTAACTGTTCACCTTGACGTCACCCCGGCGGTGAAGCGTAGAACCGGGCGAGGGTCGTGTGGTTGTGCCGGGGCAGCCGGGCCGCGCCATGCTGCACCCCGATCGGCGCCGTAACGCATACTGCAGCACTGGTTCAGCCGATTGCCCCGCACAACCTCACGTCAAATTCACAGCGCACGAATGGACGCCGGGGTGACGACGGGGTGGAAAGGGGCGCGTATCTTGAAAACTGGCCGCTACCGCCCAAAACGCTGCGCCAACTCCTCCCACGTTATGCGGATGGCGGTTGGACGGCCGTGCGGGCACGTCGGCAATTGTCCTTGATTAAAAAACCTGTCCAGTAATGCCACCACTTCCTCTTCCGGTAGTGTGCGGCCGAGCAGAACCGACGAGTGGCAGGCGAGCGAGGCGAGCAGCTTGTCGCGCGCGTTCGCGAGCGTTTCGTCCGCCCCGGCCAGGTCGGCCAAACAGTGCCGGAGCACCGTTTCCAGCCGCGCCGGCGGGATAAACGACGGCGCGGCGGTGACGACCAGCCGGTTCGTCGCCGGCATCTCCAGTTCAAAACCGTATTCCGCCAGCCCGGGCAACGCTTCCGCCGCCGAGGCCGCTTCGGTCGGCGACAGTTCCAGTTCCAGCGGCAGCAATAAGCGCCGGGGCGTGCCGCCCTTGCCGCGTTCCGCCACCAGCCGGTCGTAATTCTGCCGCTCGTGCAGCGCGTGCGGATCGACAAGGAGAATCCCGTCCGGGCCGTCGACAAGCAGGTATTTGCCCGCCGCCTGACCGAGCAGCCGGTGCTGCCCCGCCGGACCCAATCGCAATCCGTCCGACCGGTATTCCGCAGCCTGGTCCGGTTCGGGACGGCCTGCGTCGGGCGGCGCGGACGCGGGAAGGGGCGTTCCGGGCGGTGTCGGTGTTTCCCGGGGCGTTTCGCCGGCCCCGCGCAGGCGTTCCCGGGCGGCGGCGAAATCGAAGTCCGACCAGCCGCTCGCCGCTTTGCCCCGCCCGACCGAGGTTGGGAGGTCGAGGCTGGCCTGGCGCTCCGGCTCGGGACGCCCGTGCACCGGGAGGGTCGGGCGCGGCTCGTGCCCGCCGGCGTGTTCTCCCCCGGCGGGAGCGGTCGGGGCAAGGCTTATCGCCGTCGGCAGCATCGCCAACCCTTCGAGCGCGTCCCGAATCGCGTGCTTGACCCCGGCGATGAGGATGCCGTCCTGCTCGAACCGCACCTCTTCCTTGGTCGGATGGGCGTTGACGTCGACCTTGGCCGGATCGACATGGACATTCACCACCGCCAGGGGATAGACCCGTGGCGGCAGAATGCCCTGAAAGACGTCGCCGATGGCGCGGGCGAGGCCGTAGTGGCGTATCCAGCGTTTGTTCACCAGGATATAGATGTCTTTGGAATTGCGCCTGCTTTCGGGCGGGCGGAGGAAAAATCCGTCCACGCGCAGCCCGTCCGTGATGTCGCGGGCAAACGGCGTCAGCCGTGAGGCCGCCTTGTCGCCGAAGAGGTCGCGGATTCTGTCGAGCTGATTCGCCGCCGGCTGGACCGACAGGGCGATGCGTTCGTTTGTCTGCAAGCGAAAGCCCACACCCGGGTTGCCGAGGGCGAGGCGGGTGAGCATCTCGGTCGCGCGGGTGTGTTCGGACGCGGGGGTGCGGAGGAACTTGCGGCGGGCGGAGGTGTTGAAAAACAGGTCCCGCACCTCGACCCGGGTGCCTTTTCGGGGCGCGGCGGGGGTGACCCGGACCAGCCGCCCGGCCTCGACGATCAGTTCGTGGCCTTCCTTGTCGCCGATGGGGCAGGACGAAATCGTCATCCGGCTGACCGACCCGATGCTCGGGAGCGCCTCGCCCCGAAAGCCGAACGACGCGATGCGGAAGATGTCGTCCACATCGCGGATTTTCGACGTCGCATGGCGCTGCATGCAGGCGACCAGGTCCTCCTCGTCCATGCCGCAGCCGTCGTCCGACACCCGCACCAGCCGGTGGCCGCCGTCCTCCATCTCCACCGCGACGGAAATGGCCCCTGCGTCGATGGCGTTTTCGACCAGTTCCTTGACGACCGACGCCGGCCGTTCAATAACCTCGCCGGCGGCGATCTTGTTCTGCACCGTGACCGGCAGGACGCGGATAATCGCCATTACGCCTCCCGGTGCGACGCGAACCAGACCCTGGCGTCTTCCAGATCGTGCTGCACCTGTTTGACCAGATCGTCGATAAGCGGGAAGTGCATGACGTCCCGCGTCTTCTGGATAAAGAACACCTCGGCGTCGCGGCCGTAGACGTCGGTCCCGAAGTCCAGAAGGTGGGTCTCGATGAGGAAATCCCGCAGCCCGGCCTCGATTTCCGATTCGGTCGGCGGCCTGCCGATGTTGGTCAGAGACGGATAGGTGACCCCGTCCAGCACGGTGCGGGTCAGGTAGACCCCGGGCGGCGGGCGGAGTTCGTGGTGCGGGTCGAGGTTCAGGGTCGGAAAGCCCAATTTCGCCCCATGGCCCTGCCCGTGGACGACCGTCCCCTGCACCGACGGCAGCCGCCCCAGGAATGCGGCGGCGCGGTCGAGGTTGCCGGCCTGGATGGCGAGGCGGATGGCGGTGGAACTCACGACCGTGCCGTCCATCACCAGGTGGGGCACGTTTTCCACCAGCATGTTCCAGGGTTTGGCCCATTCGGCCAGGGTGCGGGCGTTGCCTTCGCGGCCGCAGCCGAAGGACGCGCCTTCGCCAAGCACGACCGCCCCGGCGTTCAGCCGCAGATGGAAGTATGCTTCGGCAAAGTCACGGCCGGAACGGCGGGCGAATTCGGCCGTGAAGGGCAGTACCCAGACCGCGTCAAGTCCGGCGGCGCTCAGGAGTTCCAGCCGTTTTTCCAGGCTGCAGATGCCGGGGGGCGCGGCCCGGCCGAGCGCTTGCCGGGGGTGTGGCGAGAAGGTAATGGCCAGGCTGGGCGAACCGATTTTACTGGCGGCCAGCCGCAGTTGCCGTATGATTGCCTGGTGTCCAAGGTGGACGCCGTCGAAGACGCCCATGGTGACGGCGGGACGCCGATCAGACAAGGGTGCATCGTCGGTTGATGTGAAAATGCGCATAGTGTTATAAACCTTTCGCTCCAGCCCGAAGTCGGCTGGAGGGCGCGTGAGTGATATGAATGCATTATACCGGCAAACGCACCGGGGGCAAGAAAAGGACGGATAACCGACAAGGCCGTGGTTGCCGGGGTCCACGCCATACGCGTTAACTCCGGGTGCCTCAAGAAGAACCTCGAGAAACGAAAGACGCCTATGCAGTTCGGCAGCCAATTCTTAACCGGGTTTATGGTCTGGTACCTGGTCTTCCTTTTTTCCACCACCCTGCACGAGGCGATGCACTCGTTCGTCTCCCACCGGGGCGGCGACGCGACCGCCTATTCGTCCGGGACAGCTACCCTCAATCCGGTGCCGCATATCCAGCGCTCGCCCTTTGGCATGCTGGCCGTCCCTATCGTCACCTTTATCCTTTCGGGCGGCAACTACCTGATCGGCTGGGCCTCGGCCCCGTTCAACCCCTATTGGGCCGCCCGCTATCCCAAACGATCGTTTCTCATGTCGCTGGCCGGACCATTGTCCCACCTGCCGCTGATCGTGGTGTCTTTTGTCTGCATGTATATCGGCCTCCACAACGGCTATTTCGGGCCTCTCGATCCCGAAACAGGCATGTATCCCATCGCCGCCGGGGCCGGCGGCGGGACGGTGTCGTGGGCCTTGGCGATGTTCCTGAATGTCGCCTTCCGCCTGAACATCATCCTGCTTATCTTCAACATCCTGCCGTTGCCGCCCTTGGACGGATCCGAAGTCTGGTACCTGTTCATCAAACGGGAGGAGGACCGCCTCCGCTTCCGCTATACCGCCAATTCCTATGCGTTTGCCGGATTGCTGCTGGCCTGGTACTTTTTCCCGCGCATCTATACCCCGGTCGCCCATTTCCTGATTTACCGCGTCCTTTATGGTTTGCCAATCTAGCCAAAGGCTGGTATACTCGTAATGGAGAAGAGTGGTTCGGAGCTTGCCATGTCGACTTCGGACACTCCGGCTGCACGCACGGAATCGCACCGTTTTGTCGCCTACGTGTCGCCAGAACGCCGCATCCTCTGGACAGAATCGACCGGCGCCGGCCTGCCCCCGCCGGTGGATTTCACCGATCCCGACGCGCCGTCTACGCCCCAGGTTGAAACGGTCCGCAACCTCGTCGACGCCGCGTTTTCGACGCGGGTGCCGCAATGCGGCAGCATTTCCTTCGGCGAGAACGGGGACCGGCAGACCTATTCCCTCAAGGCATTCCCGGACTTCAGCCCCAACGGCCAGTTGAAGGGGGTTATCCAGGTCGTCGAGGGCCGCGGCAATGCCTCCCGCACCACCATCATTTCGGCCAGAAACCGCGAGATCCACAGCGTCCTCGACCTCACCCTGTGCGGCATTATCCTCTACGATCCCGTCGCCGGCCGTATCCAGAACGTCAACCGCCGCGTCGCCCAGCAGACCGGCTATTCCCTCAAGGAACTCGAGGGCATGGGCGGCGAAACGCTGTTCGGGGAGAAAGGAACGCGGCTCTTGCGGAGCATCTACCAGCGCATGACGACGGCCGGCGACGGCATGATTTGGGGCCAGATGCTGGAGGTGCGGTCGAGGTCGGGGGTGGCGGAGCGCTATTTTTCGTCCCTCAGGATTATCGCCGCCGCGCCCGAAGCGGACGCGCCGCCGGTCATGCTCGTTTCCCTCGACGCCGCCGAACTCGACGCCATCACCGGATCGGTCCGCGACGGGCCGAATCCACGCTTTGTCCTGGAGGCGATGCAGGACGGGCTGTGGGAATACGACGCCATCAACCGCACCATGCATTACAGCGAAACGTACGGCCAAATTTTCGGGCCAGACGGCGTTCCCGGCGGGCCGGGCAAACCGGTGGACGAATGGCTCGACGAAGTTTATCCGGGCGAATCGCAGAACATCCTGCACAATTGGCGGCAACTGCTGAAGGTCGGCGTCCGCTACCGGATGAACTACCGCATCCGCGATCGGAACGGCGCGTGGCGCTGGATAATCACCACCATCCACGCCATCCTGAACGACAGCCACGGCCGTCCCGCCCGCGTGCTCGGCTTCCACATGGATATTTCCGACGCAATGCAGGCCGAAGCCAGGCTTATCGACACCGAGGAGCGCTTCCGCACCGTCTTCGACAACGCCGGCATGGGGATAGCCGTTTCCGACACCGAAGGGAGGCTGGAGCAGGTCAACCCCGCCCTCGCCATCATGCTCGGCCGCGACCAGGCCGAGCTCAGGGGCATGTGGCTGAGCCGTTTCGCCCACGAGGACTACCGCCAGGAGATGCGCGATTCACCGTACCGGCTGCTGCGGGGCGGGCGGCGCGAGTCGATGCCGGAACGGCTGTTCATCCGCCCGGACGGCAGGGAAGTGTGGATCACCCTCACCGCCACCCTGTCGCGGCATATCTCCGATGGCGCGCGCTATGTCATCGTCATGGCGGAGGACGTCACGGCCAGCCGCGCCAACCGGGTCAAACTCCAGTACGAGGCGACCCACGACGTCATGACCGGGGCCTGGAACCGCTGGGTGCTGCTGGAGCGGCTGGACCAGCATATCCACCTGGCTGTCCGCCACCGCCAGCCGATGACGTTCTGCATGTGCGATCTCGACAACTTCAAGCTGGTCAACAACACCTACGGCCACCAGGCCGGCGACGGCGTGCTGAGCCGGTTTGTCGAAATCCTCTCCGAAGCGGTGCGCGAAACAGACATTGTCGGCCGGTACGGCGGCGAGGAGTTCGGCATCGTCTTCCCCGCGACCGACAAGAACGGCGCGCTGCATTCGCTCACCCGCGCCGCCGACATGCTGCGGCAGGAACAGTTCAGCACAGGCGACGGCCGCCGCTTCACCGTCACCGCCACCTTCGGCATCGCCGGCGTGTCAGACGGCAGCGATCTGCGGTCCGTCGTCGCCAGCGCCGACGAGGCCTTGTACGCGGGTAAGCAGGCCGGGCGGGATCGGGTGGTGCTGGCGAATGACGAGTATGCGTGGTTTTAGGGGGGGGGCGTCGATTGTGTGAGTTCGGTGCCTTCGCCGTTTACCCCGTGGACCCCGGCCGAACCGCCCGTTTGGCCCGCTGATGAATGCCCGCACGCCGGGGTGACGATAGGGGAGGATGGCGCGGTTATGGTAAGGAGGCGGGCCGGTACAAAGGTCCCGTCCTCCCCCAAACGTCACCCCGGCGTGCATACATCGACCCGGGCAAAAAACGGGCTGTTCGGCCGGGGTCCACGCCAGGAACATCCGCTAAGGTCTGACTCTGCTATTCACCCGCCAGCCGCTCGGCCTCGGCGGCCAGCCGGTCGACCGCGTCCACAACGGCGACCTTTTCCACCACCTCGCCGTGGATAAACAGGTGAATCACCCCGCCGGCAGAGGCGATGCCGAGATCGGCCGCCTTTGCCTCGCCCGGCCCGTTCACCTCGCAGCCCATGACCGCGACCCGGAGCGGCGTCGTCAGGCCCGACAACCGCTCCCGCACCTGCCGGGTCAGATCAACCAGGTCGACGCGGCAGCGGCTGCAGCCGGGACAACTGACGATTTCCACCCCGTCCCGGCGCAGCCCGAGCGCGCGGAGCAGGGACACGCCCGCCTCGGCTTCCCGGACCATGTCGCCGGTAAAGCTGAAGCGGATGGTGTCGCCGATGCCGTCCAGCAGGAGCGATCCGATGGCGGCGGCGGATTTGAGGAGCGCGTCCTCGTAGACGCCGGCGGCGGTCACGCCGAGGTGGAGGGGATAATCCGACCGCTCGGCCAGGATGCGGTTCGCCCGCACCGTGCCGAGGGCGTCGTTCGTCTTGACCGAGAGGACAATGTCATGGAAGCCCATCCCGTCCATTCGTTCGGCCCATTCGAGGATTTCCTCCGCCATCAGGAGCGGCAGATCGGGCGGGCCTGCCGCGTCGGGGCCGCGCCGGTGCAGGATGGACCCGGAGTTGCCGCCGATGCGGATGGGGATGCCGCGCTCGCCCGCCCGGTCCACGACCCGGCGGAGGTTGTCCGGGTTCATGTTGCCCGGATTGATGCGGACCTTGGCCGCGCCCGCGTCGATGGCGGCCAGGGTCGTCCGGCAGTCGAAATGGGTGTCGGCCACGAGCGGCAGGGGCGAACGAGCCGCCACCGCCGCAAACGACTTCGCCGCGATCGGGTTGGGGACGGCCAGGCGCATGACGGCGCAGCCCGCCAGGGCGGCGGCGCGAATCTCGGCCAGCGCGCCCTCGATATCGTCCGAGGCCGCGCGGGTCATGGACTGGACCGTCACCGGCGCGCCGCCGCCGACCGCCACAGATCCGATCATGACCCTACGGGTGGTTCTTTGCATGACATCTCCCGAAATAGCGTGGTGCAGCCAGGAATTCGAAACGCGGTAACCTCTTCCCGCGTCCCATGGTAAACGCCTGCGAACGCCCGTCACGGCACGACGGGACAGTGCGGGCGGAATCTGCGCCGCCTCGATTGCGTTGCGGACGGCTTTTTACTATAATTCTCCGTGAGATAATATTATACGATATACGCACGAGTTTTTGGAGCCTTTATGACAGAGAACGCCTCGGCCAGAAAGTCCGGAGGCCATGCCAACGCCTCGATCCGCAGCCGGGCCCTGGGGCAGATCCCGGCCACGCTGCAGGCGCTGAATTCGCCCCTGACCGAGGAGCGCCGCCTGGCCTTGACCGAAGCGGTGCGCTCCTTCGACGACGGTTCGGTCTCGCGGCCGCAGGACACCGGCTGGGTCAACGTGCTGGCGCGGACCTTTTTTTCCTATTCGTTCGATTCCTTCTCCCCGGCACGGCTGGCGTGGGAGGCGGTCATCCGCGGCCTGTCGGTCATCGGCTGCGCCGACGTCGACAACCTGGGCGCGCTGGGCGAGATGCAGGCGGCCGGCGACGCCCTCGGCATCCGCGCCACCGTGTCCCTGGAGACGACCGTCCACGTCCAGTCCTACGACGACCGCGAACTCAACATTCCCGGCCGGCCCGGCTTTATGCGCGCCCTCGGCGTCGGTTTTACCCGGGTGCCGGAATTGGACACCGAGGCGGGGCGGCTGGTGGCGTCGTTGCCCGAACGATCGCGCAGTCGCAACACCGCCATGATCGCCCGCATCAACCCCATCCTCGCGCCGGTGACGGTCGACTACGAGGCGGAGGTCCTGCCGCTGACCCCGGCGGACAACGCCGAACTGGAACACATCGCCGCCGCCTACACGGCCAAGGCGAAGACCCTTTTCCCCGAACTCCCCGACCTGGCCGTCTATTGGGCCGACGTGCTCGGCCGTTCGCCCACGGACGTTGAGACGCTGCTGGGCGACGCGGGCGCCTTCAGGGCGACGTTGCATGAAAAACTCTGCACCCTCGGGGACAGCGGCGACTGGTGCCCGGGCGACTACCCCGGCGTCACCGATTTCTTTCGCGCGGTCGAGGGCGCGGGCGCGGTCCCGTGCCTGTACTGGCAGGACAGCGAGACGGTGGGCGAGGCCGACGTCGTCCGCCTCCTCGACGACGCCATCCATTGGGGCGTGCGCGCGGTTGCGGTCGCGCCCGACCCGCTCTGGAACATTCCGGACGCCGAAGTCCGCGAACGCCGCCTCGGGCTCCTGGCCGCCCTCGTCGCCGGCGCGCGCGAACGCGGCATGATGATCCTGGCCGGCTCGCCCATGAACGGGCCGCGGCAGAAGTTCGTCGATTCCTTCGACGCGCCCGAACTCTCGGCCTATTTCCGCGACTTCACCGACGGCGCATTCTGGCTCTACGGCCACGCCACCCTGCAGCGGGCCCTGCGGGCCGGGGTCGGGAGCGAATGGTGCGAGCACGCGTTCGGCCGCGCCCGGGCCGACGCCAACGCCTTCTATGTCGAGGTCGGCAAAAAGGCCGCGCCCGGCAAGGCCACCCGGGTCCGCATCGCCACCGCCGGTCCCGAGGCGAACGCGGGCGATATTCTCGAGGCGCTTGCGCCCCTGAAGATTGGCGGGTGAGGGGGTAAGCGGCAGTGCGGTAATCGAACGCCCGGTAGACCCGCCCCACTCGTCACCCCGGCGTGCTCACGGTCGCTGTGCGGGTAACGGGAGGTTGTGCCGGGGCAGCCGGACAGACCTCTGCTGCAGTATTTCATGACGTAGTTGTAGGTGTAGCAGTACGCGTCTCCGCTTGCCCCGGCACAACTTCACGCCTTTCGCCCGGTTCTGCGCTTCACCGCCGGGGTGACGGGGAGCGGTGAGGATGTATGAATGAGTCGATCAGCTCGCAACCGCGCAGGGTATGGGGTGTGGAGGACGCCTCCTCCGTGGGGGGATAATCCCCACGCCGATATAGTATATGGAAGGCGGGCTCGCGTGTGGCCGGCTGTTTTTTGTGCGCCGTGGAGGACGTCATGCCCGGATACACCGACATCAGCCCCAATGAACCCGATGTGACGCCGGATTACATTGACGATAAACCCGCTCCCCGCGCCGCCGTCGCGGCGCAGACCGCTGTTATGGAGCCGCCGCCTCCTCCCGAAGCGCCGGCGCGGCCCGAACCGGCCGCGTCCTCGAACCACCGCGAAGGCGAATGCATCCCCAACGTCCCCGACGTCGAGCCGGAGACGGTCGCCCCCGACCGGGTGGCGTCGGCCGTCCGGCCCGGCACCGCGCCCGCCGCCCCGGTCGAGGGGCGTGCGCCGGCCTCGCCGTGGCTCCGCTGGTATCTCGGGGCGACGGTGCTGGTTGTCGGGGCGTTCTGTTTTTTCCTGACCAGCCAGGCGATCAGTTCCCTCGCCTATGCGGCCACCCTCGCGCCGTGGCTGCGGTATCCCCTTCTCGGCATCCTCGGCCTGTCGTGTCTGGCGGTGGTCGTCGTGTGCGCGGGCCTGGTCCGGTCGTGGCTGCGGCTGCGCCGCATGCGCCAGGTCGACCTCGCCGCCCTCGAGGAACTCCGCCGCCGCGCCAAATCGCGGGAAGACGGCCTCGAACACATGCAGGCCGCCCGCGCGAGCCTGGAGGAATACCTGCTCGCCTATCCCCTTTCCGCCGCCAGACAGCCGGTTCTCCTCGGCGCCGGACTGACCGCCGAAGCGATTGAAAAACTCGCCCGCAGCCGCGACTTTCTGGTCGGCCGATCCGTCGACAGCATGACCTGGCTGGACGACTTCGGCCGGGGCTTCCAGGACGAACTCGACCGCGCCGCCCGCGCCCGGATCAAGGCCTGGTCGCTCCGCGCCGCCGGCTGCGTCATCGCCTCGCCGCTGCCGTTCCTGGATGCGGTGCTGGTCCTGACAATCGCCCTGAAGATGCTCCGGGACGTCTGCGTCATCTACAATATTCGCGCCAGCCGGAGCGGCCTGCTGCTGCTCCTGAACAAGGCGATAGCCGCGGCCTTTATCGCCGGCGTGGCCGAGCAGGCCACCGAGATAGCCGGCGGCTACGCGGCCGAGGAATTGTCCGAAATGGTGGGGGAGGGCGTGCTTGTTTCGCTGGGCGCCCGGGTGGCGGGCGTCGTCGCCCCGAAGCTCGGGGAAGGGGCGGTGAACGCGTTCTTTATCCACCGCCTGGGGCGCTCCGCCGTCCGCATGGTGCAACCGCTTAAACCGAAGAAGGGTTAGAAATGTCGAAATCACTGGAGGTTCTGGAAAGCTTGCAAGCAGGCGCAACCCACCACGGTTTCCGGGTCGAGCGGATAACCCCGCTGTCCCGGATGATGATGACGGCGGTGGAACTCAGCCACCTCAAATCGGGCGCGAAAATGCTCCACCTTGCCGCCGACGATGCGGAAAACCTCTTTTCCATCGCCTTCCGCACGCCGCCGCCGGACGACACCGGCCTGCCGCACATCCTCGAGCACAGCGTCCTGTGCGGGTCCAAGCGCTATCCGGTCAAGGACCCGTTTGTCGAACTACTGAAAACCAGCCTCGCCACCTTTCTGAACGCCGCCACCTATCCCGACCGCACCCTCTATCCCTGCGCCAGCATGAACCCGAAGGACTTCCACAACCTGCTGCGGGTGTACTGCGACGCGGTATTTTTCCCGCTCCTGACCGAGGACCATTTCCGCCAGGAAGGCCACCATTTCGAATTCACTCCCGAAGGCAAGCTCGTCGTCAAGGGCGTCGTCTACAACGAAATGCGCGGCGTCTACTCCGACCCGGACGGCCTCCTCGACCGCCACGTGCAGCAGTTGTTGTTCGAGTCCAACGTCTACGGCCGCGACTTCGGCGGCGATCCGAAGGCCATCCCGTCCCTGACGTACAAGCAGTATCTCCAGTTCCACCGCGACTACTACCACCCGTCCAACGCGTGGATATTCACCTACGGCAATGTCGGCCTGCCGACGACCCTGGAGGTGCTGGACCGCGAATACCTGTCGAAATTCGAGGCGCGCGGCTTCGACACCGGCATCAAGCCCCTCGCCCTGTGGGACAAACCGCGCCAGGCCGCCTTCACCTATCCCATCGACGCCGACGATTCCGAATCGGGCCGCACCGACATCGCCGTCGCCTTCGCCACCAACGACAAGCGGGACGTCATGGCCAACCTCGCCATGAAGGTCGTGAACATTTATCTGCTCGACAACGCCGCCTCGCCCCTCAGAAAGGCCCTGATCGATTCGCGCCTGGGCGAGGAACTCGGCAGTTCCGGCCACGCCGACTACCAGCGGGACACCTTCTTCATCGTCGTCCTCAAGGGGTCGGAACCGGACCGGGCCGAAGCGGTGGAGGACCTTATCCTCAAGACGGTCAAGGCCGAGGTCGAGCGCGGCTTCGACCCGGGCAGGGTCGAGTCGGCCCTGCACCGGCTGGAGCTGGCGAGCCGCGAAATCCGGCCGCAGTATCCGCTCAACCTCATGGACCGGGTCCTCGGCACCTGGCTCTACGACTCCGACCCGCTGGGCGCGGTGGACATTTCCGGCCACCTCGACGAACTCCGCGAAACGCTCAAGCGCGACAAGCGTCTGCTCGAGCGCACCGCCGAACAGTGGCTGCTCGACAACACCCATCGCCTCCGCGTCACCCTCGCGCCGGACAAGGGCTATATGGAAAGACTCGACCGCGAGACGGCGGCGGAGATGGAGCGCGTCCTGGCGGGCATGAGCGAAGGCGAGCGCCGCGAAGTAAAGGAGATCGCCGCCAGGCTGGAGACGATGCAGTCCGAAGGCAATTCGCCCGAAGCGCTCGCGACCCTGCCCCGGCTGGCGAAATCCGACGTCTCGCCCGAACCGCTGCCGCTCGACTACGAGGTCGAGCGCGTCGGCGCGGGTGAACTCCTGCGCGTCCCGATGTATGCGGGCGGCATCGGCTACCTCAACCTGGCGCTGCAGGTGTCGGGCCTGAGCGAGGACGAACTGCTGCTCCTGCCGCTCCTCTGTGAAGCGATGTGCAAGGGCGGCGCCGGCGGCATGGATTACGCCGCCATGGCCGAGCGCGAAGCCGCCTCCACCGGATCGCTCGATTTTTCCGCCGGCATCATCACCCACATCGACGGCCCGGACAAGGCGGTGGTGCGGGTCGCGGGCTGGCTGAAGGCGCTGGACTCGGAATGGCCCCAGGCGATGTCGGTCTTTTCCGACCGCCTCTTCCGCCCCGATTTCACCGACCGGGAACGGTTGCGGGACATCGTCCTCCAGTCGCGGGTCGGCTGGCGCAACCAGATAGTTCCCTCGGGGAACGCCTACGCCTCCCTCTACGCCGGGCGGAACCTCACCCCGGCCCTCGGCCTGGCCGAACGGCTGCAGGGCTGCACCCAGGCCCGGTTTGTCGACCGCCTGGCGTCGGAACTGGATTCGGTCCTCGACTCCCTTCCCGATCGTCTGGAAACGCTGCACAAAAAAATGCTGGCCGGCGCGACGCCCCTGGCCGCCGTCCTCGGGGCGGATTCGACCTACGCGGTGGTGCGGGAATGGTGTTCGGCCAACGAGGCGAGTTTTCCCGGCAATGGCGCAAGGCAGCAGCCGTTCGGCCCGCTGGGCGGTTCCGACCGGGTCGGTTTGGCCGCGCCGGCGGATATCGCCTATGCCGCCTGCGTCATGCCCGGGCCGTCTGTCGCCGACCCGATGGCCCCGGCGCTGGTGCTGCTCGGCACGCAACTCAGCTACGGCTATCTGTGGAACGAGGTCAGGGTCAAGGGCGGAGCCTATGGCGTCCGGGCCAGCCTGGACGGCGGGCGCGGCAGCTTTAACTTCTCCAGCTACCGCGACCCCAACATCGAACGCACCCTCGGCGTGTATCTGAAGGCGCAGGGCTTTGTCGACGACGAGATGGACCTGTCGCCGCAGGGGGTGGAGCAGGCGATCATCGGCACGTTCAAGCAACTGGATTCACCCATGCGGCCGTCGTCGGCGGTCCTCACCGCCCTGAGCCGCTACGCGAGCGGCGAGACAGAGCCGTTCCGGCGCGAGTTCCGCACCCGACTCCTGAGCCTGGGCGGGGACGACATCAAGAGGGCGGCGGACAGGGTGTTCAGTTCCATGGGCGGCGCGCCGGTGTGCGCCCTCTCGAGCCGGGAAAAACTGACCGAGGAAAACGCCAAAATGGAACGCCCGCTCGATATCGAACCGCTGTGGGAACACGCGTAGCGCGCGAAGTATTATTTGGGTTATCAACAAAGCCACCCCGGTTTGCGCCGGGGCGGTTTTTTCTTATAAAAGCAGATTCCTCACCCCATTCGTCACCCCGGCGTCTCCACGGTCGCCGTGGGATTATCGTGTGGTTGTGCCGGGGCAGTCGGGCTGATCACATGCTGCAGTAATTACCATAATGGTATCGCGGTACTGCCTGCCCCGGCACAACCACCCGTCCATCGCCCGATTGGATTGCTGCACCGCCGGGGTGACGTTTGGGGGTAATAAGCTCACTTCCGCAAAAATGATCATAAGTCCCACCTAACCTATTTACTCCCGCTTAAAAAAAACGTATAGTGTGACAAATTTCGCGGCAGAAGCCGCACCCCTTTCACACGTATGCACAGGAGCACGAAATGGTCGACACCATCAAAGGAAAAGCGGTCATCTTTACCCAGGGCGGACCCACCGCCGTCATCAACGCCTCCTGGGTCGGCGTTGTTCAGGGCCTGATGCTCAACAGCGATATCGAGGAGATCTGGGGCGCCATCAACGGCATCGACGGCATCATGTCCGAGAATTTCGTCGACCTGAAGGCCCAGACCGCCGCCACCCTCCAGGACATCTCCTACACCCCGGCGTCGCAGCTCCGTTCGACCCGCAAAAAGCCGAACGCCGACGACAACAACAAGATGCTGGACGTGTTCCAGAAGCATAACATCCGCTACGCCTTCGGTATCGGCGGCAACGACACCTCCGAATCCCTGGACATCATCAACGACGCCGCCCGCGAGCGCGAGTACGAACTCCGCGTCTTCCACGTCGCCAAGACCGTCGACAACGACCTGATGGAAAACGACCACACCCCCGGCTACGGCTCCGCCGCCCGCTATGTCGCCAACGCCTTCCGCGGCGTCAACCTGGACAACCAGTGCTTCGGCGGCCTCTACATCGGCGTCTGCATGGGCCGTCACGCCGGCTTCCTCACCGCCGCCGCCGCCCTCGGCCGCACTTCGCCCGAAGACGGCCCGCACCTCGTCTACCTGCCGGAAGTGCCGTTCTCGCTCGAACAGTTCGCCAAGGACGTCGAGGCGGTCTACAAAAAACACAACCGCTGCGTCGTCGCCGTCTCCGAAGGCATCGAGGACGACAAGCACACCCCCATCCTCCAGGTCCTCGCCAAGGACGGCCAGCTCGAGTGCGACAGCCACGGCAATGTCCAGCTCTCCGGCACCGGCGCGTTGGCCGACTCGCTCGTCAACTACGTCAAGGAACACCTGGAAAAGGCCGGCGTCGTCAAAAAGCTTCGCGCCCGCGGCGACACCTTCGGCTATGTGCAGCGTTCCTTCCCCGAGCAGAGCCCGGTGGACCGCGAGGAAGCGCTCGGCCTCGGCCGCTTCGCCGCCTCCTGTGCCCAGTCCGGCAACATCGACGGTTCCTGCGCCATCGTCCGCGTCTCGGACGAACCGTACACGTCCGAGTTCAAGCTGGTGCCGCTCAAGAACGTCGCCGGCAAGACCCGCCGCATGCCCGAGGAATTCATCGCCCCGACCAAAAATAACGTCACCGAGGCGTTCATGCGCTATGGCCGTCCGCTTATCGGCGAAATGAGCCCCATCGGCCTTCTGGATTTCTCGAAAAAGGTAAAAATCTAGTTTCGAGCGATTTCACGCCAAACTATTTATCCCGGAACCGCAGCCCTCGCCGGTTGCGGTTCCGCGTTTTATATTGACCTTTGCCGGCGGTTTTGCTAGTGTTTTGAGGAACGGGCCGCCACCGCGCGCGGCCGCCTCCAGCGGAACCCGCCATGCGTGAAAAAAGAGACGGAAAAAACTCCTTAAGTGCACTCAAGCACAAAAACCGCCACCGCGTGTTGTCGGTCATCCGTGGTTGCGACAGCGTGTCCATGGCGGAAATCGCCAGGCTGTCCGGCCTCAGCATCATGACTGTTCACAATATCGTCGAACATTGCTTCGCCAACAAACTGATCAAACCCATGGTGGATTGGGACATCTCCGGCGAGCGCAAGCCGCGCGCCAAGCTGTTTTCCTTCAACCCGGATTATCGCTACGTCTTCTGCGTGAAGATTGGCGAGCGCAAGCTTGTCGCCGCCCTCGCCAACCTGCGGGGCGAGGTGTCTGTCAGCCATTCCGAGGCGGTGGACGCGGACAAGAGCCTGGACAGCGTGGTCGACTTTATCGGCGACATCTTCCAGTCCCTGACGCGGCGTCTTCGAGCCGTTCCGGAAGAATGCCTTGGCGCGGTGGTGGCTGCCCCGGCATCGTCCATGCGCGGAGCGGCACCCTGGTGGTCGCGCCCCATTTCTCGAAATGGAAGCGAAACATCCCCCTCCGCGACAGGCTGGCCGAACGCCTGCCGGAAGGCCTCCCCATCGTCATCGACAACTCCATCCGCTACAACGCCTACGCCGAACTGAAGGCGCGGGGCGACGCGGCGCGGTGCTTTTACCTCATCGGCACCGATTACGAGAACGTGGTGGGCGGCATGGTCCTGGACGGCAATATCGACCGGGGCAACGCCGGCCTGACCGGCGAGGTCGGGCACATGATGGTGGATTCGTCGTCCGACATCGTCTGCGTCTGCGGCGGCAACGGCTGCCTCGAGGTGGCGGCCGCGCCGAAGAAGATGGAGGAGGACGCGGTCCCGATGCTGGCGGAGTACCCCGACTCGACCCTGGCCCGGTCGGTGGAACCGGGCGAGTCCGGCGAGCCGGAACGCATCCGCTTTGCCGCCATCGCGGCGGCGGCGGACGCAGGCGACGGGCTGGCGCGGGCGTTGATGGACAGGTCTGTCCGCTACTTCGGCATGGCGATACAGAACATCATCCTCGCCTGCGATCCGGGGCTGATCATTATCCAGGGATCGTACGCGCGGGCGGGCGACTATTTCCTCGACCAGCTCCGCCACCGCATCAACGGCTTTCCCTTGTTCAGCATGGACAAGGAAACGCGCATTGAAGCGTCGGAACTCGATGACGAAAGCTGCCTTACCGGCGCGGCGTTTCTCATGGCCGACATCTACTTCGACGGGATGGAATACGAATACAGCCGCATGCCGCACATGAACGGGAATGGTAACGGCGCGGCGAACGGAACGGCGTGACGCGTCTCCGCCTCTAAATCGCCCGAACCCTCCCCAAACCGTCACCCCGGCGGGCGTCCGGTCGCCGTGAAGAAAACGGGAGGTTGTGCCGGGGCAGCCGGACGAACAACCGCTCCAGTTTTCCAACCAATTTGGCAGGGCGGAGCCAACCGTGATCCCGATTGCCCCGGCACAACCTCCCGCCCCTCGCCCGGTTCACTGCTTCACCGCCGGGGTGACGAAAAGTGGAGATGCGTCGTTTGGGTGAAAACATGCCAATCTCCCCCATCGTCACCCCGGCGTGCGGACCCTCACCAGCGCGAAAAACGGGCGGTTCGGCCGGGTCCGCGCCAAAGACAGGGACGGCACCAAACTCACGCGGTACGGTGGTATGGGTGAATGGCGCCGTCACTGTCCAGCCCGATGGATTCCGGCCGAACCGCCCGCTCGCACGCTGATGGACGTATAGACGCCGGAGTGTGGTGGTCGCGGCGTCCCGCGCGGTGGTTTCCCGTCTTAGGCATTGAATCGTCCGTGAAACCGCTCACTTCTTCCGCTTCGGTTTCTTCTTCACATCCTTGACGGTGATCGGCGCCGGCTTCTGCATGATGAACAGGTAGTTGAATCCGCGCAGGAAATAATTGCCCTCCAGCGCCGCCTTGCGGTAATTCCCCATCTCCAGCGTGCGGTTGTGCCGCACCACCGAAACGATGTCCACCGGCTGGAAATGGCGGCGTAGAATGTCGAACAGTTCAAACCCGATGGGGTAGAACCCCTTTCCCTTCACGAACGAATCCGAGACATAGAGGGCCATGTGCCTGCCGGGCGCGAGCACCCGGTCGATTTCGCCGATGACCCGTTCCATCGCCTCGTAGTACTCGCCGCTCGCGGCGTCCAGTTTGCCGATGCAGCGGGGGTCGTCGGAATAATCGACATGGGTTGAATAAGGCGGGTCCACGAAAACGAAGGCGGCTTTCTCGTCCTCCAGCGGCAGCTTGCGGCTGTCGACGCGGAAGATATCGGGCCGGGTCGGGTTGACGTCGTAGCCGAGGGCGCGGCGGCCGAGTTCGCGGGCGACGTCCAGGGTGGTGCCGCTCCCGGCCATCGGGTCGATAACCAGTTCCTTCGGCTTGGTGTACCGGTTCAGTAGGTTCCAGATGATATAGCTGGGGGTCGCGCCGACGTAGGCGGTATCGCCCTGTTTGTTCCCGCCGTAGTTCTGGGCGGGGAAATCCCACAGGGTGGTGGCCTCCGGCCGGGGCGCGAGGGTGTCTGGCCGTCGCGGTGGTGCGGGACGGCGTTCTGGTCTGTGGCGTCGTTTTTCCATGGCGGCGATTGTAGCGAAACGGGTGGGCGAGGCAAGGCGCAACCGGTTTAGGGTTGCGGGAGGGCGGGGCGATTGCGATAATAAACGGATCCCGGCGCCGATGGCGGACCGGGTGCGATCGATTGGCGTACACGCGGGACAGACCCCATGAACAGCCTCATGACCTGGTTGTGCATCATCATGGTGATGACCGTCGCCGCCGGCGTGTGGTTCGCCTACCTGGTTCGCATCGTCCTGAACGACGAGGTGGTGCAGGAGCGCCGCCGCCGCCGCATGCGCGCCCGCGAACTGGAGCGCCGCCGCATTGAAGACAAGGCCCACGGCAGGAAAAAGCGGCGGGCATAGCGAAGCGAGAAACGGCATACATGGATTCACATAAACCCGAAGTCCCGGTCCAGGACGGCGACGGCATGGTTGTCGCCAGGCTGGACGTCGATCGCCTGCGCCGCTGCGGCGCGCCCGAGGCCGTCTTCGCTCAGGGCAAGACGCCGGAGGAGACGGTGCGCATCAGCGAGGCCTTGGCGGAAAAACAGGGCTTTGCCCTGATAACCCGCGCCGGGCCCGAAGCGATGCGGCTGATTGACGCGCGCTGGCCCGGCTGCCGCCGCGCGCCCCACGCCGGTGCGGCGCTGGTCGGTATGCCGCCGGAGCCGGTCCGGGACGGCAGGTGGGCCGCCGTCATCGCTGCAGGCACGTCCGATCTGCCGGTGGCGGAGGAGGCGGTCCTGACCCTGGCCGCGCTCGGGCGCGAGGGACGCATTATCGCCGACGTCGGCGTCGCCGGGTTGCAGCGGCTTCTGGACCGGCTGGAGGAAATCCGCGCCGCCAGCGTCGTCATCGCCGTGGCGGGGATGGAAGGGGCGCTCCCGAGCGTCGTCGCCGGCCTCATTGCCAGTCCGGTCGTCGCGGTGCCGACCTCGGTCGGCTACGGCGCGCACCTCGGCGGGATAACGGCGCTCCTCGGCATGCTGGGCAGTTGCGCCCCCGGCATCAGCGTCGTTAACATCGACAACGGTTTCGGCGCGGCCATGACGGCCGCCCGTATTATGAATGTGTGAGGCAAGCACGTGAGGCGTCTCGCGCCGCGAGCCGCCCGAGGAAAGGCCAGGGCATATGACGACCCCATCCAACATCGCTGAAC
>JAJQBO010000230.1 GCA_021203245.1 Planctomycetaceae bacterium
GTAATAGGCGGTGTTGTTGTTTCCGCATCCGGCGGCGACGGCCAGGAGGCAGGCCGCGACGAAGAGATGGACTGTGCGCATGGAGGTGTCTCCATTCTACATTATATGAACAACGTTATGAACAACGTGCGTTTCCGGTCTTTCCCCACCTTCATTATCGTCCATGATACTACCACCTGCAGGAAAAAAAGGGAAGCGCCGATTCGGTGATTGCCCCGGGTGGACGATAAAACTATAATGAGTCACGTTAAATGCCGTTTCCCGGCGAAGGATGGCAAATCCTTGGGGGACATGGGAATATGTACCAAAAATTGGAGTGGACACTTGCCCGCAACCCGTGTTTTCGGGCGTGTCCGTGTTGTCAACCACAACCAGAATCATGGTCCTGGAGACCGATTCCGTGGTCTCCGCCCGCGTGTCACCGGCACGAGGGGACGCTTTTATAAACGCTAGGAGAATAAGAAATGCGCCAAACCCCGAGGCAACAGGCAGTGGCCATCGCCGCGACTGCCACCGGCGGACGCACCCTGCGCATGGTGTTCGCCGCGCTTGTTTTGGCCATCATGGTCGCCATGTCCGCGTCCAACGCCTTCGCGCTCGATTCGGAAAATGTCCGCGTCGCCAAGGCCTTGTCCAACGCCTACGCCGAAGTCGTCGATCACGTCGGCCCGGCGGTGGTCGGCATTGAAACGGAAAAGATCGTGCGCCGTTCCGCCAGCCCGCGCGGCATGGAAGACCCGATGGAATTTTTCGAACGCTTTTTCGATCTTCCTCCCGGGATGTCGCCCCGCAACCGCCAGCAGCGCCCGACGCCGAAGGATGAAACGACCCGCTCCACCGGCATCGGCAGCGGCGTCGTCATCGATGAAGAAGGCCGCATTCTGACCAACAACCACGTTGTCGCCGACGCCGACAACATCAAGGTCGAATTCGCCACCGAAAAGGGCCGCACCTTCAAGGCCGAGGTGGTCGGCCGCGACCCGAACTCCGACCTGGCCGTCATCAAGCTGGTCGAAAAGCCGGACTATCTGCCGGTCGCCGCGCTGGGCGATTCCGAGGCCCTCAAGCCCGGCAACATCGTCATCGCCATCGGGTCGCCGCTCGGCTTCAAGCAGTCGGTCACCGTCGGCGTGGTGTCTGCGAAGGGCCGCAACCTGGGCGAACTCGCCTATGAACGCTTTATCCAAACCGACGCCTCCATCAACCCGGGCAACTCCGGCGGCCCCTTGGTCAACCTTGACGGCGAGGTGGTCGGTCTGAACACCATGATTTCCGTCCGCCCGGGTTCTAGCGGTTCCATCGGCATCGGCTTCGCCATTCCCATCAACCAGGCGAAAACCGTCGTCCGCCAGCTTATCGAAAAGGGCAGCGTCACCCGCGGCTGGCTCGGCATCGTCATGAACCCGGACGACAAGGACATCAGCCTCCAGCTCGGCCATGACGGCACCGGCGTGCTGATCACCGAGGTCGACCCCTCCGGTCCCGCCCACAAGGCTGGCATCCGCCGCGGCGACCTGATCATCCAGTTCGACAACCTTGCCATCAAGGACAACGAACACCTGCGCTACCTGGTCGCCGAGACCGCCCCCGGCCGCGACGTCCCCGTGACGGTGCTCCGCGCCGGCGAACGGGTCAACCTGACCCTGACGGTCGAGGCCCAGCCGGAAGACCTCTACAGCAGCGCCCGCCGCATGGGCATGGGCGGCGGCGAAGGCGGCAGCGGCATCGATGGCACGGACGAAGTCTCGAGCTCTCTCGGGCTGACCGTCCGTAACCTCGACGACACGAGCCGCAAACAGTACGAGATCGCCGACAGCGTCCGTCAAGGCGTGGTCGTCACCGAAGTCGACGACAGCGGCGAGGCGAAGGAACTGGGCATCCGTCCCGGCACGGTCATCATCGAAATGGACGGCCAGCCGGTAAAGGACGTCCCCGCCTTCCGCCGCATCCTCAAGGATTCGGCCGGCAAGGAAAAGATCCTCGTCTATTTGCGCTACGGTGAAGTCTCCCGTTACATGAGCATGAAGTTAAAGTAACGCGTTTGTGCGGTACCGCCGCACGATACAGCAGCATCCAGGCCGGCAACCCTTCGCGGGTTGCCGGCCTTTTTTTTGTCCAATCACTCCGTTAATCCTACTCCTTTATAAACGATGTCTCTTGGCCCCAGTTACGAAAACTCCACACCTCGGCATTCCGGCAAAATTGACTAAATCCTTTATAACATCCATATTTATCGATGGTTACATCGGTTAAGCACCGCCATGAACCACTGTTTAGGCAAAAGGATCGTCACCACACGACCAACAGGAAGAGAGTGTAGAAGCCGTGTATAACTTTTTGATTCATTCAATCCATGACGTCACTGTGGAGTACAAGCCATGACCGAAATGCGCAGCAAATATGCCAACATCCTGAATGAAAATAAAATCCTCTACATGCCTTCATGCCTGGTGGTGGAGATGATGACCAAGCTGTACAGCCAGGTGTCTATGATCAATCTCTCCAACAGTATCATCACCGTCATGCCCGACCTTCTTATTTTGCTGCGGCGCTTGACCCACAACCTACGCACCACCGCCACCGCCTACCGCGAGGAACGCATCCGCTTTTTTATTGGGGACTGGAAAACAGACAAGCTGCGCGCCCGCAAACTGTTCTTCAACCTTATGTCCCGCCTCGGCTATATGTGCCAACTCCTGGGAACAGTGGACCGGAACCTTCTCTACAAGGCCATCGAGGAGATGTCAAGCGAATGGAACGCCCTCGACACTATCATGGAACAGAAGCGCGAGGCGAGCCGGTGCCTCTACGATTGCGCCTCCTGCCGCTATTTTCGGCCCGACTCGGCCGACAACTGGGAACAGATGATGGCCAAGACCGTCCTGGAACTGGACGAGGAAGTCACGTATCCCGACGATGAAACGTACCTGGTGCTCCTCTGTTACGAACGCATCCGGGCCGTTGTCCTGGGTGCGATTCAGGAACTGCTGCGCCGCACCGGCGGCGCGCGCCAGTTCGAGCCGAACCGCATTCTTTCCGTTTCGAACGAGGATGTGCCAATTACCTGCCCCAAATGCGGCAGAATGACAGACATCCTCCGTCGCGGCACCACCGCAATCTTCCGAAAAGACTATGCCAACGCCATTCCGGAAGCGCGCGACATGAAGAGTGGACGGCGCGAATCCGCCACCGCGGTGCAGAGCCGCTATCCCATGCCGCCGTCGCTGGCCGGTATAACGAAATAACGCAGGCGGCGACAACCCGCTCCGGAAAAGCGTGAGGCCTTTGAAGGATGGTAACCGTTAACGACAGTAAGAAATAGAAGCACCAAGCGTTAAATATTGGCAATGCGCCTCCGTCCCGGCGCATTTTACCGTCTTAAGGAGATTAGAAGATGTCATTATTTGAAAAGATTACGCGTCCCGTTCTGGCGCTCGCTCTGGTTGTGGTCCTTGGCGCCGGCGTCGCTTCCGCCGCCGACTTCTGCGAACCCTGCGTCCAGCCGGCTTACTGCACCCCCACCTGCACCGTGCAGCCCGCCCCGGCCCTGGAACCGGTGTGCACCACCTACTGCGGCGACAATCCGTCCCTCGCGGCCATCGCCCCGACCAACCTGCCCGGGTACTACGTTCGGGAGACCAACTATTCCGTCTCTTCTCAGCGCGACAGCGGTATTTCCTACCTTATTCCCACCATGAATGGCTTTATCGAAAGCGATCACATCCCCCTGACCAACCCGGTCGATCAGTACTACGCCACCCACGAGGTGCGCAACGGCCAGGTCGTCCAGACCGGCTATATCACTGACACCGGGGCACTCGCCAGTCTTAACTAGATGACGTCGCCGGGAAGAAACGCATCAGGCCGCCCTCCGGGGCGGCTTGTTTTTGTTTCAGCGCCACGGCGCTTGATTCCCGTGGCCGGGTGCTGTAGCATGGATGTGGCGAGGGAGACAAGGAGACACCATGAAACACGCGAATCTGGTACGTGGAGCGGCAGCGGTATTGTGCCTCTGTGTATGGCTGGGCGTGGGCGGCGCGGGCGAAAGCCGCGGCACGCTCCTGTCCTACGATCAGGCCCTGGAAATCGCCATGAACCTGCTCGGCGGCCACGGCACGGTCACCGAAAGCGACATCGACCACAAACGGAGCGGCCGGGTGATTTACGAGTTCGACATCGAGTCTGACAATTACGAGTACGAGGTGGAAATCGACGGTTACACCGGCGACGTGCTCCAGTACAAGCAGGAGCGTATAAAGGCTGGGCGCGGCCGGACCGCCGGCCTGCGGCTGGACGCCAAAACGGTCCAGGACATGGCCCGCGAACAGGCCGGCGGCGGCACGGTCGTCAAGTACGAGGTCGACCGGGACGACGGCAGGATTATCCACGAGATAACCATCGTCGACGGACAGACCAGGCACAAGATGGAAATAGACGACGCCACCGGCGACGTGGTCGAGTATTCCCGGAAGCGGTAATACGGGAAAATACCGCGCCTCGGTGAAGGAGAACGTATTTCCCAACGCCTAAAAAACGTCACCCCGGCGTCTTGTACGCTGAACCGGGCGAGGGGCGTGAAGTTGTGCCGGGGTAAGGCGGGGGCGCGGTCACGCTATGATGCCGCTCGGTACGGTTACGCAGCCTGCAGCGGTTGTCAAGCCCGCCTCGCCCCGGCACAACTTCCCGTTCGGGATGCAGCGGACGTTTTTCCCGCCGGGGTGACGGTTGGGGGGAGGTGGGATGTCCTGGTAAAAATGGCTGACCCAAGCTTTTGTGATAAAGACTACACATGAACAGCCCCGGCCACAGTGGCCGGGGCTGTCCGTTTAACCGCTTGGGAGGAGGAGTTATTGAGCAGGACTGGTATCCACGGGCGGTTCCACCGGGTACTGGTTCCTGAAGGTCGGCATGGGCGGCAGCGGCTCGCCGACGAACTCCGGCTTGACCGCGTCGTAGTGCTCGCTCGTGGCGTATGGCGCAACCTCGGCCGGATACAGCGGCGTGTCGGCAGGCACCAGGCAGCCGGCGATACGCACCGGCGGGACGGCGGCCGGCTTTGCCTCCGCCTTGGCCTCGACCTTCACGGCGGCGGCGGGCTTTTCGGGTTTGGCGGGAGAATATTTATCCCTGCCTTCGATGGCCTGCTTCAAGGATTCCGCGGTTTTCCGGGACGCTTCAGGATTGCGGCTGACCGTGGCCGGATACAGGTCGGGACGATAACTGACGGTGCACGGATCAACCACCGCGCACGGCTGGGCCGGGACGGCACAAACGGGCGTGGAGCAATTCGAACATCCGGACGCCGCCATGGCGGCGGCAACGGCCACACTCAGGCCGATATATTTCCAAAACAAGGCGATACGCATTTTGGTCTTCCCCCTAGTTCCACTCGATGTACAAC
>JAJQBO010000089.1 GCA_021203245.1 Planctomycetaceae bacterium
ATCCCTGTATAAATTGTCTGGAGGTATTTTACACCACATTTTGGACTTGACTCTCATCAACACCTGCGCCGCCCTCGCCGCCCTCGGCTTTTTTCCGCCCGCAAAAGTGGTGGAGCTGGTTGAACGGGTGGACGAGGAAGGCCGCCGCGCCACCGTACCGGGCATCGAATCGCCCGGCGTCCCCAGCGAGGAAATCCCCGACCTGCTGTGGGAATCGGCTGTCGAATCGGCCCGCAACAAGCGCCGCTGGCGCGAGCGGCTCGTCGGCATGGACCTCGGCTGGGCAGACCCCGCCTGGCGCGATTCGCCCGCCACCTGGCGCACCTGCGGCCTCTTCGACGCCGCCGACGCGGTGACGCTGAAAGTCCGCGACCTCACCATGCGGGACGGCGAGCGCCCCGCCGGCCTGGTGCTCCTCCTCAAGGTGCCGCGTTCCGACGTCACCGCCTATGCCGACGAATGGGCTTCGCGCGGCTGGGAAACGGCCATCGTCAACCGCAGCGACTGCCTCAGCCTGTACGAACTCCTGGTCTCGGCGTCCATGGACAAGCCTCTGGCGGTCATGATGGCGATAGGCCAGACGCCCGCCTCGCCGCACATTTCCCGCACCGTCATCAGGCGCAAGGAATCGGGTCTGTTGGGCGAGATGTCGGACGAGCAATTCAACGAGATCATGGGGGAGTCCTTGAACTTTTGACGCACAGACCGCATGCAGCCGAATCCCGTGAGCGCGGTAAAATCACTTGTGTTGCTTGGGTAAACAACTATAATTTTCACTCCACATACGGGCCTGTAGCTCAGTCGGTTAGAGCAGGTGACTCATAATCACTTGGTCGGGGGTTCGAGTCCCTCCGGGCCCATTCATACATATCCCACGCCCTCTCGCGCGAGAGGGCGTTCTTTTTTGGCGCGCGCGACAGCGCTTTCCTGATGACATCCGCTTCCGCAATCGCTACCATGGACTGCGGCGTGAGGGTTCCCGTATTGAAAGGAATCCGCCCATGTTTCTGGTTTTGGTGCGGCATAGCGAAAGCGAGTGGAACCGGCAAAATCTCTTCACCGGTTGGGAGGACGTCGATCTTTCCGAAAAGGGCTGGCAGGAGGCGCGCGAATGCGGCCGGTTGCTCAAGGGGACGTATGATTTCGACGTGTGTTATACCTCGTATTTGAAACGGGCTATTCACACGCTGAACGCGGTTCTCGAGGAGATGGACCGCGAGTGGCTGCCGGTGGAAAAAAGCTGGCGCATGAACGAGCGCCACTATGGCGCGCTGCAGGGACTGAACAAGGCCGAAACAGCCGCCAAATACGGCGAAGAGCAGGTCACGATATGGCGTCGCTCGTACGACGTGCCGCCGCCGCCGCTGGACGAAGAGGACCCGCGCAATCCGCGCCGCCTGGAACAGTACCGAAACGTCGCCGACCCGTCCGTCCTTCCCCTGAGCGAAAGCCTGGCCACCACCATCGACCGGGTCATGCCGTATTATCACAAGACGATTGAACACGACATTCGCGCCGGAAAGCGCGTGCTTATCGTTTCCCACGGCAACAGCCTGCGGGCGCTGGTCAAATACCTGGACGCCATTTCCGACGAGGAAATCGTCGGCGTCAACATCCCGACCGGCATTCCGTTGGTATACCGCCTGGACGAGAGCCTGCAGGCAGTCTCGAAGGAATACCTGGGCGATCAGGAAGAAATCAAGCGCCGCCTCGGCACGGCGCAATCCATCGGCGCTGTGAAAAAATAACGACGACGCGCCATTCCGTTTTTGCGGAGACGCACCGCAGCCGTCCACCACGGCGGCTGCGGGATTTTTTCGCCGTTTCGTGCGAACGGTAGGCGATGTAAGTAAAGAGAGAGACCCGCACCCATGAGCCACCCATTTCCCGAAACCCGCGCAGCCTTTCAAGCCGATCCACGTTCGCTCCTCTGGAAGAATCCCGGGATCTGGCTGGTCAACAAACCGAGCGGTCCCAGCAGCAACCTCGTCGTGGTGCGGGCGCGGCGGGCTTTGGCGGAAAAACGCATCGGCCACGCCGGCACGCTCGACCCGCTTGCCTCCGGGCTTCTGGTGTTGCTGGTGGGCAATGCCACCCGCCTCTTCGACGAGTTGCAGACGCTGCCGAAAACCTACCGCGCCGATTTTGTGTTGGGGCGGCGCACCGACAGCCAGGACAGCACGGGAACAGATATCGAGGACTTTGTCCCGTCGGTCCGCCCGCCGGTTCCGGAAGCGCGGCTGGCCGAAGTCTTGGCGGATTTTACGGGAGAATTGGCACAGGTGCCGCCCATGCACAGCGCCTTGAAAAGGGACGGCCAACCCCTTTACAAGCTGGCTCGCGCCGGCAAGGTGGTGGAACGGCAGGCGCGGCCGGTGACGGTTTACGACCTCGGCATCGAGCGGTTCGACGGCCTCACCGGCGTGGTCCGCATGCGCGTGTCCAAGGGTTTTTATGTGCGCACGCTTATCGACGACGTGGGCATGGCCTTGGGATGCGGCGCCGTGATGACGGCCCTGGAGCGAACCGCCATCGGGCCCTTTTCGCTGGACGAAGCGGTCGATATGGACAGTATCGGCGACGTCCAGCCCCACCCCGACGCGTCACGCTGACGTTTTCCGTCAGGTGATGTCGCAGGCGTACGTCAGCAGCGGATCGAATTCCACCACCTGGTCCCGGCCCGACCGTTTGGCCGAATACATCGCCGTGTCCGCCTGGCTGATATAGAGTTCGAGAGTATCGCCTTTTTCCGGCACGCCTTCCTTTATGCCCACGCTTATGGTGAGGGAAAAATCCGCATGGCCGGGAAAGATGGTATGGGCAATGGCGTCGCGGAGGCGCTGCGCCACCTTGCCCGCGCTATCACTGCCTGCGTCGGGAAGCAGGAGGACGAATTCCTCGCCGCCATAGCGGCTGGACAGGTCGCTGGGCCTTATGCTCTCGCGGATAACGCGCCCAAGCTGGGTCAGGACGGTATCGCCGAAGGCGTGGCCATGGGTGTCGTTGATGGTTTTAAAATAATCGACGTCGAAAAAAATCACCGCCACATTCTGCCGGGCGATGCGGCTGCGTTCAAAAACGCGTTCGGCCGCTTCCAGAAACACATAGCGGTTGGGGAGACCGGTGAGGTAATCGGTTGTCGCCATCACGCACAGCATCTGATCCGCCTGTTCCTTGATAAGGAGCAGGTAGGCCGGCAGGCCGAAAATAAGAATAAGCACCATCGACATAAAGGTGATGGTCTGAATGCGGGAATTGGTGAGGATGGACAGGCCGCCGGTAATCGCCACAAACGCCCGTGGCAGCAGCACCGCCAGAAGCAGGGTATAGAAGACGCCCACCAGGCGCTTGAATTTCGTCGTGTTCCGGGACACCATCATGCGGAGGTTGGGGAAGATGAGGATCATGAACATGCAGATCGACGCCACGGCCACGCGCAGCGATGAATTCGGATAGATATGCTCGCTGGCGACAAATCCGGCGATGCACATGGCCAGAATAATGGTCAGGGGCAGGAAATTGGGCCGCAGTTCCTCGATGACGCTGAGCATGGTCAGCGCCTCCAGGTAAAATCCGATCATCAGAAAACAGTTGCCGAGGATCACCGAGATGGAATCCGGCAATTGATCCCGCGACAGCAATAACAGATAGGCCAGCGACTGGACGCCCTTGGCAGGCAGATAGATGACGCCTGCACGGCTGCGCCGGCTCACCGTGCCGTAATAGGCCAGAAACAAGACGGCAGACAGCATATTGCCCCAGAGAAGCACCACCATCAGCGTTCTGACATCGAGATGTGAAACGGCGTCAAGCATGGGGAAATCGCTCCAAATGGCTTCAGACTCCAGGCCCGCGCCGCTCTCGGGCCAATAACATTCGCTATACCTTATGGATACTGTCTGCCAGCGGAAGTTTTCTGGCGGAGATTTTCCGCATCTGCCGACACCGCCGTCTCCACGCCGTCGATTCGCTTTTCCGCAATGTTGCTTCAATTCCTGACTTATAGGCCTTCCCACCGCGCTGGCCGGGCCGCGGTCTTATGTATACTACAATGCCACCCCTTTCGCCTTGACCATACTTCCCCGACCGCACTAGTATCGGAAATGTCCCCTGTGTGGTTCATTCCTCATGACGCGTACAAGGAGAAAGCTATGGCATCACTGCAGCGAGTGCGTGTGCTGGCCCTGGCCGTGCTGTTTCTCGGCGCCGCAAGCGCCTTCGGCGGATCGTACCCGGCCGGAAAAGTGATTGAAAGCGCGACCATGCCGTCGGCCATCCTGGGAAAGGATGTGCAATACACGGTCTACCTGCCGCCGGATTACGACTCGTCCACGCGGACCTATCCGGTGTTTTATCTCCTCCACGGCGGCGGCGACGACGACACGGCCTGGGTGCACCTGGGCGAGATCAACAGGATTATGGATAAGGGCATCGCCGAAGGGCGGATTACGCCGATGATTGTCGTCACGCCCGACGGCAGGCGCAACCCGGAGAACTATCCGCTCACCTATTACATGAACGACGCCGACGGGTCGTACCGGTGGGCCGATATGTTTATCCAGGAGTTTGTGCCGTTTTTCGAAAAAGAGTACAGGGTGCGAAAATCCATGGGCATACGCGGTATCGGCGGCTTGTCGATGGGCGGCTATGCGGGGCTGATGTTCTCGATGCTGTATCCCGACATGTTCCAGGTAACGGTCGCGCTCTCGGCCGGGATGTACGACATCGACCAAATCATCGAGTTCTCCGAAGGCGATTTCGACCGCCGCTATGCGCGGGGATTTGGCGCGTTGGGCAAGACCGGCCAGGACCGTATTGCCGAGCAGTTTTACAAACAACACCCGCTCGGGATCATGCGGCGGGCGAATATCGACGATCTCAAAAAGCTGAACATCTTTATGGATTGCGGCGCGGAGGACCGGTTTGATGTCGGCAACTTCGAGATGCATACGTTTTTCAAAAAGAACGGCGTGCCGCATGTGTTTACTCTTCGCACCGGCGAGCATGAATGGTACTACTGGCGGGATGGGATTAAGAAGGGGATGGAGTTCGCGACCGGTGTGTTTCATCATTGATTGCGTGAACGGCGGCGTTAGGAGAGGGAACGGGGTGGTGATGGATCACCCCCATCCCTCTCCCTCTCCGGGGGCGACGGAGCCGGTTAGCTCTTCAATGAAAAACCCTCGCTTCGGATGAAGCGAGAATAACTTACGTTTGGCTTATTGGCGTCACCATTCCACTGGTAATTTATGCCCGTAAACGCTCGATTCTCCCCAAAAAACGTCACCCCGGCGTGCCTGCGATGAACCGGGCGAGGGTCGTGAAGTTGTGTGCCGGGGCAGTCGGGGGCGCGGTCGCATTATGGTATGGCTCGATACGGTAAAGAGGCCTGCAGCAT
>JAJQBO010000167.1 GCA_021203245.1 Planctomycetaceae bacterium
CGACCGCGGCGGGGGGGGGGGGGGGGGCAGGGGGACACTGCACCGGCGTCGGACAGGGCGCGGGCTGCACGCACTGGACCGGCGGGCAGACGGGCGCGTACGGGTTGGCCTTGCTTTCACAACATCCGGCCATAACGGCCAGGCCGCCGACCAGAGCGGCGGCAAGCAATAATTTCTTCATGTCTTCTCCTGCATCCATTGTTGGCTCGTAAACGAAAATGTGCCACATACTTGATTATCGACGAAAAAAGAAAAAACTGTTGCCGCCACGGTAATTTTTCGCCGCGCCCACGATCCGCCTACACAAAAAAACGCCTCTCAAGCGAGAGGCGTCGGAGGGTGCTACGGGAGTGTGTGAGGTGTACCGTATCGTTTAATAGTACTTGCGAATCTGGCTCATCCGGGTCGGGTCGACCTTGTGATTTTTGAGCGCGCGGGCCCAGAAAATCGAGTTGTAGTACAGCATCGAAGACGTAAAGGCGACAAACCCGACGATGGACAGGGCGGTCGAATCAAGCTTGATGCCGAAGGCCAGGAACAGTGCGCCGGAAAGCAGCGCGATCAGCGGAAGGTAGCTGAACTTGGAATCGACTTCGCTACGAACCGAAACAAACGACCTCTTGGTGCTCATTGCGGAACTCATGGCATTCTCCTCTGTGATGGATTCTTGGTCGGGCTCCTGGGGCCCCGGTTGCCTGCCGGGAGGAGGGTACCGACCGCTCAATACGTGCCGTCATACGACGGTTTCGGTGTCTCCGTATCTCCGTGGGGCCGTCACATGACGGTTGCGGGGAGACACAATCGATAGCTGGTAGTATAAACAAATATTTCCTGAATGCAACTATATTCGGGAAATATATTCCTGAAGACCGCATGCCGGTCCACGTGCGTTCCCGCTGCGATTTCAGTCTCTTTCCACACATGTCGCGGCTATGCGAAATTCCTTTCCGCACGGGGGATTCCCCTACTCGATCTTGACAAGCCGCGTCTTGCCAAACCCTTCCACAGTAAGCTCCACCGCTTTTACGTCGCCGTTTTCGAAAGCAGATACCTTTTGTCGGAAATCGTCGGGTCCGGTCACGGCCTGGCCGTCGACATGGGTGATCAATAAATAATGATGCAAGCCGGCGACCGACCCCTTGCCTCCGTCCTCGGCCTTGCTGACGATGACGCCGGCCTGGTCCGATTTGCCGAAATAGCGGGCAACTTCGAAGGTGATGGGCTTAATGGTCAGACCAAGCGCAGGAAAACGCTCCTTTTTGGCGTTGCGGTAGTCTGGCTCGAAATACCCGGTGACAAAGTCGGCCGAATACAGTTCGCCCTCGCGCATATATTCCACCGTCGCCGTTTTTCCCGTGCCGGCTCCGGTCAACAGGGTGGAAATGATATTGTCCCGCGACGGCCACGGCGGCGGCATGTACCGGAGCATGCTCTGGAACGATTCGGACGTTAAATCGCCTGCGTCGAACGCGCCCTGGAAGGCGTAATTGCTAGACCGCAGTTCCATCGGCTCGTTCCTCCCCTCCACCATGATGCGGAGGAGGACGTCGTGCTCCTGCAGGCCGATTTGTTCGGCGATGGAACCGGGATAGACGTGCGTCACCAGCACCCCGATTCGCCCGCCACGGGACTCGCGGGTCACATGGAACAATTTTGCCGTATTGGCGTCGAGGGCCTGGACCTCCACCCCCATGTCCACCAGCCGCTGGCCCTGATCCTCTTCCACCGGCATGAGGAACGGGTCGAATACGTCGTCGGCGGTCAGTTTGCGCACGAGAAAATCAAGGGGCCGGAAGGCGGGACTGCCAACCTGGTCAAGACCGAGGCCGGGCTCGCGGGAGCGGATAAGCCGCGGCGTCAGGGCGACGGCGACGAGGTTGCCGTCGGTATCGAAGGCGAGGCTGCCGTCCTCCTCGGAGGTGCGGGTAAGGACCAGGGTGTCGCCGCGGTAGCCCCGGAAGGTGCCGAGCCAGCGATCGCAATCGGCAGTTTCACGGCGTCGGCCGACGGAGTAGTCGACCCGCCAGCGCGCGAAATACCGCATATCCGGCCGCGACGCCTCCAGCACGCGTTCAGGCACGCCCGGCCCCGCCATCGGGTTCAGCAACCCGAAGCCTTTGGGGAGCGAATCGGTCGGGAGGTTGTCCTTCACCTCGATGAGGATAGCCATATATTCCCGCAGCGCGCCGACAAATTCCGCCTGCACTTCCTGGCCGGAAGCGGTTGTGACGACGATCTCCTCGATACGGAGAATGCCGGCCGAATCAAGCTGGACGGGAACGAGAAGGTGGCGCTTGCCAACCACCAGCCCGGCGGCGCGCACTTCCGCCTTGTCGGAACCGGACTGCGCTTCCTCGAAATTCATCGCCCACATGGCGTTTTCTTCGTCATCGTCGTCTATCTTTACCCTGATGCGGAAGCGGGTCTCGAGGACGGCGTCGGCAAGTTGCCGGCTGAGGCGCCCGCCCAAACGGAGCGCATCGTCGCGGTGGAGAATCGGGGTGGCGTGGAGGTCGCTTCCCAACCACGCGGCCGCATGGTCGCCGTCGACGCGGAGCTTGTCGCCGAAAGCGAGGCCGACCGGCGTGCCGAGATGGTCGAGCAGCACGCCCTGGTCGCCCACCGCCACCGTCTCGACGCCGGTGTCGGCCAGCGCCGCTTCGCCCAGCCCGCCCTTCGCGGTGACGCGCCAATTACCCTCGCGGAACCCATAGGAAAACGCGATCGCCTCGTCGATGTCGCCGTCGGCGAAATGGAGGGGATGGGCGGCGGGATAGTTGCCGTTTTCGTCGGGAATGACCTCAAGAAGCAATCCTTGCAGCGTGATGAACCGGCCGGCGATGCGGGCACGGTAGAAAGCGTCGTCGTTGGGAACCTACACCTCAATGGAACGGATAAAACGGTCCTGTATGACGGGGTCGGGAATGACGACGTGCCGGTCGTCCCACCAGTAGCCGCCGATAGGCGTGGGGCGCTCGTGGCGGATGTCTTCGTCGAAGGTAAGGGTGGTGGGGCTGCGGCCGTCGTCGGAGCGGGCATGGACAAAAACGCGGACGCAGTGGTCGCGGAACGCTTCGGCGAGGGCCGGGAAAACGAATTCGGGCTCGTCATCCCCATCCCCGTCGCCGTCGCCTATGGACGCGGCATCGCGGACTGCGGGAGCGCTTGGGACGGAGGGGCGCGGCGCGTCGTCTTTTGCCAGGATGGGAAGGGCCAGCAGCGCCAGGAACAAAAGGATCAACCAAAGGTGTTTCCGCATACGCACTCCAAAAGGGGTTGTGACGAAACAGGCGACAAGGCTTCTGGGATAGTCTTCTATCTCCATGACGATTTCCACACCGCCTCCCTCGCACGCGACGGGAAATTCGTCAAAATAATGGCTGCCGTCGGGCAACCGGCATTAATGGCGGCTGACACCATCCACCCGTGTCCGCACGGGGTCGTGACCTGCCGTAACTCCGGAAAATCCGAAGAAAACCGCCAGAACGGACGATTTTTTTTCTGTGCCGCTACGGGTCTTCCGGGCGGCATGGTGCAACTCCCGCCATTGGTTAGGTTGACGGGGAGACAGGAATGCCGCTGGCCAAACGCCTTGACCCATCGACGGAAATCCGGTGGAAGTGGATTATAGCCGCCCGGACCGCCAGAGCAAGGCGTTTCGACAGGGTGGCCCAAGACGGGGAGGAGGACGTATCGGGGGGAACCGTTTCGCCTAGAAACACTTGCATTCGATTTCGAATCAGGATAACCTACTATCCGGACCATTGTTCCAGCATTTTTACCCCGGTTGTAGCGGTGGGCGCGTCAATATATGTTGACACGGCTCGTTGCTTCTGACAGCGTCGGATTTTTGGAACAGCTCCTTGATTACCCCGGAGATAACCCACATGTCACGTTTCTTCACGCGGACAGCCCTGTTCCTTCTGGCCGCGATACTGCCCCATCTTGCGGCTTCCGCCGGCGAATTCGCGCGGCCCGTTCCCTCCAACGCACAGGTCACCCGTTTCACCCGCTTCAACCTGCGCTACACGCTTCGGGATATCGTGGCCGATGGGGTGCAAAAGGTCGATTTTTACATCTCCGACGACATGGGCGCGACCTGGTCGTATTATGGCGAAGATCCGGACCGGATTTCCCCCATGACGGTCGAGGTGTCGGGCGAAGGCGTCTACGGTTTTGTCTGCGTCGCCACCGACCGCTACGGCAATCGTGAACGCGAACCGCAGCCGCGAACCAGGCCCGAAACGGTCATCGTCGTCGACCGGACCCCGCCCAACGCCGCCTGGCTCGCTCCCCGCCAGGACATCCTCGGCCGGGGCCAGCTTATCGACATGTCGTGGGAATCGTCGGACGACCATTTCGGCGAGACGCCGGTCAAAATCCAATACGCTACCAACGCCACCAGCAACCACGACCGCAACGCAAACTGGACCGACCTCGTCACCAACCGCCCCGCCAACGGGACCTACAGCTGGACCCCGCCCGCTTCCGAGCGGTACAACTTCCGCCTCATCGCCGAGGACCGCGCCGGCAACATGGCCGTGGCCTATTGCCCCGCCACCGTGGCTATCGATAACACCCCGCCCTACATCACCGGGGTCGAGCCGCTTCGCTCCAACCGGCTCGAAAACGCCATCACCGTCCAGGCGTCCGACGGCGACTCCGGTTCCGGCGTCAAGGAATACTCGCTCTACGTCTCGGACAACGGTTCCGCCACCTGGACCCTGGTGAAAGAAACAGGCGTCGGCGGCGAATCGGTGCCGGTCAAGCGCGCCCCGGGCGAGAGCATCACCTGGCGCGCCCCCGGTTCGGGCGAATATCCCCTCTGGCCCGTCGTCTTCGACGAAGCCGGCAATGCCACCCCGCTGCCGCAGATCGGCGTGGCAGGGCCGTTTATCCTTGTCGTCGACAACGAACCGCCCCAGGTCACCCTGTCGAACTCGTTCCTGGAGGGCCGCAACACCGTCCTGTCGAACGATTCGCGCCGGCTCGAATGGACCGCCTACGACCCGCACATCCAGGAGGGGAGCGCGCGCATCTACCTCTCCCTCGACAACGGCGACAATTGGCAGGAACTCCGCTCCGGGCTGCCTGTGAACGGGTTTGAAACCATCTCCTTCCCCTTTGGTTCCGAAAGCGAGGAAGCGAGAATTCGGGTGACGGTCGCCGATACCTTCGACAACGTCGGCGAGGCGATTTCGGAGACGTTTATCCTCTCCCGCGCCGAGACCACCATCGACAGCGTGACCCCGCGCGGCGGCACCACCGGCTCGCTTGACGATTACCTCGGCGGGACCTCCGGCGACCCGGCCGCGCCCCTGCCGACGAC
>JAJQBO010000211.1 GCA_021203245.1 Planctomycetaceae bacterium
GTTTTAATTGCCTAAGTCATTATTTGATAAGATAAAAAAAGGCCAAACATGAGAAACGGGCGGAGCCGCGATGGCTCCGCCCGTTCATGTTTGGTCCGGATGGGCGAAAAGGCGCGGAGGCCACGCCGTGATGCGGCAGAACCTTCCGCGCCGCAATCACACGCGGTGATGGTGTACGGCTCCCGTCTTTATCCATGTCGACGGCATGGCGGATACCCGTAACAGTTTTTGGTCGCGCCGCTCGGAACGGCACAAGGCCGGACTCGAGGCAATGGAGGAACTCGCTCTGGAAAGACGGGAGATGATGGAATTTCTGCAGCAGCGGGTCGAACAGCGCAGGCTGTTTGCCGAGGGGTCGAGTGGTGCGGGCTCAGCCCACGCCATCGCCAGCCGTTACCTCCCCGCCATGTCCGGCAGCGCCGCCGGGCTTCTCGGTTCGGGCAGCTACCTGTAAACTCGGAGGCGGTGAAGCCGTCATCCCCGTTTCGGCTGGCCGAAACAGCGCTGGACAGCGTCCTTCCAGCCGGCAAGCATCGCTTCCCGCGTCGCCGCGTCGATGGAAGGGTGAAATTCCCTGTCGGCCTTGGCCTCTTTGAAGATGTCGGCCGTATCGGCGTAAAACCCCACCGCCAGACCGGCCAAATACGCCGCGCCCAAGGCGGTCGTCTCCACCACGGCGGGACGGACCACCTCCACGTCGAGGATATCGGCCTGGAACTGCATGAGGAAATTGTTCACCGAAGCGCCCCCGTCCACCCGGAGCACCTTGATCTCCGTCCCCGCGTCCGCCTCCATCGCCTTGATGACGTCGTAGCTCTGGTAGGCCAGCGATTCAAGGGTGGCGCGGATAAAATGTTCCTTTTCCACCCCGCGCGTCAGCCCGACGATAATGCCCCGCGCGTGCTGGTCCCAATAGGGCGTGCCCAGCCCGGCGAAAGCGGGCACGACATAGACGCCGTTGCAGTCCTTGACCTTCCGGGCGTAGGCCTCGGTGAAGGCGGCGTTGGCGATCATGCGCAGCCCGTCGCGCAGCCACTGGATTGCCGCGCCGGCGATAAAAACGCTGCCCTCCAGCGCATACACCACCTCGTCGCCAATTCCCCAGGCGACGGTGGTCAAGAGGCCGTGGCTGGATTGCATCGCCTTGTTCCCTGTGTTCATAAGAATGAAACAGCCGGTTCCGTACGTATTCTTGACCGTGCCCACCTCGTGACAACACTGGCCGAACAAGGCCGCCTGCTGGTCGCCGGCGATGCCCGCCAGCGGGATCTCGTCGCCCAGGACTTTTCTGCAGGTGGTGCCGTAGATATGGCTGGACGGTTTTACCTCGGGAAGCATGGAGGCGGGAATGTCCAGCGCCGCCAGCAGGTCCGCGTCCCACTCCAGCGTGTGGATGTTGAAGAGCATGGTGCGGGAGGCGTTGGTATAGTCGGTGACGTGTTTGTTGCCCCGGGTGAGCTGCCACACCAGCCAGGTGTCGACTGTGCCGAACAGCAGGTGCCCGGCCTCGGCCTTGGCGCGCGTCCCGTCGACGTTGTCGAGTATCCAGCGGATTTTCGTGGCGGAAAAATAGGCGTCAATAGGAAGGCCGGTCTTGTCGCGGACGGTTTTTTCCAAACCGCGTTCCCGCAGGTCGACGCAGAAATCGGCTGTGCGGCGGCACTGCCAGACGATGGCGTTGTAGACAGGCACGCCGTCCCGCTTGTCCCAGATGACGGTGGTCTCGCGCTGGTTGGTGATGCCGATGGCGGCGATATCGGCGCTGTCGGTATTGCTCCGCGCCTTGGCCTCGGTGAGGACAGCCAGTTGCGTCGACCAGATTTCCATGGGATCCTGCTCGACCCAGCCGGGCTGGGGGTAGATCTGCTGCAGCTCCATTTGGGCCGAGCCGTGCAGGGTGCCGCCTTTGTCGAAGATGATGCACCGCGAACTGGTGGTTCCCTGATCCAGGGCCATTAGGTAGTGGCTCATGCCGTCTCCTCACCTTTTTGTCGTGCTGCGGGGTACGAGGCCAGAGTGGCGCATGCCGTCATCCGGCGGGTTCTCGCCAGCAGGCGCCTTCGCCGGAACGGTGCGGGTGACGACGACATCCACGCCGGTGCCGCACGCGTCGTGCGTCACCACCATGCCCCGCGCCACCGGCGCGCGCAGGACCGTGTCCTTCAGCGAGGCGGCGATGGCCATGACAAGCCCCTTCGGCACCGCCGCCGCCGTCTTGATAGGCACCATGGCGATGTCCGCGCCCTCGATACGCACGGTCGTGGTGAGGACGCGGGTGGGATTGGTCAGTTCCATCGTGGCATAGGCGACGCCGCGTATGCATTGGTTGCCGCTGACGGAGACAATCGTCCCCGCTTGGTCGGTCGTCACTTCCAGGGTGCAGCCCAGAGGGCAGTTTATGCACGTCAGCGTTTTCGTCATGCTTTTTCCTCGATTGTCACCAGGAGGCGGGACGCTTCGGGACGGGCGGCGAAGACGCCGCCAGGCAGCGTCACCGTCTCCATCTCGCCGGGGGTCAGGATGCGCTTGACCGCCGTGTGGACCCGCTCGTCGTCCAGATAGACGGAAACCCGCTTATTTCTGTAAACGTCGCCGACGCGAAAGCGCAGCGTCACCTCCCGCCCGACCCGCGCCGGATTGACGCAGGACGGCACGCAGTAGCGCACGCCGCCTTCGGTCGCGATCGGGATGCCGTCCAGCGGGAACGACTGGCCGGCCGCATGCCTGGCGGCGTTCCTGCCCGCCACGTCGCTCTCGGCCGAGACGTAATCCACCAGGTCGTGCACATGGAGCGCGTTGCCGCAGGCGAATACGCCGACGAGGCTGGTTTGAAAGCTTTCGCCGACAAATGCGCCGCCGGTGACCGGGCTGAGAGCGATGCCTGCCTCGCGCGACAGTTCGTTTTCCGGCAGCAGACCGACGGAGAGGAAAAGGGCGTCGCAGGCGATCTCCTGCTCGGTGCCAGGCACGGGGCGGCGCTGGGCGTCGACCCGGGCGATGGTGACGCTTTCCACCCGGTTCTCACCGGCGATGCGCGTCACCGTGTGCGACAGCAGGAGCGGGATGTCGAAGTCGTCGAGGCATTGCACGATGTTGCGCTTCAGCCCGCCCGAGTACGGCATGAGTTCCACCACCGCTTTGACCTCGGCTCCTTCAATGCGCATGCGCCTCGCCATGATGAGGCCGATGCCGCCCGAACCGAGGATGACGATGCTCTTGCCCGGCAGATAGCCGTCCAGGTTGACGAACTTCTGGGCCGTGCCCGCCGTCATCACCCCCGCCGGCCGGCTCCCGGGAATGGCAAGCGCGCCGCGGGCACGCTCCCGGCACCCCATGGCCAGGACGACCGCGCGGGGCGTGAGCTGGTGGACGCCGTTCGCGTTGACGGCGGTGAGGACCCGGTCGGGACTCATGTCGATGACCATCGTCTCGGTCCAGAAAGCGATGCCCAACTCCCGCACCCGGGTTGAATAGCGCTCGGCATATTCCGGTCCGGTCAGTTCCTCCTTGAACCGGTGCAGGCCAAAGCCGTTATGGATGCATTGATTAAGTATGCCGCCGAGGCTTTCCTCGCGTTCGATAATCAGAATGTCGCGCGCGCCCTCGTCCCACGCGCCCAAGGCCGCCGCCATTCCGGCGGGCCCGCCGCCGATCACCACCACTTCAGGTGTGTGCATGCTGATCCTTTATAAACCGGTCTTGTTCGGCTGGAGCAGGATGGCGCTACCTGCGCCGGATTTGCAGATTTCCGTAGGCTGAAGCCCCAACTCCTCGAAAAGGATTTCCGGAAGCCGCATCACGCAAAAGCCCGACTGGCACCGGCCCATGCCGACCCGGGTGCGCCGTTTGATGGCGTCGAGGTCGCGGACGCCAAGGGGGGAACGCAGCACCGCCACCACCTCCGCCCTGGTGACGTTTTCGCAGCGGCAGACGATGCGGCCGTAGTCCGGGTTCTGGGCTATAAGCAGACTCCGTTCCTCGTTGTTCAGATGGCGGAAACGAGGCGGGGCCTTGCGGACAGGATTGAACTTCGGATTGGGCCTGGGAGCCAGCAGATCCGTCACCATTTCTTCCACCGCCATGGCGATGGCGGGCGCGCTGGTCAGGCCAGGCGACTCGATGCCCGCCACGTTGACCAGGCCTTCGACGTCGGGGCTGGGCCCGATGATAAAATCGTCGTCCACGCTGTGGGCCCGCAGGCCGGCGAAAGTGGTGATAATCCGGTTCAGCGGCAGGTGGCGGATGTCCCGCGACGCCTGCTCGAGCACATACGCCAGGCCCGTGCCGGTGGTGCTCTTGTCGGTTTTGTCGTCGATATCTTCGGAGGTCGGCCCGAGAAGGATATTGCCGTCGACGGTGGGGGTGACGAGCACGCCCTTGCCCATCTTTCCCGGCAGCTGGAACAGGGTATGGCGGGCAAGGCCGCCGTCGCTCCGGTCGAGCAGGCAATACTCGCCCCGGCGCGGGGTGATGCGGATTTTTTCGGCGCTCAGCATATTGTTGATGGCGTCGGCGTGCAGCCCGGCCGCGTTGACGACGACCCTGCTGACATGGTCCCCCTGCGGCGTGTGGATGCGGAAATGCCCCCATCCTTTTCCACCGCCAGGACGTCGCAGCCGAGATGGAAACGGACGCCGTTGGTGACGGCGTTTTCGGCAAAGGCGATGGTCATTTCGTAGGGGCAGACGATACCGCCGGTGGGGGCGTGCAGGGCATGGGTGACGGTGTCGCTGATGTTGGGTTCGAGTTCGCGCACCCGCGCCTGATTCAGCATCTCTAGGCTGTGCACGCCGTTAACCCGCCCCCGTTCCAGCAGTTCCTCCAGGCGCTCGACGTCGTTCTCGCCAAAGCCGAGAATGAGCGAGCCGTTACGGCGGAAGGGGAAATCCAGTTCCCGGGAGAGGGCGTCGAAAAGGGGGTTGCCGGCGAGGTTGAAGCGGGCCTTCAGTGACCCGGTTTTGGCGTCGTAACCGGCGTGGACGATGCCGCTGTTGGCCTTGGACGCGCCGGAGGCGACGTTGGAGCCTTTTTCAAAGACGACGACGTCAAGCGTATAGCGGGACAATTCGCGCGCCACCGCCGAGCCGACGACTCCCGCGCCGATAACAGCAACATCATGCATGGATGGCCCCCATTAAGGGAAGAAGGTGGCTGGCGCCCGATAGAATAAAAGGTTAGGCGGCGATTCGATGATGGTAGCGGATTTCGTGGATCGCGTATACAAATCATTTTATGTAAAAAATTTACAAAGTCAAATAATTTACTGAAAAAATCTTGACTATGAAAAATTTTTACATATACTACTAGTATAC